>DASRGM010000024.1:0-6150 GCA_035651035.1 Terriglobales bacterium
CTGCGGTCCGCTCGTCGTTATCACCTGCTGCGGCGTGCTCTGAAGGGTGCCGGCCTCCTGCGCCCGTTTGCGCATCACCTGGACCGCACTGAGGACATCCTGCTGCTGATTGAAATAAGCGTCGCCGAGCGCCGAAGTCCAGGAAAGGTTCTTGTCCATGTTTGCAAGCACGTTGGGGAAAGGGACCAGCGCCTTGATGCTGGGGTCCCAGGGCTGCTGGTCCACGGCATCCGCGAGCGCCTGTCCCTGCAGGCCCTGGTTCGCTTCCAGCCAGCGCTCCGCCTCGACAACCTGGGTGGGGTAAGTCGAGGCCGCCAGGATCTGCGCCACCAGCGAATCCGGATAGAGCGCGATCGGCGCTACGAGCTGTTGCAGCTGATCGGCCGACATGGGAGGCGCCTGCACGGGCGCCTGGTCGGCCGGCGCCTGGTCGGGCGGCGCCTGATCGGAAGGAGGCGCCTGGTTGGGAGGAGGTGGCGCCTGTTGGTACTGCGCTGCACACATCATCGGCGCAGCCAGTAATCCGAGAACCACAAGCAAGACTGCTGTTGCCGCTTTCATAATTGTTGAAACCCTATTGTTGAAACCCTGCTTCCACAATTTTGATGTGGATCGCTCGCCCGGGACGCGTGTGCACAGCCGGTTTTACGCGAAGATGCAAGCCGCAGTTTTCTTGTTTCGGCTTTACTTTGTTGTCTTTGGATTGAGCTTTGCGTCGACCGTGAATATTTGTAAACCGCGGAATGCGCGATTCACTCGTCGCGCTTCGTTTTTCGAACGAAACCGCAGCCATTGCGGTTTGTCTGTCTGTCAGCTCTGGCGTAAAGCGAAGGGCGAAGAGCGAATGGCGAAGGGCGAAAATCAGTCTGCCGCAGTGTCGCTGGTCTCATACGCTGCCGGAGTCATGCTGCGCACCGGCAGCCATGCGGCCAGCGCGGCCGCCAGATACATGGCACCCACGATCCAGAAGCCGTACCGCAGGCCATCGCGATGCGCTGCCTCGCCCACGAGCAATGCGGTACAGATTTGCAGCGCATTGGCGAGGAAGGAGAACGTATTCTGCACCCGCCCCATGAAGTGGCGCGGCACCAACTGCATCATCTCGCTGGAGAGGGCGATTCCGCCGACACCGCGGCTGGAGCCCATAACGAAATAGATGGGGACAGCCAGCACCAGCCAGCGCGACGACGGCAGCAGGAACAACGCTACCGCGATGATGCTCATGGTCAGCGTCACGGAGACGTTGGCGCCGTGGCGGCGAATGAAATTGGCTGCATAGAATACGGCAACGAAGGCGCCCACCGCCCAGCCGGCGTTCAGCCAGCCGTAACCGACTGCGCCGCCATGCAGGATGCGATCGCTGAGCGGCGCCGACAATACGCCCTGGGTCATCATGGCAGCCACGAAGAGCGCCCAGGCGATTCCGATTAACAGAACGCGCCGGTTCTCGCGCACGTGCTGATAGCCGTCGGCGAGTTCCTGCAGATAGCGCTGGAGGGCGCTGCTTCCGGGAAACGTCTCCGCAGTTGCCGGCAGTGCGACGGTGACTCGCCCCTGACGCACGTAGAACACGCAGGCGATCGAAACTACGTAGGTGAGAGCGTCGATCAGCAACACCCCGCCCAGGCCGATGTGGTTGTAGACGAATCCGACCAGCGCGCCTGCCATCAGCCACCCGCCCTGTAGCGCGGCCAGCAGCAGCGAGTTGGAGTCGAGCATGCGGTCGTCGGGCGTCAACTCCTGGATGAGCGCGTTGACTGTAGGAAAGAACATCCAGAACCCGATGGCGACCAGCACGTTCATCAGGTAGACCTGCCAGAGGCGGACGTGATGGGTGAACACCAGCAGAGCGACGAACAGGATGATGGCGCCGCGCGCGCCATCGAGCCACATCATCAAGTGGCGCCGGTCTTCGCGGTCGATGAGCACGCCGGTAAACGGCAGCAGGGCGAGCGAAGGGATGGTCTGCAGCGCGATCAGCATGCCCAGCGAGACCTCGGAGTGCGTCGCCTGCAGGATGTACCAGATCACCGCGGCGGAGTTCATGCCGCTGCCGATCATCGAGACCAGATTGGCCACAAAGATCAGCCGTATCCCGCGGTGCCGCCACATCTCGCGCATGACTCCATCGTAACCCGAGTTCGCTTTGGGCGTGTTACCGCTGCCGGCTTGTTGTAACTACAAAATCGGCGCTACAATGGCAGCGCATGATCCTGTTTGAATGGGACAGCGAAAAGGCCCAGAGCAACGTCCGGAAACACGGCGTCAGTTTTGAGCTGGCGAGGTCTGTTTTCCTGGATGAGTTTGCACTGATCGAACAGGATCGCATTGTGGATGGAGAACCTCGCTGGCGCACGATTGGGTTCGTGGGCGGCCGTACAGTTCTTTTCGTTGCTCACACACTGGAAGCAAAAGGTGAGCACGAAGTAGTGCGGATCATCTCTGCGCGTCGTGCGACGCCAACGGAGCGTAGGTCATATGGGGAAAATCGTAAGAAGCACGCTGGCTGACGTGAAGCTGACGCCCAAACTGAAGCGCGAGCTGCAGAAGCTGGCTGCAATGCCAGATCACACGATCGATTTGTCCGATATCCCAGAGGCAACGGAAAAGTTCTGGAAGAACGCTGTCCGCAATCCCTGGTATCGGCCGCGAAAGCAACAGGTGACGCTGCGCATCGATGCCGACGTGCTTGCCTGGTTGCGGCGCGGCGGCAAGGGATATCAGTCCCGGCTCAACTCGCTTCTGCGCACCGCCATGCTCGAGCAGCTTCGCGGGAAAAACGAACTGCGCGGGAAGAAGAAGAGCGCCTGATGGGCCTGCGCCGACTCTTTCGCAAAGAAAAGCAGGAGCATCGCATCCTGCGCGAGGCGGTAGCGCGCGCCGGCAAGCTGGTGCCGGAATATCATCGCCCCACACCGGAGTGTCCGCACCCCGAGCGCTGGAGCATGTACGACTCCATGACCGCCGAGGTCGAGGTGCTGGAGTTTCTGCGCACCCTGGTCACCACGATTAAGCCCAACCTGGTGGTCGAGACCGGGACCTTCATGGGCGTCAGTACCTTGTGGATCGCCGAGGCCCTGCGCGTGAACGGCTTTGGACGGATCATCAGCTGCGAATACGACGCCAGGATGTTTGACGCGGCGCGGCAGAAGATCGAGGCCTCGGAGTTCCGCGACCTCATCGAGCTGCGGCGCGAGTCCAGCCTGGAGATGAAGGTCGACGGCACCATCGACCTGTTGTTCAGCGACAGCGACATGCCCGTCCGCGAGAAGGAAGTACGGCGTTACCTGCCGCAGATTTCACCGTTCGGCGTCATCCTGATGCACGATGCCAGCTCGCACCTGAAGCAGGTGCGCGCGGCCGCGCTCAAGTTGGAACAGGAAGGCCTGATCTCCGTGGTGCTGCTGCCCACGCCGCGCGGCCTGGTGGTGGCGCAGAAACGTGAAGGCCGAAAGTAGTTGTTTGCGCGATTGAGCAGGGGTGCTACATCGCGTCTGTCGCCGGCTGAAGCCGGCTCGGAGTTTTTAGAACAGCGCCCGCTAAAGCGGGCTTCAGAATGAGGACTGGCCATAACGCAGCGCTGAAGCGCCGCACTACCCTGTGTGGCCAAGCTGGGTGTAGTGCTGGCGTTCAGGGCCGGTTCTACCCGAACAGCTTCGCGCGAAGAGCTTTTCAGCGGCCTGCGAAAATTTCTCCACCCGGGATCGGCGCGATAATGACTTCGAGGCTGCCGTGATGAAAATTGCTTTGATCGGCGATTTCAATCCCGATGTCATCGCCCACCAAGCTATCCCCGAAGCACTCGCGCTGGTAGCTGAGGGCAACCATGTGCAACCGGAATGGCTCGCTAGCGATGCAGCCGAGGCCGCGCCGCTGGAAGACTACGCCGGCTTCTGGTGCGTTCCCGCCAGTCCGTATCGCTCGATGGAAGGCGCGCTTCGCGTCATCCGCTTTGCGCGCGAGAACAATCGTCCTTTCCTCGGGACCTGCGGCGGATGCCAGCATGCTGTCCTCGAGTTCGCTCGCAACGTGCTGCACATCACGAAGGCGGGTCACAAGGAGAGCGACCCCACGACTTCGGAGCCGGTGATCACTAACCTGGCATGCTCTCTGATCGAAGCCAGTGAGACGCTGCATCCGGTAAAGGGGACGCGCCTTCACGAGATCTATAACGGCGACGAGATCCGCGAAACCTACCATTGCAGCTTTGGCCTGAATCCCGACTACATCCCGCAATTGGTCAAGGGCGGCTTGCGCGTCGGTATTCTTAGCCCGAACGGCGAACCTCGCGCCGTCGAACTGCCTGCGCATCCATTCTTCGTTGGAACACTATTTCAGCCGGAGCGTTCCGCCCTTACCGGCCGGCGGCATCCACTGATCACAGCCTTCGTTGAAGCTGCCGCTGCCGCCAATGACGTCTCAGGTCGGCGCGCCTGCCATTCCAAAAGCTCATAGCGCAACAGCAGGAAAAGCGCTACGATTCCGGCGAATGGGCAGGGCCTAATCAGTCGATCGCCCGCGAAGGCCGAATAGTCTTTCCTCGTTATCGTTCGTCAATGCAGCCCGCCGGAGGCCCACTATGCGATTTGCCCGCTGCCCGCTCCTAGTCGCTCTCATTCTCTCCTCCGTCATCGGATGGTCGCAGAACACCCGCATCAGCATTGCCGCCGGAACGCCGGAAGACAAAGAACTGACGGCCATCGCCGCGGAGCAAGACCCGCAGAAGCGGATCGCGCTGTATCAGGACTTCGTGAGCAAGTTCGCCTCTAACAAAGCGGCGGCCGCTTATGGCGACTGGCAGCTCTCGCAGCAATACCTCGCCACCGGCGATGCCGCCAAGGCGTTGGAGTTGGGAGACAAGGCGCTCGAACTCTATCCGAACGATTTGGACATCGTTGTGTCGCAGATCGGCATTACGCAGACCATGAAGGACGCCGGCAAGACTGTCGATTATGCGGTCCGCGGCGCCGAAATCTATCATTCGATCGCAACCCAGCCGAAGCCCAACGATGTTGCGGAAGCGGACTGGAAGAGCCGCATCGCCGACGACCAGGAGTCAGCGCGCTCCGGCTACGAGTTCGTCGAAACCGCGGCTTTCAACGCGATCGCCGGCGAGCAAGATGCCGGAAAGCGCATGAACTACATCGAAAAGTTCACGCCTGCCTTTCCCAACTCAAAGTTCGAAGACCAGGTGTCGCAGTTGGCGCTTTATAGTTTGCAGCAACTGAACCAGCCGGAGCGGCTGGAAAGCTATGGCGAGAAGGCGCTGGCCGCCAACCCCGAGAGCATTCCCACACTGCTGATGCTGGCCAATGCCTACTCGGAAGATCCCAAGCAGACCGCGAAGGCCGTCGCTTATGCCAACAAGGTCATCGCGCTCACCGGCGCAAGCCCGGAAGGCAAGCAGAAGCTGGCCGCCGGGGTGGCCCATTCCAGCCTGGGGTATGCGTATTTGAAGCAGGAGAAATACACGGGTGCGGTCGCGGAGTTGAAGACCGCCGTGGGCATGCTGCAGGAAGACCCGCAGGCCGAGCAGGCGGCGTTGTTTCGTTTGGGATATGCCTATGCGAAGGTCAACCGCAGGGCCGATTCCATCGCCACATTGCAAAAGGCGGCGGCCATGAACGGACCGTACCAGGCTCCGGCCAAAGATTTGCTGGGAAAGGTAAGCCGGGCCGGCAAGTAGCTCGGCTGCGGCGCGTGCTACTTCTTCACCAATGCATCGGAGAGTAAATGGGCCTTGGTGGCGAGGTTATAGGCCCTTTCGAAATCGCCGTCCGTGGTGGCCTTGCGCGATTGCAGGACGTAGGAGCGGATCTGCGCAACCATCTCCTCCTGATCGGCGGTTAAATTGTGCGGCAACCCGCTGAGCGTCTTCTCCGTGGTATCGAGCAGCTGCGTCGTATTCTGCTTTTGCTGCGACAGCTGGGCGCTGCTCACATCGGCTCCGATGGCGGTATCGGCCGGCGCCTCGGCTGCGGGAGGCCGACCCATGGCAACCGCGGCATTGCTGGACGGAGCCGGCGGTGGAGTAGTCTCGCTGCTCTGGGCAGTGGTCGCAGGCGTCTGTGGCGGCTTACGGCGATGATGCTTGGCCGGCTGCGGCTTGGGCTCTTGCGCCTTGGGTTCCTGCTTGGGCGGGGCGGGCGG
>DASRGM010000025.1:0-4529 GCA_035651035.1 Terriglobales bacterium
CGCAGTCGGCATTCTTCTCGCGTACCGTAACCCCGGCGCGGCGCAGCTCGCGCTCGAGGGTGCGACGCAGCTTCGGTACATCGTCGTTGGGAAAAGAAGAACGATTTGTGACCGCGAGCGTGACTGTACCTGGACCGCTGAGGGCGGCGATCTGTTTGGCCATTTCGGCAGCGGGCGCGTCCCAGGGGGATTTTGGCGTTTCGTTTTGCGGAAGGGAAGCGACTTGCGCGCGAACGGAGGCGAGCAGAAAAAGCGCGCACAGTGCAATCAGAAGCCACTTGTAGGAGGTCATCCGTTGTGGCGAATTATATCCTGAGGTTCGCATGTCAGTGGTTAGCGGCCAGTGATCGGTTTCAGCGGGTGGTCCGGGTTTTCTCTGACCCCTGACCACTGGCCACTTCTTTCCTTCATCGGTTCTGGTTTGGCGTCGGCTCCGGATCGTCCGTTTCGGGCATCATGCCCGGCTTCGTGCCCAGCCCGCGGAAGACGTCGTTGGCGAAGAAGTACTTTCCATCGGCAGGAACCAGCATGACCTGGATCTTGTCCGACAATTTCTCGGCGACGATCTTGTTGATGAGCAGCGGCGTCTCGCGCAGCACCGCGGCTTCGCTGCGCATGCGTTCGGCGTCTGCCGCGGCGGTCACGCGAATCCGTTTGGCTTCGGCGTCAGCCAGCAGGTCGCGGCGCTGCACCTCGGCCTTGCTGTCGATCACCTTCGCCTGCGCCGCGGCCTCGGCGTTCTGGATGGTCGCCTCCTTGCGCGCCTCCGCCTCCAGCTTCGACTGCTGGATCTGCTTCTCTTTCAGCGGCAGCGTGTACTGCATCGCGTCCGACTCGCCCTTGGCCTCGACCACGCGCGCCTGCGCCTCGCCTTCGGCGACCTTCACCTTCTGCACCTTTTCTGCTTCGGCTTGCAGCTCGGCGATTCGCACCTGCTTCTGCTGGATGTCGGTTTGTACGTTGAGCTGATCGTCCTGCTGTTCCTTCAGCAGAAGATCCTGGAGCCCGCGCGCATACTCCTCGGGAAGCTGGATGTCGCGCAGCATGACCTCTTTCACAATGAGGCCGTCGGCCCCCAGCTTGCGGGTGATAACCTCGGCAGCGCGCTGGCGAACTTCTTCGCGGCGCGAGCTGAAGATTTCGCGCACGGTGTAGCCCGGCGCAAGCTCGCGCCAGGCGCTGGCGACAACCGGTGGCACGATCTCCGTCTCGACCGGCTGCGGCAGGTGCGCTTGCACGTAGTCGAGCCGCCGCGGATCGAGCTGGTAGCGCACCGTGATCGCCAATCCGATGTTCAGTCCCTCCTTGGACTGGACGTTCAGCACGCCCTTTGTGCCGGCCTCGACCTTCTTGCCGTTTTCGGCCACGCCGGTGGTGAATAGCTTGTCGCGCAGATCGAAGAGCTGTATCTCCTCGACCAGCGGCGTTACGAAATGCACGCCAGGATAGAGCGTGCCCGCCTCAGTGCCGCGGGTTTCGCTAATGCGCACCGCCGCCATGCCGCTGGGCACCACGACGATGCTCAGGGCGATAAGCATGGGCGCCCATCCCAGCGCAATGAGCGCAGCGGTCATGCGCCAGCGGACGGGCTGCGGCGCAACCGCACCTTCTACGCCGCCGGCCACCGCGCGCCGGTATTGCAACAGCACCCAGTAATCGTAGGCGAGAACCGCAGCTCCCGCGACGAACAGGCTGACTCCAAGGGTCATCAACAGATACTTGAATGCAAGCATGTCCTCCTCCTCTTTCGCTACCGCGCTCGCCTCGTGCGATTTTTGTCACTCCACCAGCCGCAGACGTTGCGGTTGGCTCTGGCAGATTGTCCCGCCCGCGAGGCGAAGAACAACCGGAACAATCCGCCGAGGAACAGCTCCTCCACCAGCACCGCGCAAGCCAGCGAGAGCAGCATCCCTCCCAGCGTGATCAGTGCTGTCGCTACTCCTTGCACTACGCACCTCCTGTAACGGTCGCCGTCGCCTTGTCTGGCCTCATTCGGCTGGAACTACTGGCCAGCCGATTCCGTTGTTGCTGCCTGCGCGACCACCGTCTGCTCGACCGGCGTGCCGGTGCCGAAGATCGCCGCGGTTTGCGCATCGCGCTCACCCCGAATCTCCACCTTGTCGCCCACCTTCACCATGGCGAAGAGCTCTTCCAGGTCGCGCTTCGCCATGCGAATGCAGCCGTGCGAAGCTGACTCGCCGATCGAGCTCGGCGCGTTCGTTCCATGAATGCCGTAGCCTTTCCGGTCAAGGCCCATCCAGCGATTGCCCAGCGGATTGCTCGGGCCCGGTGCGATGACTTTGCCGTCGTGGTAGTAAGTCGGATCGACCACGCGCGCGACGATCTGGAAGCTGCCAACGGGGCTGGACGTCGTCTGTTTGCCGACGGCGACGGAGTAGACCTTCTTGACCTGCCCGTTCTCGATGAGCGCCAGCTGATGGTCGGGAAGGCTGATGAGCAGGAGTCGCTTGTCGGCGACCTGCGCGTAGGCCGGAAAGCTGAGCAGAACGACAATGGCGAAGATCAGTTTGGCCTGCCCGGCGTGACGTTCGTTGCTGCTGCTTGGATCTCGCATCTCGTTACCCTCGCAACCGCTGGCGCCATGGCAAGGTGCACGAGAGCCGCCACAGTTGAGCCGCAGAAAACAAAGCGTTTAGAGATGACGATTGGCCGAGCGCGTGTCTGGCGAAACACAACGTGTCAGAGCAAACACGGTGAGAGGAGGCCGCGAATGGCCGGCTCGGAAAGGGAAGAGCGCTGGCGGGTTGCTGCTTTCCTGCTTGTAGAAGTGGGGCGCGATGCGATAATCAGCCCGACACTCCTCAACTCATGGATTCGGAAATCGGCTTCGCTCTGCTGGTCGTGGCGGTCGTGCTGCTCGGCCCCTGGGTCCTGCTGTTCCTGACCCGGCGGCGCATGCGCCGCGAGAGCCAAGACAATGCCGTGCGCCGGGCCGAGCTTACCCGCCGGGTCTATGGGCTGGAGCAGTCACTGAAGCAGGTGAATCTGGCGCTAGCTAGCATGCAACAGCAGCAGCCGGTCGCGACCGCCGAGCCAGCCGAGGCGCGCGTCGATACCCCGGCGGTGGCAGTTTCGCCTCCGGTCGTTCAGGCCGAGCCCTCGAGGCCAGCAGTCCCGACCCCGCACGCTGCACATGAGGTGCCGCCCGAGGCCGCGCCATCGATCGAACCGCCTCCAATTCCTATCGCACCACATTCGCTACCTGTTTTTCAGAGCATCGCGGCACAGAACCAGCAAACTGCACCGCCTTCTAAGAAACAGGAGCCTTCCTCTGGCTGGTTCGACCGCCTGAAGGGCGGACTCGACCTGGAAGAAGCCCTGGGCGCGAATTGGCTGAACAAAATCGGCATCGTCATCCTGGTTTTCGGCGTAGCGTTCTTCCTGGCTTACCAGCTGCGGCAGGTGGGGCCGGCAGGGAAGGCGCTGGTGGGTGCGCTGGTCAGCGCCGCGCTGCTGGGCGGCGGCATCTTCCTCGAGCGCAAGAAGGCATATCGCATCCTGGGCCGCGCCGGTATTGGCGGCGGGTGGGCGCTCGCCTTCTTCACCGCTTATGCGACTTATCATGTGGCGGCGGCCCGCACCTTCGCTTCGCAAATGCCATCGCTGCTGCTGATGCTGGCGATCGCCGCCGGCATGGTGGCGCACACGCTCAGCTATCGCTCGCAGGTGGTCACCGGACTGGCGTTTCTGCTGGCGTTCTCCACCCTCACCATCAGCCAGGTCACGGTCTACAGCCTGATTGCAGGCATCATCCTGGCGCTCGCCCTGGTAGTGATCGTGGGGCGGATGCAATGGTTCGAGCTGGAAATCTTCGGAATTGCCGCCGCGTACCTGAACCACTGGTTCTGGCTGCGCCGGATCATCCTGCCGATGGGCGCGCACAAGCGTCCATTTCCCGAGTTCTACGTCAGCGCCGAGATACTGCTGCTCTATTGGGCGATCTTCCGCGCGTCTTACATCCTGCGCCGCTGCGATGCGCGCCAGGAAAAAGTGTCGACGATCGCCGCGCTGCTGAACTCTGTCGGGCTGCTTGCGCTTTTGAAATACCAGTCGGTGCATCCGGAGTGGGCATTTCGCGCCCTGCTGGTGCTGGGAGCGATTGAGCTGCTCCTCGGCCTGTTGCCGCTGACGCGGCGCCGGCGGATGGCCTTCCTCATTCTTGCCACTATCGGCGTCACGCTGCTAGTGGCGGCCATGCCGTTCCAGTTCACCGGCGGACGGCTGGACGCGCTGTGGCTGCTGGAGGCGGAGACGCTGCTGCTGGCGGGCGCCATTGTGCGCGAGATCCACTTCCGCCGCTTGGGCATGGTTACGGCCGTGCTTGTGCCCATCTACCTGCTCTCGGGCGACGCCGGTTACCTGTTCGGACTTCGCTACTACGGGCTGACGTCCGCGCGCGACAACTATCTCGCCATCCTGTGCCTGGTCGCCGCCTGCGTGTTCTTCGCAAACTCCCACATTGTGGTACGCCGGTGGCCGCAGCTGTTCGAGCACACCTTCGACCGCAC
>DASRGM010000026.1:0-36391 GCA_035651035.1 Terriglobales bacterium
GTGCTTTCGGAGTTCAAGCTGCTGGAAAGCTGGCTGGACCGAGTCAGCTCCTGGGCCGACCACGATGCTTTGGCCAACTATCTGCTCGGGCCGATGATTGCCGCCGATCCCCAATTATTGTCGCGGCCTGTGCGCTGGGCCAGAGCAAAGGACCGCTGGCACAAGCGCGCCGCCGCCGTCAGCCTGATTGCCAGCACCCGCCAGCACAAGAACTTCGAGTACGTGCAGCGCGTGGCGGAGATGCTGCTGGCGAGCGATGACGACATGGTTCAAAAGGGAGTGGGGTGGCTGCTGCGCGAGGCGGCGAAATTCAACCGCGAGCAGACCGTCGCATATTTAATGACCATTCGCGAGCGCGCGCCGCGCCTGGTGCTGCGCACCGCCTGCGAGACACTGCCTTCGGCAATGAAGGAGCGCGTGCTGGACAGGAGGCCAGATATCAAAGCCTCGGCAGTTTGGTGAAGATCTCGGCCACCAAACACTTGAGAATCCGGGAACAATGCCAGTGGTCAGGAAATAACGCCGCGAAGCAAGAAGTTGTCATCACGAGCGGAGCGAGGGGCCTGCTTTCCGCCACTTCAGGCAAAAAAGCAGATCCCTCGCTTCGCTCGTGATTACACTTTCCGACAGTGATTGGGTAACCCTATGATGTTCGAATCTGAGCAACCAGAGGCTCCTTACAGCCAACCCTTCGCTCGTGCGATTCGCGACGCTTCCACCCGATTGGCCGCGCCCAGCTTGCTGATCGCCTCCGAGAGATAGTTCCGCACCGTGCCTTCCGACAAGCTCAGCTCATTCGCAATGTCGAGGGTGGCCATGCCTTCCCCCGCCATGCGCAGCACCTGGCGCTCGCGCTCGGTCAGCGGATCGGGCTCGTCGCTCCAGGCTTCGGCGGCCAGTTGCGGATCGATAACACGCAAACCACGGCAGACGCGCCGCACGGCATCGGCGAGTTGTTCCGCCGGCATGTCCTTGAGCAGATAGCCCGATGCGCCGGCTTCCATCGCGCGCCGCAGGTATCCGGCACGTGCGAACGTCGTCAGGATGATCACCCGCACGGCCACGCCCCGGCGCTTCAGTTCAGCCGCAACCTCCAGACCAGTCTGCTTCGGCATCTCGATGTCGGTGATGAAGACGTCAGGCCGCTGCTCCTGCACAATGCGCAGGGCCTCTTCGCCATTGCGAGCGCGCGCCACCACTTCGATATCGGCTTCCATCTCCAGCAGCGCAGCCAGAGCGCCAAGGACCATGGCTTGATCTTCGGCGATAACTACACGGATGGCGTCGCGGCGGGCGCCGGTCATGCTCTCAGTTTCGCAGAGCGGGAGCGGCGGAGGCGAGCGGCAATTGGATGACGAGACGGGTTCCGGCCCTGGTCTGCCGCTGCAGCGAGCCGCCCAGAGCTTCCAGGCGCTCGCGCATACCGCGCAGTCCATTGCCCTCGGGAGCGTCGGCACCGCGGCCGTTATCGGCAATTTCCAGCGTGCACAAGTTGTCGCGCCGCTCCAGGCGGACATTGCATTGCCGGGCCTGGGCATGACGGACGACGTTGGTTACCGCCTCGCGCAGCGCGAGCGCCAACACCGTCTCCTGCGCCGAGCTCAGCGGCAGCTCATTGATGTCGGAGTTGACGGCGATCCCGGCAATTTCCAGCGTCTTGCGGGCGCGGATGAGCTCGGCGGCGAGGCCTTCGCCGCGATAGCCGCTGATGGCTTCGCGCACATCGGCGAGGGCGGCGCGCGAGGTTTGCTCCACCTCCAGCATCTCCTGCTTGGCGCGCTGCGGTTCGCGGTCCACCAGCTTGCGCGCCAGTTCCGCCTTTAAGGTAATCACGGAAAGCGTGTGCCCCAACAGATCGTGCAGATCCCGCGCGATGCGCTCCCGTTCGGCCACTTTGGCCAGGTGCTCGATCTCCTCATCGGCCCTGCGCAGCTTCTCGCCCCGGTAGTGCGCGATTGCCCCAATATGATTGCCCACACCTACTGCAGCCATGAGCAGCAGCATCGAGCCCCAGAAGGCGAGAGGTGCGTGGCGGAGATAGGCGTAAATGCCCAGCATCCCGATCGCGAGGCCGAGTATGGAAATCAGCCGCGGCTTGCTGGTGGTGAAGGCCCCGGCCGCAACTGCATAAACCAGAAGGCAGGAAACCGACCCGTTCTGCGTCGGAATCAGGGCGGCCGACATAAACAACATTCCGACGATGGCGTACAGCCGGCGCGGCTCGGGATGGGAGAACGAATATAGATACAGCCAGATAAAGACTAGGCCGTAGATCGTGTTGCCGATCCACAGCAGCGGACCGGAGTGGCTTCGCAAGGCCGGGTCGATGAAAAACCAGATCATGAAGGGCAGCCAGACCACCGGCATCCACTTGTGCTCGTCGGTCGATGGGTAAATGGTGTGCCAGATTTTCTGGATCGCGTTCATGGCCTGCCCTCCATTCTCATCTGGAAGTCGTGCGCGGCACAACCGTGTACCACACTATCGAGGAGACAATAATTGCCAGCAGCAGCCCGTCAAAGTGCCCGCTGAGCGCCAAGGTTGATAACAGCAACATCGTAACCGCCCACAGAATCCATTGCGCCGGTTTGCGTTGCATGATGACCTCCCGCTGCTCACGCTTTTCTTTATACGACCGGGATGCATCTTTGGCTTCACACCGCGGTCCAATCGCCCTTCGCTAATCGCCCTGCGCCATTTGCTTTTCGCCAGACATTGCGAAGGATAGCCACCTGATCTGGTCAATGCTGTGCGTATTGTTTGGCGAAGCCGAATGACGAAAAGCGAAGGTCTCTTCCTTCTTCACCCGTACGTCTTGCCTTCATCGCGGCGATAGCCCCACGCCGCGAAGCCCAGGAAGATCATCGTAAACGCCACTAATACCTCGATGTGGCCCCAGGCAGAAGTGGGATTCATTCCCATGCCGACAGCGTTCAGCGCCAGCTGCGCGAGATGATACGGAGGCAGGAACTTCGCCAGCGTCTGCAGCCCGTGCGGCAGCATGAACAATGGAATCCACAGCCCCGAGCAGAACGACATCGGCAGGTAGATCAGGTTCACGACAGCCGGCGCCGAGTTTGGCTTGGCGAAGTAGCCTATTGCCAGCCCCATCGCGCTGAATGGAATCGAACCTGCCACTAGTATGCCCACCAGCTTGGCTGCGGTCGCCAGCGGTAAACGCACTCCCCCGAAGGCGATGCCAACGCCCAGTAGAAGCAGCATGATCACCGTACTGAAAACCACGGCCGCAAAAAGTTTGGCGAGGAAGTAAGCGCTTACCGGCATGGGCGAGGCGCGCTTCATCTGCAACCAGCCCTGGCCGCGCTCAATGGCCAGGCTCACGCCGAAGCCGAACAGCGCGACTGCCATCACGCCGAAGCAGCCCATGGTCGCCAGCAAGTAGGTTGCATTCTCCGCCCTGTCTTTGCTGCTGGGCAGCACAATGCCGAACAGCACGTAAAACATCAGCGGGAAGACCACGGTTGAAATTGCATATACCGGAATACGAATTTTGTTGATCAGCTCGTACTTGGCTTCCTTGGCGTGAATGGTGAGCGTCTGCGCCAGCGAGCGCTTCACCAGGACCGCGGGAGCGGGAAATGTGGTAGCTGCCATCTCAGCCCTCCTTCGAATCGGCGTTGTGGTTCTGCGTGAGCGCCAGGAACGCCTCTTCCAGGCCCGCGTTGGTGACCTCCAGGTCGGCGAGCCAGCTGTCGCGCTGCAACAGCTCGCGGACCACGGGCTCGGCCGCGTTGACGTGCAGCTCGAATGCGTTGCGGTCGGCCTTCACCGTAAGGACGCCGGGAATTTGCCGCATCTCTTCCAGCGTCAGCCGGCTGCTGCAGCGAATCTGCTTGCCCATGGCGCGCGCCTTGATCTCCGCGGGCGTGCCTTCGGCGATGATTCTCCCGTGGTTCAGCACCAGAATCCGGTCGGCCAGCGCATCGGCCTCGTTCAGGTAGTGCGTGGTGAGCAGCACGGTCTTACCCCGCGCGATTAGCGAGCGAATCTGCGACCACATCAGGCGGCGCGCCTCGACGTCGAGGCCTACCGTTGGCTCATCGAGAAAGAGCAGGTCGGGATCGCCGCAGATGGCGATGGCAAACAGCACGCGCTGTTTTTGTCCGCCCGAGAGCTCGCCGTAGGGCCGATTTCGGATGTCCGTCAGGCCGGCGATGGCAAGCGTCTCTTCCAGGGGCAGCGGCTTGGGGTAGTAGGACGAGAACAGGTCGACATGCTCGCGGACCTTCAGCGTCTCCGGCACGCGCCCGACCTGCAGCATGGCGCCGACGCGCGTCTGAACCTCGCCGGTATAGGGATCGGCGCCAAACACCGACGCCGAACCTGAATCCGGGCTGGCCATGCCGAGCAGGATGTGAACCAGCGTTGTCTTGCCTGCGCCGTTAGGGCCGAGCAGCGCCAGCAGCTCGCCGGCGCGGATTTCCAGGTCCAGATTTTGCAGCGCGATAACGCTGCCGTAGCTCTTCTTGAGCTTTCGCGTAATGGCGATGCTGGCCGCTGCGGAAACATCGTTCCTTCGGCTTGCCAGGACCGCCTCGCGCGACAGATCCCACGGTTGGGCATTAGGTGTTGAAACTGCCGTTGACATCATTCTCTCCCGGCTGATTCTTCGACTACGCTAGCCATGATGGCGTGCCGGGAGTTGGCGCGACAGTGCCGATTGTCAGCGCCGCAGGATGACAAATGTCATGAAAGCCGCTGTTCACCGTTCGCTTTTCGCTATTAGCTCTTAGCCATGGGCATGAGTGACCAGGGTAGTGCGTCCCTTCAGGGACCCCGTTGACGCGTTAGGGTGAGGTCGGCTTTTAGCCGCTGGGTAGTGTGGCACGTCTGCCACGAGCACATAACAACTGCCAACTGTCCAGTCGTTCCCGTGACCTCCGTCACTTTTCCGCGTGACTCGAATCACGGCCCGATTCCCCTCCTCGGGGGAGACTAGAACGTATTGAAGAGTGGGCCGGAGCCGTTGGTTGCACCCTGCGTTGCGCAGCCGCCGGTCGAGGTACGTAAGGTGGGGACCGATGCTGCTCGCATATCGCCTGGTCAAGCTGATCGAAAACCATTCCCACGGACTGGCTGATAACCTGCGGCGGCGCTATCGCCACTGTGGCAAGTGCTCAGCCTACGCCAACGTTCCTGACACCGAATTGACGGAGAAGGTCTGCGAGGTCTACCACCACCTCGGCGAATGGCTGTTAGGCAAGACCGAAGCCGACATCGAGACGCGTTACCTCGAGATCGGCGCGGACCGCGCGGCACAGGGCGTGCCCGTCAGCCAGGTCGTCTGGATGATCTGCCTGGTCCGCGAGAACTTGTGGGAGTACCTGCAGAAGCACGCCGAGCTGGAACGCCCTGCGGAAATCTTTGGCGAGCTGGAATTGCTGGAGATGCTGGACAGCTTTTTCCATCTCGCAATCTATTATGCGGCGCTTGGACACGAACGGGCGACCGCAGGCTACACGGTGAAATCGCAAACCGTGCCGGCCTGAGCGCCTGAAGACTATGGAGCCTGGATGTCCTGGATCGATCACTACCGCAGCCGATTGATGAGCGCCCACGATGCCGCGGCCTGCGTTGACTCGGGAATGCGCGTTTATATCCATCCCGGCTGCGCCGAGCCGGAGGCGTTGGTGGAAGCGCTGATGGTGCGGGCGCCTTACGTCAAGAACGTTGAGCTGATGCACCTGCTGACCTCCGGCACCTCACCCTATTGCGCGCCGGAGATGGCCGAACACTTCCGCCACAACGCCCTGTTTGTCGGCGGCAATGTGCGGGAGGCGGTCAATGACGGCCGCGCCGACTACACGCCTATTTTCCTGAGCGAGGTAGAAGCGCTGTTTGAGAGCGGCGAGATGCCGATCGACGTTGCTCTTATCCAGGTGTCGCCGCCCGATCCCCACGGCTACTGCAGCTTCGGCGTCGGCGTGGAATGCACGCTGACCGCCGCGAAGTATGCGCATCACGTCGTTGCGCAGGTGAACGCGCAGATGCCGCGCACCTACGGCGACAGCTTCATACACGTCAGCGAAATCGACAGCATCGTCGAGCTCTCGCGGCCGTTGTGCGAGTCGAAGCCACATCCGACCAATGAGGTGTTTCGCCAGATCGGGGCGCGCGTGGCCACGCTGATTGAAGACGGCTCGGTCCTGCAGTGCGGGATTGGCGCCATTCCCGATGCCATCCTGCCCAACCTGATGGACCGCAAGGATCTCGGCGTGCATACGGAGATGATCTCCGACAATGCCATTCCGCTGATCGAAGCCGGGGTCATTAATGGCCGGCGCAAGAACATGAAGCCACGCAAGATTATCGTCGGCTTCGTACTAGGCACGCGTAAGCTGTTCGACTTCATCGATGAGAACCCCATCTTCGAATTCCATCCCTCGGCCTATACCAACGATCCCTTCCGGATCGCGATGAACGACCGCATGGTGGCCATCAATTCCGCCATCGAGGTTGACCTTACCGGCCAGGTCTGCGCCGAATCGATTGGGCCGCAGTTCTATAGCGGCTTCGGGGGGCAGTTGGACTTCATGCGCGGCGCGGCGCGCTCCAAGTACGGCAAGCCAATCATCGCTCTGCCCGCGACCGCGAAGAATGACACCATCTCGCGCATTGTGCCGCGCCTGGCGCAGGGAGCGGGTGTGCTCACCGGCCGAGGCGACGTGCACTACGTAGTCACCGAATACGGGATCGCGTATCTGCATGGACGCACCGTGCGGCAGCGCGCCGAGGCGCTTATCCAGATCGCCCATCCCAAATTCCGCAATCAGTTGAACGAGTATTGCGAACAGCAACGCTGGTTCCAGCGCAATAGCAGCTATGCAATGGCAGTGCGAGGTTAGGAGCAGACATGGCATCGCAACCCCGCGGTAACGTGATCATCGAGCAGGAAGAATGCAAAGGATGCGGCCTGTGCGTCGAGTCGTGTCCCCCCGAATGTCTCGAGCTGGCGCCCGAGCTCAACCATTACGGCGTGCATCCGGCGCAGTACACCGGCGAGGACTGCACCGGCTGCGGCGCCTGCTACTACTGCTGCCCCGAGCCGGGCGCAATCACCGTCGAGCGGCTCTCGCCGCCCGCGAAAGCGGCGGTGAAAGGGCAGGGCTTCAGCCGTGCCGAAAGCGGCCAAAAGGGTTCGGCCTTGAGCCCCGACGGAGCGAACGCGGAGGTGGCCCATGCGGCAGCTGTGTAAGGGCAACGTTGCAATCGTCAAAGGCGCGGTACTCGCCGGTTGTCGCGCGTTTTATGGCTATCCAATCACCCCGGCCAGCGAGATTGCCGAATATGCCGCGCTGCTGATCCCCGAGGTTTGCGGGACGTTTCTGCAGGCGGAGAGTGAAGTCTCGGCCATCAACATGGTGTACGGAGCCGCGTCGGCAGGCCAGCGCGTGATGAGCGCCTCCTCCGGTCCTGGCCTGAGCCTGATGCAGGAAGGCATCTCGTACATGGCCGGCGCGGAGCTGCCGGGCGTGATCGTCGACGTAGTGCGCGGCGGACCCGGGCTGGGCAACATAGCCCCCGAGCAGAGCGACTACTTCTGCGTCGTGAAGGGTGGCGGCCACGGCTGCTATCGCAATATCGTGCTGGCGCCGGGGTCGGTGCAGGAGATGTTCGACCTCACCGTACTCGCCTTCGAGCTGGCGGACCGCTATCGCAATCCCGTAGTCATCATGACCGACGGCTACGTCGGGCAGATGATGGAACCGCTCGAAATCAAGCTGCGCGAAGTGGCGCCGCCGGAGAAGGAATGGGCGGTGAAAGGGAACGCGCAGACCAAGCACAATCTCGTCAGCTCCATCGTTCTGGAGCCTGATGCCCTGGAAGCCCACGTCCGCAAGCTGGAGGCGAAATACATGCTGTGCCAGGAGCTGGAGAGCCGTTGCGAGAACTACCTGGCAGAAGACGCGGATGTGTTGCTGGTGGGCTACGGCATCGTCTCTCGGGTGCTGCGGACCGCGGTCGATCAACTGCGCGCGCAGGGCATGAAGGCCGGGCTTTTCCGCCCGGTGACACTGTGGCCGTTCCCGTCCCGCGAGTTGTGCGAGACGGCCAAGAACGTCAAGCGGGTGCTGGCGGTCGAGCTGAGCACGGGAATGATGGTGGAAGATGTGAAGCTGGCGCTGAACGGCAGCGTGCCGGTGGAGTACTACGGGCGCGTGGGCGGGAACGTCCCCATGGCGGAGGAGATTACCGCGCAGGTGTTCGCGCGCATGGCCGCGCATGTGTGATTCGACAGGGCACGGCTTCAGCCGGGCCGTGGTGAGCGCAGGATTTGAAAGGGCACGGCTTCAGCCGTGCCGGGATGCGTAGAGTAATTGGGCTTTAGCCCCTGAGGGCATTCGCCACGGTCGAAAGTGCGAGTCCCGTCCGCGGCCGAGGCCGTCATCAGGAGCGAGCGAATCGGCACAGCTGAAGCCATGCCCTTCAAGGGTAGGGACTGAAGAGATATACAGCCCGAGGACAACGCCCCCATCTTTGCCGCCTGAGCTGGCGAGAGCACGGGGCCGAGGAGAAGATTGTGGAAGGCTATCAGGTAATTCACGAGAAATCGCCCGCGTTCTATGACAAATATGAGCGCAAGGCCGAGCTGCAACATCAGACGCACTACTGCCCGGGTTGCGGACACGGCGTTATCCACAAATTGATCGCCGACGCGCTAACGGAGCTGGGCGTGCAGGACCGCACCGTTCTAGTCAGCCCAGTCGGATGCTCGGTCTTTGCCTACTACTACTTCGACGTGGGCAATGTGCAGGTGGCGCACGGCCGCGCTCCCGCCGCGGCGACCGCGCTCAAACGCGCCAATCCCGAGTCGATCGTGATCGCCTATCAGGGCGATGGCGATCTGGCCGCCATCGGCACTGCCGAGATCATCCATGCCGCCAATCGCGGGGAGAACATCTGCGTGTTCTTCGTCAACAATTCGATTTACGGGATGACCGGCGGCCAGATGGCGCCGACCACACTGGTCGGGCAGAAGAGCACGACCTCGCCCTGGGGACGCCGCTCCCACAATGAGGGACTTCCCATCCACGTCTGCGAGCTCCTGGCCGGCCTCGAAACTCCGACTTACCTGGAGCGCGTCGCTCTCAGCGACATGAAGAACATCGTGAAGGCGAAAAAGGCGGTGAAGAAAGCGCTGCAAATCCAGAAAGACGGCGCCGGCTTCTCGCTCGTCGAGTTCCTCTCGCCCTGCCCAACCATCCTCAAGATGGATCCGGTCGTGGCGCGGGAGTGGGTCGGCGATACGCTGCTCAAGGCTTTCCCGCTTGGCGTCTTTCGCGACCGCAGGCCCGAGCTTCCGGTGGATGCCCAGGTGCCATACAAGACAGTTGCCGAAGCGCTGCAAGTCAATGACGGAGTCTCCGGCATCGCGCCGCGCCGCCATCATCGAACGCGTGACCTCACAGTGAAGATCGCCGGATTCGGCGGCCAGGGCGTCCTGCTGATGGGACAGCTGTTGGCCGAGATGGGTCTGCGCGAGGACCTCGAGGTCAGCTGGCTTCCCTCCTATGGCCCGGAGATGCGCAGCGGCAGCGCGCATTGCCATGTCACGCTCTCGCACGATCGCATCGGTACGCCGCTCATCTCTCAGCCAGAGGTGCTGGTGGCGATGAACGAGCTTTCACTGCGTAAATTCGCCCCGACGGTCGCTTCCGGAGGTCTGGTTCTCTATAACAGCACGAAGCTGCCGGAGGAGTTTGCGGCGCCGCAGGCGCGCGTGGTCTGCGTTCCCGCCTCGGACATTGCCGACAAGCTGGGCGCGGCAAAAGTAGCCAATGTCGTCATGCTGGGAGCGCTGCTGGAGGAAACCGAATGCCTGCCGGCTGAGTCCGCAATCTCGGTGCTACAGTCCACCGTCAGCAACGCCAAGCTGCTTGAGCTCGACAAACGGGCTGTTGCCGCCGGCCGCGACTACATCGACACGCAGGTTGAGGTCGGCGCGGTGGCGCAGTCCGACGGTTATTCGTACTGAACAACGGCTACTGGCAGTCGCAGATCGCCTCTCTATCCGGGAGGCGATTCCTTTTTAGTCCCCGGCAAGCTCTTCTCACAGCACGAGGTGACCCGGCTCACTGCGAGCAACGCGCTCCGGAGTTGCAATACAGGCGTCAGCCGGAGCAAGACACTTATGTCCTTCAAGAACGAAGATGTGATTTGCCCGCTTTGTCATGGTCATGGCCGCAGCCGCAAAGAGGTCCTGGTGGTGCGCTGGCGCAGCCGGGAGTTCGAACACGAGCTGCAGAAACTGTCGGACGAAGCCGCCTTCGGTTCAGGCGGCGGGCTCGAGGACCCGTTCGAGAGAGAGGAGCCGGTGTATAGCAACGAATCCGACTAAGATCACGGAACCCGTGCGGCCACCTTGCAGGCGGACTCAGCGCTGGATGGCCGCACCACCTTCTTTGGCCTTACGACGCTTGAGGATCACCACGTAGCAAATGGCATACACAACAAACGCCAAGCCGAGCACGACAAAATAGATTGTCTGGTTCAAGGTAATGGCGAAGGAGGCGACCGACAGGGCCAGCACCCACATAAAAGCTTCGCCTAGCATGCCGCCGCTCCAATCCGCCGCGGCGCCGCCCGAGGGCAGCCTGGGGAGCAGCGCAGGCAGAATGCGTGGTACGGCTGCGCAGTAGGCGCGAAAACCGTCGCCCTGGCTGGCGCGGATGCCGGCTTCCTCGCGCAAAATTAATCGGTAGTCAAACAGAACCATCCCGAGCACCAGGAGAACAAAGCCGGCCCGGCTAGCCATCAGGCCGAATCCCACCGCCAGCACGATGTTTCCCAGGTAGAGCGGATTGCGCACGTGACGGTAGGGCCCGTCCGCCACCAGGCGCGTCGTATGCAGATGTTTGTCGACCATAACCTCGGGATTGAGGTAGGCGGTGGCCCAGGTACGCAGGGCAGCAGCCGCCATACAGATGAGAGCGGCGATCGCGAAGACGACGTGGTATTCCGCGTCGCCGGCTTGCGCATGGCGCAGTCCAGCAATCCAGTCGGCGAGTGCGGCGCCTGCATTCTGATGGTCGATGCTATAGCTGGCAAATGCCAGCCAGAAGATCGCGCCGAAGATCCAGAAGCGATGCTTGAATTCGAAGTCGCTGGCGCCCACCGGCACCCCCTTGCCACGCCGAATCATAACCCATACCTCTGAAGTTAATCGCCGTACAGCCGATGTAAGGGACAGAAGCCAGGCCCAATCGAACGGAGCTGTCGAGTCGGGCTTGGCGCCCCTGTGGAGATAGAGTTCAGTTACCCCCGGGTAGCTGACGCTGGGCCGGCGGGCTTAAAGGGGGAGCCTGTCGGCTCCGGTTTTGTTTTCGAGGGTACGGGTCACCGTAGGTGACAGCATTAGGAGACTCTGCGGTATTTACCGGAGTTCCCCCTCCTCGGCCGTTTGCTATTGTGCAGGCACTCATGACATGCCTGAAGCTATTGGCCTGCGCGGTCGCCGGCTGTGTGCTGACCGTTTCGCTGTCGGCACAGGAAGCCGTCGTCACCCCGGTCAGCGAGCGCCTGCCCGCCATAGAAGCGGCCAGCCCCGTGGTGCAACCTGCATTGTCGGAGCGGCCGCAGCAACACAAGTTTTTCGACCGGCAACAGCTGTTTGCGCTCTATGCCCACAGTGGGGTACGTCTGCTGGACACCGTCAAGACCTGCCGCGAGCTGTCGCACGGCGGGGTCGAGGTCTGGATACCTACACAATCCTGCGGCGGCATTGCCGCATGGCAGGTGGGGTCCATCGGTCTTGCGTTGGGAATTGGCTGGATGTTTCATCGCCACGGTAATCACCGCCTGGAACGGATTACTCCCTGGGTGGCGACGGGAGCATCGGCGGCCGGTTGGACGAAGAGCGTCTTCAACATACATTAGCCGGCTAGCCGCAAGGCATTGGTTGTTACAACTCAGCCGCGACTTGCTGAATTTTCTGCCACGCCCGCTCCACATGGCGCTGTTCGGTGTTGGTTTGTCCCACGCAGAAGCGTAACGTGAATCTTCCATCCAGCCGGGTGTGGGTCAGATACAGATCGCCGCTGCGATTCAGGCGTTTCATTAATTCCTCATTGCTGCCGTCGTCGCCTCGATGGCGGAAGCACACAAGGTTCAAAGGCGCCGGCGCTGCCATCTCAAAGCGATTGTCCTGCTGCACCCATTGAGCGAACTGCTGTGCGAGTTCTACGTGCCGGCGCACATGGAACTGCAACCCTTCGATACCGTAATAGCGAATCACAAACCATAGCTTCAGTGAGCGGAAGCGGCGCCCCAAGGGAATGTGCCAGTCACGGTAGTCGATCACCGAACCCGACTCGCTGGCCTGATTGCGCAGGTACTCCGGCAGGATGCTGAGCGTATCGATCAGCGACTTGCGGTCGGCAACATAGAAGCAGTTGCAATCGAAATTCGTAAACATCCACTTGTGCGGGTTGAAGGTATAGCTATCCGCCAGCTCGATTCCTTCCTGGATGTAGCGAAACTCGGGACAAAGCGCTGCGGTGCCGGACATGGCTGCGTCGACGTGAAACCAGAGATCGTTAGCGGCGCAGATCCTGCCGATCTCCGGCAACGGGTCCAAAGCGTTGGAGGAGGTAGTTCCCACGGTAGCGGAAACGAAGAACGGCTGAAGACCCTGCCCCCGATCATCCTCGAGCTGGCGAGAGAGAGCGTCGGGGCGCATCGCGAAGTGCTCATCAACGTCGACTAGACGCAAATTGTCGGCGCCTATGCCGCACACCATGGCTGCTTTCTCCAGCGACGAGTGTGCCTGGTTCGAGGTGTACGCAATCAGTCGCCCGTGACCTCCTTGGCGATTGCTGGCGTAGTTAGTCGCGCGCTCGCGGGCGGCCAGCATCGCGCAGAGCGAGGAGCTGGAGGCCGTGTCCTGGATCACGCCGCCGCCTGCTTCGCTGGAGAGAAATTTTGACGGCAGCCCTAACATCGGCACCAGCCAGTCGAGGACATGAGTTTCCAGTTCGGTGCAGGCCGGGCTCGTAGCCCAGAGCATCCCCTGCACTCCCAGCGCCGAAGAAACCAAGTCGCCGAGTATGGCTGGTCCCGATGCATTTGCCGGGAAGTAAGCAAAGAAGTTTGGGGACTGCCAATGTGTTATTCCCGGCAGAATAATCCGGTCTAGGTCCTGCAGAATGGTTTGAAACTTTTCACCTTCAAACGGCGCGCCGGCCGGGAGGCCGCGCCGGATATCGCCCGGCCTGACCTGCGACAGTACGGGAAGCTGTTCCAGGTTTTTGTAGTAATCGGCAACCCAGTTCACAACTTGATGTCCATATTCCCGGAACTCATCCGGGCTCATGTGGTACGTCGTTTGAGACACTATGAAGTCCTTTCTCTTTTCGGCAATTGTGGCAGAGGATCCAGCTTGTCTCAACCGAGCCGCAACTCACCCATCTGATACTTATCCCATTTAGGACTATATTGAAGACAATCGAAGGTGCCACTTAGTAACCACCTGAAAGATGCTGACGAAAGGGGTATGCTTATCGGGAAAGTATAGGTATTATTAATGGCACGTCAACCATTGTGAGTTACTTCCACGGGAAAAGGAGAAGCATGGATATTCAGAACATACTCGCGGATCTCAAAAGAGAACGCGACCGTCTCAATTCGGCGATAACGGCGCTGGAAGGACCTGCCCGTCGCCGCGGCAGACCGGCTGGAAGCGGTGCGGGCAGCAGCAGCAGCAGTTCGGCGTCCAGCGGACGGCGTCCTCGCCGGCACATGAGCGCGGCCGCGCGTAAGCGCATTTCTGAGATGATGAAGCAGCGTTGGGCCGAACGTAAACGCAAGGCAAAATCGTAGTGAACTAGTACCTGTTGTTTCAGGCCGTCGCTCCGTCTTCGAAGGTGCCACTCCTGGAGTGGCATTTTCATTTTGCGGCAAACGGTGGCACCTCCTTGCAATATCTCCGTTAACGCGACTGCTCTTCGACTCTCTATTCCGGTCAAAAGTGAAATCCAATTTGTGCAGTCACCGTTCTCGGGGATACGTAATGGGTGCCGCTGAATGTCGACAGAAAGTTATACAGAGCATAATTGTTGCTCAGGTTGATGACGGTAAGCTGTGCGCTCCATCGATACTTGTCGCCCTGGAACAGATTGTCATCTCCCCCGGCAATGTCGAAGAGATGCCGAGGCGCAATGCGAGGTGGATTGTGATCGTCATTCTCCGTATTGGGCGCCGGCACGCGGGTCAAGCTTGACCCGAATTGCGAGGCCGGACAGAGGAACGGCAGGGGCATGGTTGGAGTTGCGTGCACACCATTACAGGTGAATCCCGCCTGAAATTCCTGATCGGCCGTAAATGGAATGCCCGAGCTATCGACCATCATGATCGCCGGCAGGCCGTTCAGCACTGTGGATTGCGGACAATTATTGCCGGGCAGGATTCCATATCAGGGAGTCTGGCCCGCTACCAGTCCGCTGTCGAAGCGCCAGTTGAAGCCTATCCAGGGGCTTCGCTTCCAAGGCAGCTGATATTGGATATGCGTGGTCTGGTTGAAGGCTTCGTCGTGGTCGATGCGGAAAACGCCGCTGGGGGCCAGCGGATTGGCCCCGGCTCCCGCCAAGCTGCGGCGTGAAAAACCGCGCGGCCACGCTCGACATAACGATCAGTGCGCTGAATCCGTGGTAGTTCGGTATGCTGGCGCGCAAGGCGAAGCCGGTAATTTTCGACTTGTCCCACGCGATGGGAAAAGTAATGGGCGTATTTCCCAGCACGCTGAAGTCGTACCCGTTATGCGTGTACTTCCAGATGTACTCGCCGTCGATAACCAGATAGCGTCCCACAGCCTGCTGTAGGCCGGCGTGGTATTCATTGCGGCGCCCGCTTTGCAATGGAGTCAAGGTGCTCGAGGTGCAGGCTAATAATGGATTCAGCACCGGTGAGCTGCAACCTACGCTGGAAAGAATCAAGTTTTCGTTGAACGGCGTCTCCAGGGCGCGGGCATACGACAGGCGCAGCACGGTATTGGTCTTTGTGATGTTGTAGGAGGCACCAATGCGCGGCTCAGCCTGGCTGGCCGCCGTCAATCCGTTATATACATCACTGCGTATACCGAGATTCAAAGTCAAGTTCTTGATGTTGATGGTGTCCTGCACGTACATCGAGAGTTCTTTGATATTTCCATGGCCGGCGAACGGAAATAGAGTTCCGCCGCGCGTCAAGTCAGAGGGCAACAGGACAGGGTTGAAGTAAGGATAAAGAGCCGATCCGGAAGCATTGGGATTACTAACCGTATTAGGCTGAAATCCTCCGCCCGCGCACTGCGCCGGATTCGTAAACCCAAGGACCGGTACACCGCCGGCAGTAATGCATGGCGCGTTGAAGGTGGGATCGACGATGCCAAGCTGATCGTTCTCGTCCAGGAACCACTGCTGATATCCCACTCCTGCCTTCAGATTGTGTATGCCCTTGGTATAGGTGATGTTGGCGAGGGCACCCGCATCCAGCAAGGTTCGCTGCTGCGCGATGGTTTGTCGCTGCAGGTCCGGCGAATCCAGATCGTTGAATGGGTCCTGACTCGGATAGTAATTGAAGCTGTCGCGACGCGCGTAGCCGCTGACGTTCAGCAGCGCGTTCGTGCTGAGCGTATGGCTCCAGGTAGGAGCGATGTTGAACGTCTCGATCTTCGAACGCTGGTCGCTCGGACCGAGCGGAGCTCCGGTCAGCGGGTTCAGCACCGGCACGCCGCTGAAGTCGTGAAACTGCTGATCGTAAGAGTTAGGGTTCTGGAACCAGGAGCGGGTGTAGTTAAAGTTCAGGTGAAGAGCGTCATTCGTCGAGAGCTGGTAGTCGAAGCGGTCGAAGAGATTCTGTTCGTACCGTGGTCGTGAAAGACCACGAACTCGGGAGCATCCAGAAATCGGCCGGTATTCAGTCCGTTCAGGGCGATAAAGTTTCCCCACTTCTTGCCGCCGTACGAGAAATCGGCATCCAGATTCGAGCTGCCGAAGGTGCCATAGGAGGCAGTCACATCGCCGTGCGGAGTGGTCACTCCCAGCCCGGAGCGCGTGGTGACATCGACAACCAGACTGGTTTTGTCCCCATACTCGGCGGGTGGGGCGCCGGCAATGACCTGCATGGATTGCACCGCATCCAGTGGAAGCTGGTTGGAGAAGACCTTGCTCTGCTGGTCGGTGATTGGTTGGCCATCGACAGAGAAGGAGTTCTCTGCGTGATCGCCGATTACGTGAAATAAGCCGTTCGAGTCGGCCGCTACTCCGGGCGAAGCCAGCGTCACCAGCGAACTGAGCTGCGACGAGGCGCTCTCCAGCGGGAGCTTGTCGAAAAGGCTCCGATCTACATCCGTGTGGAAGGTGGAGTCGTTCTCCACCAGGTCGCCCGCTTCGCCCTGCACCGTTACGTTCTCCGCCGTCGCTGAGATCTGCATGGTGATCTTCAAGTCGAGCGGCACGGCGGATCGCACATCCACGTCCTGCACATAGGGCGTAAACCCGGAGAGATTCACCGTCAGGTGATAGGGATTCAGCGGCAAGTTGGGAAATGTAAAGCGGCCGGTGGAATCGGTTGTCGTGGTCCGGTCCAGGTGGCTGACCGGATTCTGAATCTCCACCTTCGCTCCGGGAATAACTGCGCCGGAAGGATCGGTTACGGTACCGGAAATGCTGGAAGAGTTGCCTCCAATTTCGGCATGCGCGGCCTGGAACGGCCCGCTTAACGCAAGAATGCATAGCAATGCCGTGGAAATGGAAAATTGGCGCATGCCGGCCCAGCGACGGTTCTCATTAAATTTGCGGAACATAGTTCTCCGATTTCGTTCATCCCTACTGCTCGCCGGTTCCCGTCAAACGGAAACCATTGGCGACGCGAAGTAAATGGACGGCCAACCGCAAGCACTCCTCGGAGTGCGTCGCAGTTCTGCCAGTTGGGAGGAATTAGGAAATCGGAGGTGCGCGCGAAGGGAGCCGGCCGCCGGTCTGCAGCGAAGCGTAGTTTACTGCCTGCAGAGCAGTATGGATCCAGCGGGGATTGAGCAGCTCGGCGTTCGGAAGGTGCGAAGCGGCTGTGGCGTTGTGACCGGCGCGACATAGCTCGCACTGATCGCCGGCTGCCTGCGCGGAGTCCGAACCGGGCGAATGACTGCTAACTGTCGTTTGGGGCGAGCCGGCCTTGTTCATGTCGATGGCGTGCACCCAGGGGTGCAGCATCACATGCGCAAACAGCACCATTAGCAGCCAGCCGCGAAGCTTCAAGAACCTCACTCCCCAAAAATATTCCTGGAGACATTGTGCTGGAAGTAGACGGCGAATGTAAAGCCGGCCAGCGGGCAATTGTGATCAATCGCACTCCTACGGCGCGAAGTACCCGAACAGATCCAGAATGAGATTCGTCGGATCGAAGGCGAAGCTGTCGATCTTGCCGTTGCTGGTGGGAACGATCGCCATATTGGAGGTGATGGCCCCGTCGAAGGCGTTCAATGTCGAGACTACCGGTTGCTGCTGCCCGTCGGGCCAGAGCGTCAGGTATCCCAAGGTCCTGGGCGGAACCACGGTGGCGTTCAGGACATAGCCGGCGGCCGAGGCGGGCATCGAACAAGGGCCGCCCAGCACGTTCACCGTCAGTTCGCCCTGGAAGAGATGACCCTGCTGCGGATTGCGGGTGTCCAACGTTCGGCAAGGCTGCATGGTGTAGAGCGACATAGGATTTGGCGCCGAGGATGCCGGCGCAAAATAGCCGTCGATATCAATGACCAGGTCGGCCGAGTTGCCGGCGGCGTAGGCCATGATGTCCCCGCCCGTGCCCGCGGGAATGATTGCTGCATTGGCGGTAGTCGCACCGGTAGACGAGTTGAGCGTCGAAACCAGTGGCCGCGATTGGCCGGCGGGCCAGGTACTGAGATAGCCTAACGGCCGCCCATTTGCAGGTACTGCGGTAAAGTTCAGCGAATAGGCCTGTGCGCTGTTGGGAATGTTACATGCGGCGGCAGCGAGCACAGGGAAGTCCCTGGCCTCTCCATTCGCCAAGCTCGGTCCTCCCAGCGCTCCGTTGGGCCTGCGCGTGTCTACCACGCGGCAAGGCACCAGCGGATAGAAAGCAAGCGCCGAGTTGTCGCTCGCTGACACGAAATAGCCATTGATATCCAGGATGACATCCGCGGTGTTGGTGACAAAAACGCTTACCGCCTGGTTGCTGCCGGCCGGCACAATGGACGCATCGGCCTTAGTGCGTCCGTCAACCGAATTCAGCGTCGAGACCACAGGGCGGCTGCTGCCGGAGGGCCAGATCGTCAGATAACCCATGGTGCCGTGTGGCACAGCGGTTACGTTCAGGGCGTAGGCAGCGGCAGCCTGGGGAATGTTGCAGGATCCTTGCGGTATTGCGAAGTCGCGTGAGCTTCCACCGGTAATGGCCGGCCCGCCGAACGGTCCGGCAGCGCCGCGGGTGTCCACCACCCGGCATGGCGTTACGGGAACAAAGCGCAGGGCCGAGACATTGGTGTCCGTAATGGAGACATCGTCCACGTACATGTAGGTCGGGTTGCCATATCCGTCTTCGTGCGAGTTGAAGTAGATCTGGACGGTCTGGCCCTTATAAGGCGTGAGGTCGAAGGTGATCTGCGTCCAGCTCTGGGCATTAGAGGCGGTCTTGAAGACCTGGGCCCGGATGTTGCCGCTGGTATCGCGAATCTGCGCCTCCTGCCAGTCGTACTGTAGGGTGTCGTTCGTCCATGGCCAATACCAGAAGCTCAGGGTTGGGGTTTGCATGCTGCCGGGAACAGTAACGGTCTGGTACATCCAGGAATCGCCATTGGGTTCCGGCAGCCCAGTCGCGCCCAGTTGCGCGCTGAAGCTTCCGCTGTGCGCCTGCAGAGTCGTAATCGCGGCAGGAAAGACGCCACCGATCGTCCAGCAATCGAGAGAGCCGCTCTCGAAGCCGGCATTCGAAAGCACACCGGAGGTGCAGCTGGCCGCCTGCGTCCCCTGGCCGCTCAGCGCCGCCGTGCGAGGACTGCCCGGGCCGCTATCGATGACCGACAGTGTGCCGGTCCTGACGCCCGTTGTGCTGGGCTGAAAGCTGACGTTGATGGTGCAGCTAGTATTCGGCGCCAGCGTGGTTCCGCAGTTGTTGTTTTGTACGAAGTCGCCGCTGACGGCGATGCTGGTGATCGCGAGCGCGCCGGGCTCGTGGTTGGTGAAAGTGATTTGCTGCGAAGCGCTCAGGGTTCCCACGGCCTGCGTTCCGAAGCTCAGGGTGTCGGGATAGAACCCAATATAGCCGCCGCTGCTGCAGCCGGGAAAGACGAAGTTGGCAATCCGGGTCCGCCAATTCCAGGCGCCATTACTCACCAGGTATTCCTGGGTGTACCAGAATGTGCAGTCGTCGGTGGGATCGACGGTCATGGCACTGTAGTCGCCCCAGCGGCTCAAGATGCCGGTCTGCGACCCGCTACCGGTGATCACACTGGTCTCCGATTCGAGTACGCCTGCGGGATCGGAGGGCACGCGCCCGGCAAAGGCGATTGAGGGATACACGGTGCTGCTGGACACGCTATAGCCAACGGCGATGTCGCCGATGCGATCCATGGCAATGCTTCCCATCCAGCGGTAGTTCGAGTCGGGAGCATAGGTGCCCTGCTGAGCGACGACCGGGGTGCTGCCCGGCGACTGTATCTCATACCAGCGCACTCCGCCGCTGCCGTTCACCGCGACCGAGTGGTTCACCACCAAGGACTCGTGATCGCTGAACCTGCGATATGCCAGGCGGTACATCAGGCGGTCAGCCAGCGAATCCAGGCGGGTATCCGTGCCGGGTTGCGGAACGCACTCGCTCGCCCCATAACACAGCGGCGTAAACGCCGCCACTGGAATTACCACCGGGCCGGTGAAGGTCGAGTTGGAAGGAGTGCCGAAGTCCACGTGAAACTTATAAAGCTCAAGCGAATTTGCGCCATAGGCCAGCATGTAGTTGGGCGCGCCCGCGGGAGGTCCGGTAACGCCATCGACGTCGGAGGGGAGAAGCCCCCCGATTGTCGGACCGTGCTGGAAGCAGATCTGCGTTGCCGCCTGGCCGTTCAGCATTGCCGTGCGGTTATAGGCGCAGGCGTCGGAGCCCATGAAGGTGTCGCCGTCAAACATGTTGAAGGTTTCGTAATAGGCGTCGGCCCAGACGCCCATCTTGGGATAGTCGTCAAAGTAGCCGTACTGAAACGAATACCGGTACCAGGGGCCGGTGGCGTCGGAGGTCGCCGAAACCGCCACACACTGCAGGTACGGCGTCGTGGATACGGAGAACTGGCCCATCACCCAGCGACTCGCCAGCTTGTCGTAGAGCACGATGGGATCGCCATCATTATTGGTTTGGCATCCGCCGCCGAATCCCGACCACAGCGCGTTCGCCGGGGCCGGCCCCGCCAGCAGTGTGCCGGTATGTTTGTCGAAGACGGCGAAGTAAGTGTTGACCCACTGCACGTACTGCGTAGCGCCGACCGCGCCATTGGTGTCGGGAGGAGAGTACTCGACCCAGAAGTTGTACTGGCCGTCGCCCAGGCCTTCAAAGTTCAATCCCACGTGCGGCGAAAATCCGTAGCTGCCATCCTGACGAACCGGATCGTCCATTAAGGGCCGCAACCCCGGCGGCAGTGGAATACCGCGGCGCGGCTCGGCTTCCCGCTCCTCGTGCTCTCCCGGTTGGGCATTGCGGATCATCTCCCGCAGCGGTGGCGAGACGTCGTGGTGCAAATCGCGCCGTATGGTTGTGGGCGCGCCAGACGCTTGCGACCAGCCGGGAAGGGAAGTCATGCAGCAAAGGATGGTGAGCAACAAGGCACTGCACAAGGGGGACCATCGAATATTCGGCACGCCTTTTCTCCCGAAGCAACTAGAGACAAAGCTCCAGCCGGCCGATGCGCCGGTGATACTTACTTTTTCGGCATCATCGCGGTCTTACATCAGCGGGAGACGCAATTTGCGCAGGCAGGCGGTTCGGATACGGGAACGTTGAAACCTGGAAGGAGCAGCGTCAGTCGGCGACGGCGAGGTGCTCCGCGGGCCAGTCCTTCACTGACGAGTCGTCGAGCGTGACTTCCTCGGCGTAGCCCGGCTCGCGGAGGATGCGGGAAACCATCGCGGTGTGCAGCGCGTGTCCGGCGCGGTCGGCTTTCACATAGCCCAGGATACGTTTGCCGAACAGCGCCAGGTCTCCGATCAGGTCGAGTACTTTGTGGCGAACAAATTCGTCGGGAAAACGCAGCGGGGGATTGTCAATGCCTTCCCGCGTAAGCACGACGCAGTTGTCGCGCGAGGCGCCGCGAATCAATCCCATGTTCAGCATCGCGCGCTGCTGCTCCAGGAAGCCGAAGGTTCGCGCGGCAGCGATATGGTCCAGATAACTGCCGTTGCACAACTCGACCTGGAACTGCTCGCGGCCAATCAAAGGATGAGGAAAATCGATAGCGTAGCTGACCGAGTAACGCTCGGCGGGATAGATTCCGAGGAACTTGTCGCCCTCGCGCAGCTCGCAGGGACGCAGGATCTTCAGATAGGTCCGCTTACGCCGCTGCTGCCGCACCCCCGCCTGGCTAATCATTTGCACAAAGGGCAAGGCGCTGCCATCCAGGATGGGTAGCTCCAGATTGTCGAGCTCGACGAAGGCATTGTCCACGCCCATGCCGATGAAGGCCGAGAGCAAGTGCTCAGTGGTGGAGATGAGCACACCCTTCTTCATCAAGCTGGTGGCGTAGCTGACCTTGGCGACATTGCGGCCGATGGCCTCGACCTGGAAGCCATCGAGATCGATGCGCCGAAACACGATGCCCGTCCCGGCCGGGGCCGGCAATATACGGAGAGTGACGGGGGCGCCGCCGTGGAGACCGATGCCACTGCATTCGACCGGCCGCCGGATTGTACGCTCGTAAATCAAACGTGGGAGACTAACCGCAGCGCATACATCAGATTACAAGCTCGAACCGAAGCTGCCATGTGGTATTTTCGCCACAAATCGTGCCCGAAAACTGACCTCGCTCGCCCCAGCTTTTGCAATCCGCTTTCGTGGCAATGGGTTAGGGAACAACCCGTACTGTGGATAACCCAGCCTGAATTCAGTCGAGAAGTTACTGTTTCGGTACCGCCGGGAGCTTCGCGGCCTGGCCCTATTGAATTGAACTCGCAATTTCGACATTGGTTACCATGCGTGCGCCAACTTTGCCGGCGCGCTGGACTTTCTGCCTCCACTGCGTAGAATGCTGCTTTTGACTTGCTGGTTAGCGCGTTAGCGCGAACGGAGGTTGGGAGATGAGAGTCGGGGTTCCCCGCGAGATCTTTCCGGGGGAGCGGCGCGTGGCCCTGGTGCCGGGCGTGGTTCCAACGTTGGCCAAGGCGGGTCTGGAGGTAATCGTCGAGGCCGGCGCGGGCGTGGAAGCGGGATATTCCGACGCCGAATACGAAGGCAAAGGCGCTAAGGTCCTCCCCAGCCGGGGAGATGTTTTTGCCGGCGCCGACATCGTCGTTCAGGTACTCTGCCACGGCTCGAATGATCGCACCGGCCGGGCCGACCTTCCGCTCATGAAGCGCGCACAAGCGCTGATCGGGTTCCTGCGCCCGCTAGGTGACGTTCACACCCTGGAAGAGATCGCTGCGACCGGAGCGACTTCGTTCTCGGTCGAGCTGATGCCGCGCATCACCCGCGCACAGAATATGGACGCGCTTTCGTCAATGGCGACAATCTGCGGCTATAAGGCGGTGTTGGTCGCGGCCGACAAGCTGCCGCGCATCTTTCCCATGCTCACCACTGCCGCCGGAACGATCACTCCGTCGCGCGTTCTAATCATCGGGGCCGGCGTGGCCGGACTGCAGGCGATTGCAACCGCGCGTCGCCTGGGCGCCGTCGTCTCAGCCTACGATCTGCGGCCGGTCGTCAAGGAGCAGGTGCAGAGCCTGGGAGGGCGCTTCGTCGAGTTACCAATTGAAGCTGCCGACGCGCAGGATGCGGGCGGTTACGCCAAGGCGCAGGACGAGTCGTTCTACCAGAAGCAGCGCGAGTTGCTGGGCAAGGTCGTCGCCGCAAGCGATGTCGTTATTACCACCGCAGTCGTTCCCGGCAAGAAATCGCCGGTGCTCGTCACCAAAGAGATGGTCGCCGGGATGACGCTGGGCTCGGTGATCGTCGACCTGGCCGCCGAGCGTGGCGGCAACTGCGAGCTGACGCGTCCGGAAGAGATCATCGTCGAGCACGGTGTAACGATCGTCGGCACAATCAACCTGGCCAGCTCCGTGCCTTACCATGCCAGCCAGATGTATGCCAAGAACCTGACGAACTTCCTGCTGCACATTGTCAAAGAAGGCAAGCTGCAGCTAAACCTCGAAGACGAGATCACGCGCAGCACCCTGGTTACGCATCAGGGCGAACTGGTGAATCCGCGAGTGCGAGAGTTCTTCAAAATGGCCGCGCTCGCGGCGCAGTAATTCGTAAGATTCGGCGGCCCGAGCCGCCGGGAATGCAGAGGAAGCCAAAATGCCACCGGATTTTATTTCGAACCTGTACGTCTTCATCCTCGCCGGATTTGTGGGCTTCGGAGTCATCAGGGCCGTTTCTCCCCTGCTTCACACGCCGCTGATGTCGCTGACCAACGCGCTCGACGCGATTGTTGTGGTTGCCGCCATCATTATCGCCGGCCGGCATGAGACGCCGCTGACCACGGCGCTGGGTGCGATCGCGGTCGCCGCGTCGTTCAGCAACATGGTTGGCGGTTTCCTGATCACCGACCGCATGCTGCGCATGTTCAAGTCTCGCAGGTCCAAATAATCATGACCGAGCTCGCGTTACAGCAGTACCTCGATTTCGCCTACATCGTCGCGGTCGTTCTCTTCGTTCTTTCGCTCAAGTTCCTGAGTTCGCCGTTGACCGCGCGTTGGGGCGTTCTGGCGGGAGAAGTCGGCGCAGCCCTGGCAGTCATCGTTACGCTGTTCAACCCCGAGGTGGCCCACTACAAGTGGGTGCTCATCCCGCTGATCATCGGAGCTGGAGTCGGCGTTCCTCTGGGTATGGTGCGCATGACGGCGGTCCCGCAGCGAACCGCATTGAGCCACGCGTTCGGTGCGCTTTCGGCGGCCATGATCGGCATCGCCGAGTTCTACGTGGGCACCGCGCCGGTCACGCGATTTGAAATGGGCGAGATTTCCCTGGAAGTGATTATCGGCTCGCTGACGTTTACCGGCAGCCTGATCGCCGCAGGCAAGTTGCAGGAGATCCTGCCACAGCGGCCAATTGTCTATCGCGGGCAGAACATCGTCAGCCTCTCCATTCTGGCGGGCGCGCTGGGGCTGGCGGCGGCGCTGGTGGTGAATCCCGCTCACGCCATACTGTTCCCCATCATGGTGGTGGTGGCGCTGGCCTTCGGAGTGTTGCTGGTCACGCCGATCGGCGGCGCCGACATGCCTACCGTCATCTCCCTGCTGAATTCTTATGCCGGCATTTCAGCGGCGCTGCTGGGATTCGTTCTCAACAGCAAGGTACTGGTGGTGGCCGGAGCGCTCGACGGCTCCTCGGGCTTCATTCTCTCGGTGATCATGTGCAAGGCCATGAACCGCTCATTCACCAACGTGATGTTCGGAGCGTTCGGCCAGGTGCAGACCTCAGCGGCGGCGACGAAGGAAGAACGCGTGGTGCGCAGCGCCAGCCCCGAAGACGCTGCCTCGATTCTTGGCGTGGCCAACAGTGTGGTGATTGTCCCCGGCTATGGCATGGCAGTCGCGCAAGCGCAGCACAAGGTCCGCGAACTGTATGACCTGCTCAGCAAGAAGGGCGTGGATGTCCGCTTTGCCATCCATCCGGTTGCCGGACGCATGCCCGGGCACATGAACGTTCTGCTGGCAGAAGCCGACATTCCGTACGACCGCCTGATCGAGATGGACGACATCAACGGCGACTTTCCGCAAACCGACGTGGCCCTGGTGATCGGCGCCAATGACGTGACCAATCCGGCCGCGCGTACCGATAAGAGCAGCCCGATCTACGGCATGCCGATTCTGGATGTGGACAAGGCGCGCACTGTGATGGTGATCAAGCGCAGCATGAGCCCCGGCTTCGCCGGCATCGACAACCCGCTCTACTACTTGGATAACAATCTGATGTTGTTCGGAGACGCCAAGCAATTTGTGAACTCGATTGTGCGCGAGCTGAGCGGGGCCAGCGCCGCGCACGGATAGGCTGAAGCGAGCCAGTCGAGTGTGCGCTACCTACGCTTCCCTGGGCACATCCGCCGTTTGCTGCGAAGTAATTCCAGACACCGGAAGTGAGCCGTACCAGTCGATGTTGCGAGTGAAGTACATCGCAGCCGCAACGGCCAGGAAACTAGCAATCGCGCCCACGAGCAGTGCATTATCCTCGAGTCGTAACAGCAGATAAATCAGCGCATACAGCAAAGAGAAGACTGTCAGCGCCCTTACGCCTTGTATCCGGCTGGAAAACACCCAAATTGCGTTTGCCGAAAGCAGGGCCACTGTCGCCGCACCGCCGACCAGAAAGGCGATATCGAAACCAAGCCGCTCGGCGATCGACAGCAGAAGCAGGTAGAAAATGATCTGTGCGATACCCACCAGAAGGTACTGGGCAGGGTGAACTCGCTTGCCGCTTGTAACTTCAAATACAAAATAGGAGAGGAACAGCAGTCCCAGGAAAAGAAGTACGTATTTCAGGGATCGGCTCACCGATTGATACGGATCTGCCACCTCGACAAACGAGACGCCGAGCGCTGTCGCATCCAGGCCGGTAATCGCGTCGGCCTGTCCCTCGGCGCGCACTCCACGCGCGATAAAGGGGACGGACCACTCGGCGGTGAAACCATTTCTGGAGACAGTTCTACTGACCGGGAGAAACCCCCCATCGAATCCCGGACTAGGCCAGTCGCCTTGAATGGAGACATGCGTCGTCTTGCCATAGGCAAGCACGGCCATTCTCTGAGCGCCGGAAAATCGCAACGCGGACGTAACATTAAATTGCGCGTTTGGCTTCGCCATGCCTTCGAGTCTAGCGCCGAACAGCGTGAGCTTTACGTGATCGCTGTGGTCATGGCCAAGCGCAATGTTGGTTGTATTTTCCGCCGGAGTGAGCGTCGACGTCTTTCCATCCATCGTCAACACCGCGTCGGCCAGGGCTCCGCGGGCATCACTGACTCCCACTACGATCTCGGCCCGGCTCCAGTCCAGTTCGGCGCCTTGTGGCGGAACCGCGGGCACTCCCGATAAATCGAACGACGCGTCGAATTTCGCATCAAGCTGAAACACCGGCACTTTGAACAACGACCGGCGACGCTCTTCGGTTGCCGCGGTGATCGTCGCCGAAGCTCGTGCCGGAAATACCAGGTACATACCGTGCCTGGCATGATCAGCTGGAGATCGTGGCGGAATCTCGAAGGGAACGACCAGCGTTGGCCCGAGGAAAGTCTGCTGACCACCCACGTGGCTGCTTATCTCTTTTGTGACGTCCTTAGCTCGTTGGGTCCTGTCCTCAACCAGCGCTCCAACAAAGATAGCCGGAATGGTCATCAGTACGGCTAGTCCGCAAACGATGATCAGCTTTACACCCATGGACCGGGATTTCATCTTCAAACCGGATGGCAACGTCGGCGCATTACTCAATGAGAGCCTCCATTCTGCAGAACACTTTGCTCTGTAAAGCGAGCGAGCCAAGAAATTCGGAAGTCGCGGGCATTTATGCGGTCTAATGCACGCCTTACATAAGCAATGTTATGGCCGCTATAACTTTGTAGTGCAAAGTAAACGAGTAGAGGTCGCTTGTCAAGTGCGAAGAAATGAGCGCCCTTCTGGCGAGTTCGCTGCACATTATGGAGACCACAGTTGCAGCGTGCTACTTTTCTCGCCGCTCACCGCAGCTTTTCTGGCATAATTCCACACCAGACTCTCCGCCCCCTCTGTGGTCACGCTTCGGGCCCTCTTCGTCGTATGTCCTACCTCTACCAAAGCGGATGCCGCGACCGGTGCAGCGATAGGCAGGGCGCTGAAGTAAGCGCGATCTCCGGAGAACATACCATTGGGAGGATCCACAGATGAGTGGGTTTCTGGCCAACCTGAGCGTACGCAGCAAAATCGTGATTCTGATTTCGGCGGTGGTTTCGCTGCTGCTTGCGGCGGTGCTGACGACGGTATGGATGCAGGGCCGCACCGAGGTCAAGAGGGTTCTTGAGAACGACTTCAGGGCACGAGAGAATGCTTTCCTCTCCATTGAGCAGTATCGTATTCGCGATCGCGCCCACGTCGCCTATCTGATTGGCGCCAAGAGCTCGCAGCTCTTTAAGCCCTCCGAAAAGGCACAGCGCTGCCAGTTTCTTCAGCACATCGTCGACGCCCAGGGTACTGACCCGAACGACAGCGCCCACATCGACTATGCGGCGCTGCAGGACATTCATGGGCAGGTGCTGGCAATCGCATTGCGCGGCCAGCCGCTGTGCGATCGCGAACTGGAGCGCTGGGTCCTCCCGGACGTGCACGCAGCGCTCGATAAGGTACCGTTGCTCACCAGTTGGCGCGATCCCAGCGGAAACATTTACAGCATTTATGCCGCGCGCGTGACTACCGGCATCTCGACCGAACCCATCGGCACCATGGCAATCGGTTACCGGACGGACAATGGCTCGGCCGCCATGGTGCACAGAAGGGCCACGGTCGATGTCGTGTTCTGGCATGAGGAGGATACACAGACGGGGGGTTTGGAGCCGGTGGTGTTTGCCGCCAGCAATCCCGCTTTTCCCGCCGCGCTCGCCGGCAAACTTGCCGATGCGAGAAATGGTGTCCGCTTCCAAACCGGCGGGGAGCAATTCCTCTTACAAGAGGTTGCGATCCAGGCGCCCGGCGTTGTGGTGCACAACCCGGAGCACGTGCACCTCGGCGTAGTGCAATCCATCACACAGCGGCTGCAACCGTTTAACAAACTGCAAACCTATCTGGCGGTGCTGGCGATCTGCGCGCTGCTGCTGGGAATCGCGCTCGGCCTGGTCTTTTCCAGCCCTATCGTGAAGCCGCTGTTAGGTCTGGCGAGCGTGGCGCGTGAGGTGGAGAAAGGGAAGTACGACGGCATTCAGCAGCTCCGGGTCGCTCACCGGCGCCAGTTCGAGTCGCACGACGAAATCGGAACCCTGTGCCGGGCATTCGAGGATATGGTGGCCGGTGTCACCCAGCGTCAAGCTATGTCGAAGTTCATGTCGCATACCGCCTACAGCTCGCTGGAGGCTTGCGGCACCTGTCACACCGAGCGCAAGTGGATGGTGGTGCTGTTCTCCGACATCAGGAATTTCAGCGGCTTCTCCGATGGGCGAGATCCGGAGAGTGTGGTGCAGCGGCTGAACCAGGTGCTGGGTATCCAGGCCGACGTGGTCAGCAAACACGGCGGAGATATCGACAAGTTTATTGGCGACGCCATGGTTGCCTGGTTTTCCGGCGACGACCGCTGCCGGCGCGCCGTGACGGCCGCGCGCGAGATGTTGTCCGAATTAGCGGTGAACGTCGGGCCCTGCGCCGGTGGGCAGGTCGGGGTTGGCATCCATGTGGGCGAAGTGATTGTCGGCGCGCTGGGAAGCCCCAACCGGCTTGACTACACGGCCATCGGCAGCACCGTTAATCTGGCGGAACGGCTGTGTTCCGCGGCCCAACGCGGGCAAATCCTTATCTCGCAAGCTGTAGTCACGGAACTAGGCAACGCGGTGCCGCTGCACGCGCTGGATCCGATTCACGTCAAGGGCTTCGCCGAGCAGATCGCGGTGTACGAGGCGTTTCCGGAAACGCCCGCCGCGCAGGCTGCGGGCGCCGCTCAGGACACACCCAAGTTGACCGTCAATTGAAGGGTTAGGGTTGGTAAAGGGTAGAGCTGGTACAGGGTAGAGCTGGCCTTTCAGGCCAGCGTATAAGCCGTTTGATTTCGTGCTTCCGAGCGAGCTTTAGCTCGCGAGGAAGCTGCCTTCCCGGGTTTTTCAGCAACTGTGAATTCAACTTGAAGTGCTCGCGCTTGCCCCACGCTGCATTTGTGCCGTTTTCAAGAAGCACGCCGCAAGCCCCTCCGGCTGAAATAGTACGCGGCCGGCGATTCTGTATTGTCGCCGGCCGCGTATTCAGTTCCCTGATTTTGCAGAAAGGGCGGACCGTGGCGAGGTCCGCCCCTTTGGGTTAGCGAGTCACGGTTAGTGCGACACTGGTTGAGTGCCGCAAGCTGCCGCTGGTGCCGCTGATTGTCAACGTAAACGTTTTCACCTGCGTCTGCGACGTCGTGGAAACCGTCAGCGTGGAGTTACCTGGCGGGGTCAACGACGATGGACTGAACGAGCAAGTGCTACGGCTGGGGCACCCGCTCAGGCTCAAGCTTACCGAGCTATTGAAGCCATTCACCGGTGCCAGACTGACGGTGTACGTCGCTCGCGAGCCGCGTCGCACGGTTTCGCTGGACGGCGTCGCCGTAATGGTGAAGTCGGGCGAGCCGGCGGTCACAGTCAGCGTCACCGTCGTGCTCTGCTGGACGCCTCCGCCGCTGCCCGTCACCGTGATCGGATAGCTTCCCGCCGCAACGCTCGAACCCACCATGATAGTCATCGTCGAGCTACCCGTACCCGGCGCGGCGATCGACGTTGGGTTGAAAGCTACGGTCACCCCCGTCGGCAAGCCCGAGGCTGACAGCGCAATCGAGCTGTTGAAGCCGTTCATCGCCGTCGTGCTGATCGTCGAGCTTCCCTGGCTGCCGTCGGCCACGGTTACCGAAGACGGCGATGCGGAAATCGTGAAGCTCGACGGGCCAGTGACGGTCAGCGTAACCGTCGTGTTGTGCTGTGTGCTGCCGCCCGTACCCGTCACGGTAATCGGATAAGTTCCCGCCGGGGTGTTCGACGCCACAGTGATGGTCATGGCCGACGTGCCGCTGCCCGGCGCCGGTATGGTGCTGGGATTGAATCCAACCGTCACACCCGAGGGCATACCCGAAGCGGACAAGGCAATCGAGTTGTTGAATCCGGCGAGGGCCGTGGTGGTGATAGTGGACGAGCCCTGCCCGCCTTGTGCGACGCTCACCGAGTTTGGCGAAGCGGAGATGCTGAAGTCGGGCTGCTGCGGGCCGCAGTTGGGGAACTTCAGCGATGCCAGCCGGGTGCTCCAATCGAAGGTCGCCGTGACCGTGTAGTACTCGGCCGTGAACCAGAAGGTGCAATCGTCGGCGGCATCGACCACCATGCTGAAATAATCGCCCCAACGATTCGAGGTGTCGCTCTGCGAGCCTGTGCCGCTGACGATCGAAGCCTCGGACTCCATCGTGCCCAGCGGATCGCTGGCGACGCGTCCGGTGTAGCTGATGGACGGGAACAGAGTCGAACTGGAGACGCTGTACCCCAGCGCGATGTCCTGCGCCTGGTCCATGGCGATCGAGCCCATCCAGCGGTAATTGCTGTCGGGAGCGAACGTGCCCTGCTGATAAACCGAGAGGCTGGTGGACGTCTCCGGCGCGTGGAATTCGTACCAGCGCATGCCGGTGGAGCTGCCGGCGGTCACCGCATGGCTGACCAGCCAGGTCTGGTGATCGCTGAAGTTGCGGTAGGCCAGGCGGTACATCAGGCGGTCAGCGAGCGAATCCAGCTTGTCACTGACGCCCTTCTGCGGAATGCAGGTGCCGCCGGCGCACGCCAGGCTGTATGACGCCACCGTAATTGGCATGCTTCCGCTGGCGCCCGTAAACGTGGAGTTGGACGGCGTGGTGAAATCCGCGTGGAAGAGGTACTCATAAACGTGCGAAGTGCTCTCGTCGATACTGCCGAGGAACACCTCTTTTTCGCCTGCCGGCGGCGGTGTATTCACCGAGTCGAGGTCGGCCGGGAGCAGGCTGTCGTCAAAGGTGCTGGCCTGGAAGCAGATTTGCTGCGCGCCGGAATTGCCGGCCAGCATCTTGTTGCGGTCATAGGCGCAAACGCGTGCGCCCTGGAACGAGTTTCCGTTGGAACCAAAGTTGTTCTGGCTCTGGTAGTAGCCGTCAGGCCAGATGCCCAGCTTCGGATAATCGGGGAAACCGGGCTGCGAAAACTGATAGCGATAATAGGTGCCCGTCGCGTCGGGTGTGGTCGATATGGCAATGCACGTCGCGTAGGGTGACGAGAACACGTTCTGCATCATTACCCAGCGGTGCGCGACTTTGTCCCACTGCGGCAGGATGTCGCCGCTGTTCGTATTCTGGCAGGCGCCGCCGAAGCCCGACCAGAAGGCGTTGCCGAGAATCGGGCCCGCGATCACCGCGCCCGTGTTCTTGTCGAACACGGCATACGAGACATTGACCCACTGCACCACTTGGGTATCGCCTACCGCAAGATTTACGTCGGGAGGGGCGTCAGGAACGGAATAGCTGGGAAACCCGTTTCCCACTCCCAGCAGGTTCAGCCCTACAGTTGCGCTAACCAGCGGGCCAGTCGAGGTCTGCAGCGCACCATCTTCGATCTGCTGATTTGTCTGCATCAATTGCTGCAGCTTCGGGTAACGCACCGGCGACGATTCATGCATTCCAGCTTGTGCGGGAACTTCGGTCGCCATGTCGCGCAGGGGACGCGAAACGTCAAACCTGACGGGGCTGTTGACCTCCGGGTTGGTGAGCACGACTGGGTGGTTAATGGTCTCCTGGGCGATAGCAAGTGGCACAGCCATCATGCTGAGCAGCACCGCAGCAATGATGGGGAACCTGGAGCAGGGATGCATAGACCGCATAGACCCTCCTTATCAAAAACATAAGTGTGGTGGCGTCGCAGCCCCGGCTAGTGAAGAGCAAAAATATTACGAAGGTAACATCCTTTGCACATCACCACACACGGCCGGGCCGGGCGCAAACAAGCCATGGACATACTGAAAACGGAACCAGCAGCCACCGAAGAAAGGAACCAACGCTGCGAACATTAAGCGGTCGCAGGCGGGGAATGTCAAGGGTTTGTTCACCACAGACGTGCGGCGGAAGGCGGTGGCGTAATCCTGTCGCTTGCCGCTACTGCGCCTTGAAGCCGACGCTCTCCCACAGCGGCTTGGGATCGTAGAGAACGCCGCCGGCCACTACCATGCGCACACTGCGCACGTTGTGAATGTCGTCCAGCGGATTGGCATCGAGTACGTCGAAGTCGGCGCGCTTACCGACTTGCACGCTGCCGCTGTCACCGTCTACCTTCATTGCCCGCGCCGGGACAATGGTTGCGGCCTGCAGCGCCTCCAGAGGCGTGAAGCCCGCCTTCTGGTACAACTCAATCTCGCGATACACGGAAAAGCCCGGCACCGTCTGATCAGTGCCGGCGACGATGGTCACGCCCGCCTTGTGCAATTCACCAATGAGCTCGAGGGAGTGCTGGAAAATCTGCTGCCCATAGGGAGCGACTTCCGGCGGCATGCCTCCATTCATCAGCTGCTCGCGCAACTCCGGAGCCACGCGCGCGATGCCCGGCTCAACCTCGGTAGCCGGCTCGCTCGCCGGACGAAACTGCAACTCGAAGAGCGCCACGGTCGGATCGATTACCGTGCCATGCTCCTTCAGAAACGCGACCGCGTGCTTGCCCGCCTCGGAGTCAGGATCGAGCGAAGCCATTACCTTCAGGCGTTCGATACCCTTCACTTTCTTCGGATCGAAGTCCTTGGGCAACAGCAGATCGGTGATGTAGTGGATGTGGTTGATCTGGTCCATGCCATCTTCCACCCCCTGGTAGGCATTCATGCCGATGGGGATGTGACCGGTCACGGTCATGCCCAGCTTGTGAGCGTCGGCGCAGATGGCCTTCACACTCTCCTCTTTTACCGAGCTGTAAATTTTCATCTGCTCGAAGCCGGCGTCATGATATTTCGTTACCCACTTCTCCGCGTCCTCGGCGTTGTTGACGCGCCCGATTCCCAGCGCATACGGGCCATCGCCGTCGACGATGCCTGCGTTCAGCATGTGCGGGCCGAGCGCCGTGCCGCTGTTGACGGCATCGCGCACCTGCTTGATGAAGTCGAACTCGTTACCCACGTCGCGCACCGTGGTCACGCCGGCGGCCAGGTAGATGGGGCCCCACTCGACCTGCTCGTAGTGGGCGTGCATGTCCCACAGTCCGGGAATGATGTACTTGCCCTTCACGTCGATGCGCTGCGCGCCGGCGGGAAGTTCGATCTGGCTGCTCGGACCGACGGCGACGATTTTGCCGCCGCTGGTCACAACCGTCGCGTTCGGGATCGGCGACTTGCCCGTCACGTCGATGACGGTGGCTCCCACGAACGCCAGCATTCCCGTCTGCCGTCCGGGCATACGCCGGCTCATCTCGCTCAGCGCCGCCATCTCGTCGTGTGCCGCGCTGGCCACAAAGCCGGACAATGCCGGCTCATACTCATCGCGCACCGCCTCAAAGTGATCGAACTCGGCATCGGTGGAAACCAGGGCCACCAGATTTTCGCTGCCGTCCATCCAGAGCGTCTCCATGCCCCAGATCAGTCCCTGCACCGTGTAGCGCTCCACCTGCACGTCGTGGCCGTTGATGTGCATGGTCTCCGCACCGCGGTCCTGGATCTTAACCGCGCCCGAGGGCAGCGTCGGTAGCTCCGCCGGCTGTCCGTGCCCCCGCCAGTAGCGCATCATCTCCATCTGTACCGCGACCGGAGCGTAACCCGAGATGGTGAAGAAGGTCTGCGGGACCGGTACGGTGCGCGTTTCCTTGCCCTGCCGCACACTCGCGGACTCGGCTGAGCCTCCGGCCTTTCCCGAATTCGCGCTCGTCCCGGAGCCGACAGTCACTTCCGTATCGATATCGGAGCTGCGGGAGGTTTTGCCCTTAATGACAAAGCTCTGCGGTACATAGCTGTCGGAGCTGCGCAGCGTCGCCGAGAGCGGGACCGGTGTCCCTCGGTCGGTGAACTTGAACTCCGATTTCAGCGTGAGCGTATTGCCCTCGTTGGTAATGGTGTAAGTTTCCTCGCCGATCGGCTGCTCAAACTTGTGTAGCCGGAAGGTCCCGTTCTGGCTTGGGGGAGCCGTCTGACAAAGTAGGACAGCTGGCGACAGAACAAGCAACAAGGCAAGTACGCGGCGAAGATATTGCAAGCAAAGCTCCTTTGGCAGATAACGAAGAATAGTACGGCGTCGGCGGTGCCAGAGTTCCCGGCGCGAGACGATCCTTGCGCGATCCTGCGTTGCCGAATCCAAAGACTACAATAATCCACTTCCTGGCGGAGGCGCAGCCCTGTCCCGCACGGCTCCTCTACTCGCCTCAGCTCTGAGGAAACCCTCCGCCGCTGCTGCACCTCCTACTAATCGCTTAGGAGTAGGAGGAGCGCAGCATGAAAAAGTTCTTTCTCACATTCGTGGCCGCAGCATTCGTATTGGCGACTTCAATGATCGCCGGCGCACAGAACAAGACCGCAATCAACAACGAACTCGACAAGTCCGCAAACATCATTCAAGAGTTGACCAGTCCAACCACCACCGCGGGCATTCCGCACCAGGTGCTGGAAGGGGCGAAGTGTATCGCCGTGGTTCCCGGCCTGAAGCAGGCAGGATTCATCGTCGGCGGACATCATGGCGATGGAGTGGCCACCTGCAAGCTGGCAACTGGCCGCTGGAGCCCGCCCGCTCCCTTTCAGATGACGGGAGGCAGCTTCGGCTTGCAGATCGGCGTCGAAAGCGTCGACCTGGTCATGATGATCATGAACGATCAAGGCATGCAGACGCTGGAGTCCGGCCACTTCAAGGTCGGCGGTGAGGCCAACGCTACGGCCGGCCCGGTCGGCCGTGAGGCCTCTGCCAACGCCGGCTGGAAGTCGGCGATCCTCACTTACGCCAAATCGAAGGGCGTCTATGGCGGCGTGACCGTCAACGGCGCAGAGTTGAACCAGGACAAGAAGGCCACAGAGGCGCTGTACGGCAACGAAGTAGCCTTCTCGCAGATTCTGCACGGGCAGGCGCCGCCGACGCATGATCCGGCGGTCCGTCAGTTCCTGTCCACTATCCACAGCGCGGAAGAAAACGCGCACGCGCAATAGGGACTTTGCTATCGAACGTCCCGCCATCCGCGCTGTTTGGATGGTGGGCAGAGCAGGGGGAGCGTCAGCTCCCCTTTTCTTTTGCCGCGGCCTGCGCCGCGAGTTGACGATCGGTCGGGCCGCTCCCGTATGATCAAAGGCGTTATCGATGCGAATCCGCAAGAACTACCTGTGGGTCGCGGTCGCGGCGCTCGTCATTGCCGGCGGCATGCTGGTTGCGTTGCTGTTGCGCATGCATGCGGCTCCCGACGCCGTCCGCCTGCTTCCCGAATGCGATGCCGTGGTCTACATCAATCTTGCGCCCGTCCGGTTGCTGACGGACTTGGCCAAGAGCGCTCCCAAGGAGCGCGATCCGCAGTACGAAGAGTTCGTGCGCCAGACCGGCTTCGAGTTCGAGCGCGACTTGGAGAAGGCCGCCTTCGCCATCCACTATGGCGCTGCAACCCCCGCCTCTCGGGACAAGACGAGCCAAACGCGATATAGCGAGATCCTGCAGGGACACTTCGACAGCGCGCGGGTTTCAAGCTACCTTCACAAACTCGCCTCCAGCGCCGAGTCCTACCAGGGTTATGAGATTTACAGCGTTCCCGTCCAGGATCGTACGGTCAGGGTGGTGCTGCTGGGAGTGGACCTCGCCGCCGCCTCCAATACCGAAAGCTCCGACACCATATACGGCATCATCGACCGCTATCGCCGCGCGGCCTTACCCTTCGCCGGACCCACGCTGGTCAGCCAATACTACGCGCGCGTGCCGCTGGGCAGTGTGGTGTGGACCATCGCCCGCCCGCCCGCGTCCAGTCCGCAAGCGGAGCACGGCGAACTGCTGCTTCCCGGAGGCTGGAGCGGACTGCTGCCTGCCGACGGCGTCGTGATTGCGTCCGCGCGTCCATTGAACGATCTCCATCTCCGCGCTGACGTGATCACCCGCAGCGAGGCTGAGGCGCAGAGATTCACCCAGCAGGTTGACACCTATCTGGTGCTCTTCAAGTCGCTGGAAATTTCCATGGACAGCGGCGGCCCGGACAAAGACGTCAAGGCCGCCTTCGACAGCCTGGAGGTGCACCAGGATCGGAACGAAGCCGTCCTGACGGCGAAGGTGCCATTCGCATTTTTCAAGAAGATGCTGAGCGAGCCGCCGGTGGAGCTCGGCCCCGAGCCGCCGCCGACTGAGCAGCGGGCTCCGGCAGAGCCACAGCCGGCGCCGAAGAAGAAGGGGCAGCATCGATAGCGTTTGGCAGCGAACTGCCGAATGCTGCTTTGACACTGTTTCTAAGCGGCTGCTACGATGGGAGTTCAATTCCCGCCTCGCAAGCGTCCCCGTCGTCTAGCCCGGCCTAGGACATCGCCCTTTCACGGCGGTAACACGGGTTCAAATCCCG
>DASRGM010000027.1:0-3839 GCA_035651035.1 Terriglobales bacterium
CTAATTTAGTAAAGTGAATAATCTTGACTGAAGTCGTCCCTGTTACGAGGCATGCAGTTGTCAGTTGTCAGTTGCCAGTTGCAGTTGCCCGCGGCTGGTCGCCAGTACAGTTGGCAGTGCCAGTAGCCCGCTGCTAGTCGCCAGTCCATTTGGCAGTGCTAGTTGCCAGCTGCCCGTCGCTTGCTGTCAGGCGCTAGCTGCTAGTCGCTCGCTGCTAACTGCTCTCATCCCTTCCAGGCGTCGAGTGCTTTGCGCACCAGCACCAGTTGGCCGAGGTGATACGCGTGGTGATCGGCGGCGAGCAGGGCTTCGCGCAGCAGCGTCTGGCCGGAGCCGCCGGGTAGCGGCGCCAGCAGATTGTTTTTGGGATCTTCGATCAGCGCGCGAAGTGATTCGAGGTCGTCGCGGATTGCGTCGACGCTTTGCTCCCAGGCCTTTTCGTTTGGAGGCGAGGCGCTTTTCGGCCAATAGCCCTCCGGCCAGGGAGGCGACTTGTGCCCGGTGTCGCGGCAAAATTCCACGATGTCCGACAACGCCAGCCGTATGTGCTCCAGCAACTGCCAGCCGGAGTGCGGCATGCCCTGGGGCACGCGCCCGCGCAGCTCGACCGGGAACTTATCCACCGCAGCGGCAAGATCGGCATGCGCCTCATGCCAGTCGATGAATTTGGAGATTTGTTGGCGGAGCTGCTTGTCCGATTCCATGGGTCCTCAACCGATTGCAAGGATGAATGCAGTTTTTCGATGATCGGAGACGACAGTCGGATGTAACAATCGCGGCCCGAGTGGCAGACTTTCCGAACTCGGGCAGCGTGACCGTTCAGCGAAAGCGCACCGCAGCTAACTCAGGCGGCGTTTGCGGCGGCGATGCAGCGGAAGGCTGGACTCGGCATTCAACAGCAGCGTGAAAGCGTTTTGCAGCCGCTCCGGAGAGGTGTCGATCAGCCGGGCGCGTACGGCGCCCAGACCTCCGCCGAGCACGCGTCCCAAGCTCAGCAGCGAGCGGCTGCCGCAGGCTTCACAAACCTCGCCGGCGCTGTCGCTGATGATCTCGCAGTCGGCGCATAAAACTGCGTGTTCCAGCGCGATGGAATTGAGGCGCGGCTGGACATTGTCCCTGGTTTCCATAACAACTCTGCTTCCAGCCTAACCCGGATTAGGGCCCGGACGGCAGCACAAGATTGCACAGGAAGCGAAGGAGTAACGGCCGCCTGCAGTGATGGTGCTTAGCGATACGAAGGGGGCGTGCGCCGACTCATGTCCTTGCGGAAAGCGAGTTTTTCAGCGGCTCACACTCTCAACTTCAGCCGCGATGTTCGGCGCGGGTGTGCGGCAATCCAGCGTCCTTGTCCCGGCGCATCGAATACGACACGGCGAGGTAGGCGCCGATCCACGAGCCCAGGGCGGCGAAGATCACATAAATCCAGGTTCGCGTATAGCTGATGACCGCGAACGCCGAGAGCAAATACCAGAGACCACTCCAGGTGGCTGCGGGGATGCGCTTCCTCGCCGCGACCGCTGAGCTGAACATCACGTAAACGGCGTCGGTGGCCGCGGTCGAGAGAACGACTCCCAAAGCTAACAGGGGATGAATTTGGGGCACGGTTGCCACCTCCCGGAGGGTAGCGGAGCCCTTCCGCGCAGCCGAGCATAGCAGGCCAACTTCTCCACCCGTCGTTTCTCCCGACGGGCAAGAACGCAGATTTCTGTCTGCTAAGCGAATCGAACAATCCGGCTGCTCCAGAACGTCAGAAGTGACCGCGTCGACCCCGCGTGAAGGGCCGCGCATTGAATGCGGTTTAAAAACTTTGGAAAGCTGAAATACGACTCTGGTGGATGGTGCCAAAGGCGTATGGCAACAGTTGACGCCGGCAGAACTGGTTGATATATTGAAAGGGTTCTGCGAGTTGTGTTTAGCCTGCCTGTAGTGCTCGGCTGTGCTGTAGTAGTCTTTATCCTGTGAAGTAGTTTGCAGGATCCTCGCTGAAACGTGCTTGCGCTTCCACCGGCCATCCGGTGGGTATGCAGGCCGAGGCAACGAAACGGAACGCCCTCGTTAGCGATCTCCGCTGCCGGCGACAAGCCGATTGCGGAACGACCACGGCGTCACCGTCGTTCGCCCTATCTGACGGAAACCACAATCCCCGGCTGTGTGCCTGGGGAAGTATGGGCAGATGGACCGGCGAGCGCCGGTGTTGCGCTCGATGGCGTAACTGCTGCCCAGCCCAATGTTCGTGATGAGAATTTGGCGCCGCGGTTCATGCGCGGCGAATGGTATTTCGCGGCCATGGGGCCGCAGTTCTGGTAGGGCCGACCTTCAGGTCGGCCTCAGATGAGTTACTGAAATTTGAGCAGGTTTCGGCCTACGGCACGAACCAAGGAGCTGCAACGAGTGCCCACATTTAATCAGCTGGTGAGGAAGGGCCGGAGCGCGCCGAACTACAAGACGGCGTCGCCGGCGCTGCAGTCCTGCCCGCAGAAGCGTGGCGTGTGCACGCGCGTGTACACCCAAACGCCCAAGAAGCCGAACTCGGCGCTGCGCAAAGTTGCGCGCGTGCGGCTGACCAATGGAATTGAAGTCACAACGTATATTCCCGGCGTCGGCCACAATCTGCAGGAGCACTCGATTGTGCTCATCCGCGGCGGCCGCGTGAAGGACCTGCCGGGCGTGCGCTATCACGTGGTGCGCGGCACGCTGGATTCAGTGGGCGTTGCCAATCGCAAGCAGGGGCGCTCGAAGTACGGCGCGAAGCGGCCGAAGGCATAGCGGTTCGTATCGCACGAAGAAATGTGCGGGTATTGACGCGAACGGCAGCAGGGAAGAGCGCCGTAGGCGCGACGTCAGTTAAGCCCAGGACGGACTCCTGGGTAGCGACGAAAAATTGAAGTTCAGTCCCTTTAGGGACGGCAGATTCACAGAACGGAAAACAGACGCCTCGCGGGCTGAAGCCCGCTCGGGATGACAAAAAATAAAAGGACGGCAGACGCGAACCTAAAGGTTCGCTCTACCAGAGTCGCAAGCGCAAGAAGAAATCGATTGCAGCCCCATCGGGGGACGACAGGGTTTTGAACGATGCCGAGAAAAGGACATATCGCGAAGCGCGAGACACTGGCTGATCCGGTGTATCAATCGACGCTGGTCAACAAGTTCGTCAACTCCATGATGTGGGACGGCAAGAAGTCCACCGCGCAGACCATCTTCTACACAGCCATGAAGAAGCTGGAAGAGAAGGGCGGCGACGAGGCGATGAAGCTGTTCAAGAAAGCCGTCGAGAATGCCAAGCCGGTGCTGGAAGTGAAGACGCGCCGCGTCGGCGGCGCCAACTATCAGGTGCCCATCGAGGTCAATGCCGACCGTCGTACCTCGCTGGCCATCCGCTGGATTTTGCAGTACAGCCGGGGCCGCGGCGAAAAGGGCATGATCGATAAGCTGACGAATGAGCTGCTGGATGCGGCGAATAATCGCGGCGCGGCGATCAAGAAGAAGGAAGACGTGCACCGCATGGCCGAGGCCAACAAGGCCTTCGCGCATTATCGCTGGTAGAGGTCCCTCGACTCCGGCGGCAAAACCAGGCCGCCTGCGCTCGGGATGACAACAAAGTAGAAGTAAAGGAATGACGGCACGCCTGAAGGCATGCCCCTTCAAAGCAACAAAAGCAAGAAACGGAAAAGATTGTGCCCAGACAGGTCCCATTAGATCGTTGCAGGAACATCGGCATCATGGCCCACATCGATGCCGGCAAGACCACCACGACGGAGCGCATCCTGTTCTATACGGGACGCACGCACCGCATCGGTGAGGTCCACGAAGGCACTGCGACGATGGACTGGATGGCGCAG
>DASRGM010000028.1:0-18407 GCA_035651035.1 Terriglobales bacterium
TGGCGGAAAATTCAACGGCCGATTCCGTCGACATCAAGAAATTCGATGCCAAGGTGGGCTCAACCTCGGTGACCGCGTCGGGGACGCTCACGCAATATTCGACGCCGTCGCCCAACATCAACGCCAGCGTGCGCTGCGACAATGCGAAGGTCGAGGAGCTGCTCAGCCTGGCGCAGGTCTTCGGCGTGAGCGCCGTCGCCGGCATGACCGGCAGCGGCAATATCTCGCTGAACGTGAACGCCAAGGGGCCCATCGCCAATCAGGGCGCGATGAACCTCAGCGGCTCGGGCGCGCTGCAGAATGTCACCTTGAAGCCGGCGACATTCACCAAGCCGATGCAGATTCGTACCGCGAACATTCAATTCGCGCAGAACTCGATGAACCTGACCAACCTTGCCGCCTCGCTGGGCTCGACCAATGCGACCGGCAATGCCAGCGTGACCAACTTCGCGACGCCGCACATCACCTTCGCGCTCTCGGCCGACAAGCTGAACGTCACCGAGCTGGAGCAGATCACCGGCGGCTCTTCGCAGCCCGCCAAGAAGCGAGCTGCCGCGGGATGGAGCCTGCTGCCAACCGCCGAAGCCGCTCCCGCCGCGCAGCCCGGCATGCTGGAGAATGCCACCGGCAACGGGACTCTGGCCGTCAACACCATCACCTATGAGCAGACGGTGCTGACCAACGTGCACTCCAATGTCGCGCTCAACCACGGCGTGGTGCAGCTCAATCCGCTTACTTCACAAATCTTCGGCGGGCAGCAGAGCGGCAGCATCACCATCGACACGCGGCCCAATCCCATGACCTACACCGCCAACATCAAGCTGGCGAATGTTGATGCGAACAACCTGCTGTCGTCCGTTTCGTCGGTGAAGAACACGCTGTACGGCACGCTGGGTGCGACCACCAATATCACCTTCGCCACGCCGCCCTCCGGCGATATCGTGCAGACGCTGAACGGGACGATGGCGCTCAACCTGGCCAACGGCAAACTCATGAAGCTGGACCTGCCCGGCGAGCTGGCGAAGATCGGCAAGTTCGGCGGCGTCAGTCCCAAGGGCTACACCACGATCTCGCAGATGACCGGAACGTTCAACGTGCGCAACGGCGTCGCGCAGACCAACGACCTGAAGGCCGCACTGGACATCGGCACCATGGCCGCGACGGGCACCATGAACCTGGTGAATCAGGGCCTCGACATGCACGTGACTGCCGTGCTTAACAAGGGCTTCAGCCAGTCGGTGGGCGGCACCGGCGTGGGCGGATACCTCAACACCGCGCTGGCCAATAAGAACGGCGAGTTGGTGCTGCCGGTGCTGATCACCGGGAGCATGGACCGGCCGCTGGTCGCGCCTGACCTGCAGCAGATCGCGAAGATGCGCATGAATAATCTCTTGCCGACCGCGGGCGGCATCCTGAACGGAAAGGGCGGCGGCGTAGGTGGCCTAGTGGGAGGCTTACTCGGCGGCGGCCAGCAACAGCAGGGCGGCAAGCCGGCGCAGCAACAGCAGCAGAATCCGCTGGGCGGCGTGCTGGGCGGCATCTTGGGCGGCAAGAAACACTAGGGCCGTGCGCGCTGTGTGAAAAGAGTAGAGCGGTGTGAAAGGGTAGAGCCTACCTGAGTGTAAAGTGGAGCGGGCCTTCAGGCCCGCGTCCATGCCGCATTATTCCTGCTTCGTATCAGGGCACGACTTCAGTCGTGCCGATACGCGGCTCTTTAATGTCCCGAGCGGGCTTCAGCCCGCGCCAGCCGCCTGAACGAATCCTGCGGCTCGACTTGCCGTTCCGGCTCGCAATGCCAGCTATCTCAGGCACCACTGCCTCTCCACCAATGCTCCGCTACTCGCCCAATTTCTCGTCGCCGCGCGGGTGATACCCGTTGACGAAATCCGCCGCGCGCATCCGCTTCTTGCCTTCCATCTGCAGTTCGCCGACCACAAGCGCTGTGCCGTGCGCAAAGCCCAGCAGCAGCCGTTCATCCTCGATGCCGAAGTGTCCCGGCGCGATCGCGCTAGCCTCTGCTGCGGGCGTCGCGACGTGGATGTGCAGCATTTTCCCGCGAAATGTGGTGAACGCCCCCGGCCACGGTTGAAAGCCGCGCAGCCGGTTCCAAGCGTCGGCGGCGGTGCGCGAGAAATCCATCAGCCCGTCTTCGCGCTTCAGGATTGGCGCCAGCGTCGCCCGCGCCTCGTCCTGCGGAACGGGCGTGATTCTGCCGGCTTGCAATCCGGCCAGCGTGGCAATCATCAGCTCGGCGCCGGTCTGCGCCAGCCGCGGCGCCAGCGTCACCGCAGTGTCTTCCGGAGAGATGCGCTCTTCGGCCTGCAGCAGGATGTCGCCCGTGTCCAGCCCCGCATTGATGCGCATGGTGGTCACTCCGGTGACGGTCTCGCCGCTCGCAATCGCCCACTGGATAGGCGCGGCGCCCCGATATTTCGGCAGTCGTGAGGCGTGCAGGTTGATGTTGCCCAGCGGCGGCAGCTCGATCATCCATGGGGGAATGATCCGCCCATAGCCGACCACGATGATCGCCTGCGGCGCGATGGCCCGCAGCTGCTCGCGAAATTCGTCGTTGTTCTTGATCTTCTCCGGCTGAATGACCGGAAGATGAAGCTCAGCCGCCGCCTGCTTGACCGGCGAAGCTGCCAGCTCCATGCCGCGCCCGCTGGGGCGGTCGGGCTGCGTGACCACCAGCTGCACGCGAAATCCGGCGGCCACCAGCTTCTCCAGTGTGGGTACGGCGAAACGAGGAGTGCCGCAGAAGACGAGGTCAATCATAAAAACAGCGGCTAGCTACTAGCGACTAGCGACCAGTAAAGTCACACTGCACAGCATAAGCACAGTTGAAGGCCAAGCGCAGAATACCGATCGCCAGTTGCGAGCTAGTAGCTAGCAGCTAGTCGCTAGTCGCTTTTTTTCCTATTCATCCCGCTGACCATCCGCGTCACCGTGCTACGGGGCGCCAGGCGTAAGCCTTCGATGGCGGCGCGGTTCTTCCATCCCGGCACCACCAGCCGCTTGCCCTGCTTCATGCCTGCGTAGCCGGCGCGCGCCACTTCGCGCACATCCACCAGCAGCGGACTGCCCGCCACGTCTGCGCTGGATGTCCCTGCACGCGCCTGAAAACCCGTCTCCACCGGCCCGGGACACAGACAGGTGACGGTCGTGCCGGTGCCGCGCATCTCCTCCGCCAGCGCTTCGCTGAAGCTCAGCACGAAGGCTTTGCTGGCGTAATAAATGGACTGATACGGCCCGGGCAGAAACGCCGCGACGCTGGCCACGTTCATCACCTTGCCTTCGCGTGCGCGCACCTGCGGCAGGAAGAGCTTGGTGAGATGCACGAGTGCGACCATGTTCACCTGCATCATCTCGGCCTCGTGCTCCCAGTCGGTGGCGAGGAAGGGGCCGCTGCCACCGAAGCCCGCGTTGTTCACCAGCACGTCGAGGACGATGCCCGCCTCCTGCAGCTCCTGGTAGAGCTCGACGGGCGAGGCGGGATGCGCCAGGTCCTTGGGCGAGATGCGCACTTCGATGTTGTGGCGCGCCTGCAGCTCGTCGCCAAGGGCGCGCAGCGCGCCGCGATTGCGCGCCACCAGCACCAGGCGGTAGCCATCGGCGGCGAACAGACGCGCCAGCTCCAGCCCGATGCCGCTCGAGGCGCCGGTGATCAGCGCCGTCTTCGGAGCGAGAAATGGATTGCTTGCACCCACAAATCAGTTATAGCGGATTTCGGCAGGATGCGGCAGGGATGGCGCCATACATGTCAGATGCCGTGCAGCCAGCCGATCGGCTCATCGTGATGGCGCCGGATCTCCGCGAAAGCGCCGCAGGCGCGAAAGTGATTAGCCCACCGCGGAAGCGGTGGGTCAGCGGAATAGGTAGATCCATGAGCCCCATCAGGGGCGACACATCTCCGCGTGACGCCGATCACCCGGGCTCTACATCCCAGGCGCCTAGCATCAAGAAATGGCCCACAGCTACGTCAGCTCCCTGTTCCATATCGTGTTTGGCACGAAAGAGAGCGAACCCAATTGATCCGCTCCGCGCTCGAACCGCGACTGTGGAACTACCTCGCGGCGATCGCTCGAAATCACGGAGCTCACGTGCTCGCCGTCGGAGGCACCGCCAATCATCTGCACATTTTGCTTGACCTGCCCAAAGACGCAAAGCTGGCCGACATTGTAAGAACGTTGAAGTGCAATTCCAGCCGCTGGGGCCGAGAGAGCCACCCGCTCTTCGCGTGGCAGGAGGGTTACGGTGCGTTTAGCGTGAGCCCCTCGCAGGTCAATCGCGTAAAGAAATACATCGCGAATCAGGCGGAGCATCATCGCAGCCGTTCCTTCGAGGAGGAGTTCATTGGGATGTTGATCGCGGCGAGCATTCGGTTTGATCCGCATCAGGTCTTCGGGTAGGTATCGCCCCTGAAGGGGCGGGGAACTTTCTATTGCCTGATAACCCACCGCTCCCGCGGTGGGCTAATTACTTTCGCGCCTGCGGCGCTGGGGCTTGGGGCATCGCGAGGTTCTGGCCGGATGCAAGTCTTCAGTCAGCTATGCCTGAATCATCTATTTACCGCAAGGCTCCGCGCTACTTCGCCGCCTGCTTGCTCCCTTTGCCCGACTGGAGGAAGGTCACGATCTGCCAGCGCTGCGCCTTCGGCAGGTTGGACCACGACGGCATGCCCGAGGTCGGCTTCCCGGTGCTAATGAACCAGAACAACTCGCCCGCTTTGGCGTGGCGCACCGTCTCCGAATCCAGCGGGGGCGCCGGCCCCATGCCCTGCAGGTTTTTGCCGTGGCACTGCGCGCAGGTCTTCGCGTAGGTCTGCTGCCCGGCCGCCGCCGCGCCGGCACTATGCTCATACGGGTTCTTCATCGCAGCCGCTGAGGCGGGTGCGTTGCGAAATGTGGGTTGCTGGGCGAACAAAATGGCTGGTAATACCGTGCTCGCTAAGAAAACAAATATGGCAATCTTAAGACTTTGCAGAGTCATTCTCCTGTTACCAATTTGTGAGCCAATCGAGCGCCATAGTAAGCTCCTAAGGACATCATAATGCGGCATCATCATGAACACATCGGCCAGAACTGAAACCGAAGCTCCCGTCTCGACCATTCGCGAGATCGGGCGGCACGAAGGCCAGACCGTCACCATACGCGGCTGGCTCTACAACCTGCGCGAGAGCGGCAAGCTGCTGTTCCCGATTTTTCGCGACGGCAGCGGCATCATTCAGGGCGTCGTCGCCAAGCAGGCGGTCGCGTCCGAGCTGTTCGAGGCGATCAAAGGGCTCACGCAGGAGTCGAGCGTCATCGTCACGGGCAAAGTGCGCGCCGACAAGCGCGCCCCCGGCGGCTACGAGATCGAGATCTCGGACGCGCAGGTCATCCAGCGCGTCAATCCCGACGACCCGTACCCCATCACGCCCAAAGAGCACGGCACCGACTTCCTGATGGAGCACCGGCATCTCTGGCTGCGCTCGCCGCGGCAGGCGGCCATCCTGCGCGTGCGCGCCGAAATCATCAAGGCGGCGCGTGACTTCTTTGACGAGCGCGGCTTCACGCTCACCGATCCGCCCATCCTCACCCCGGCCGCGTGCGAAGGCACCACCACGCTCTTCCCGGTCGACTACTTCGACGAGCAGGCGTTCCTCACGCAGTCGGGGCAGCTCTACATTGAGGCGACGGCGATGGCGCTGGGCAAGGTCTACAGCTTCGGGCCAACTTTTCGTGCGGAGAAATCGAAGACGCGGCGGCACCTGACCGAGTTCTGGATGGTCGAGCCGGAGGTCGCGTATCTCGAACTTGATGGCCTGATGGAGCTGGCCGAGCAGTTCATCACCTTCCTGGTGACGCGTTGCCTGGAGAAGCGCCGGCCCGAACTCGAGACGATCGGCCGCGTCATCGCAAAGCTGGAGAAGATCGGCACGCCCTTCCCGCGAGTATCGTATGACGATGCAGTGAAGATGCTGCAGGAGGGTCATGCCAAGGGCGAGCTGGAGAACAAGTTCGAGTACGGCGGCGACCTCGGCTCGCCCGACGAAACCTACATCTCGTCGCAGTTCGAGCGCCCGGTGATGATCCATCGCTATCCGGCGTCGGTGAAGGCGTTCTACATGGAGCCCGATCCCGAGCGGCCAGACCTGGCGCTGTGCGTTGATGTGCTCGCGCCCGAGGGCTACGGCGAGATTATCGGCGGTTCGCAGCGCATGGGCTCCTACGAAAAGCTGCTGGAGCGCATTCACCAGCACGAGCTGCCGGAAGAGGCGTTCAAGTGGTATCTCGACTTGCGCAAGTTTGGCGGCGTGCCACACGCGGGCTTCGGCATGGGCATCGAGCGCGCGGTGGCGTGGATCTGCGGGCTGGAACACGTACGCGAAACGATACCGTTCCCGAGGATGCTGTATCGGCTGTACCCGTAGGGTTGCGCGGCGCTTTAACTCCGCGTCCTGCTGCCACTCAGAGGGGGTGGAGCACCGCTTCAGCGGTGCAGTAACAGGCCTTTTAATCAGGTTGTCATCCCGAGCGTAGTCGAGGGATCTGCGGTTCGCCCGCGGTAGGAAAATGTGCGCGGCGGCATCGACGTACGATTCGCGGCGCTAAGAGCGCTGCAGGCGCGAAAGTAATTAGCCCATCGCGGAAGCGGTGGGTTACGGCCACCATAAGGAACTCCCGAGCCGCTTCAGCGGCGGCACCAGCCCGGAGGCTGCCGCCCCTAAAGGGGCTCACCAACATTATCATTGCGATTGGCCCAACGCTTCCGCGCTGGGCTAATCACTTCCGCCTCTTCGAGGCTCGGTCTCACATTGTAGGACTCAACCAGGAAAGCTATGGCCACCAGTCCCATCACCAAACCGCTGCAGAATATTGAAACCAAGCATATCCGCATCATCGGGGTGCCGCTCGACCTCGGCCAATCGCGCCGCGGCGTCGACATGGGCCCGTCGGCGATGCGCGTCGCCGGTCTGGAAGCCAAGCTCGAAGCGCTGGGCTACGACGTGGAAGACGCCGGCAACGTTCCCGTCGCCATGCTGGAGACCAAGCATGAGGGCGACCCGCACGCCAAGTACCTCGACGAGATTGCCGAAACCTGCGCCGCGCAGGCCGAGCTGGTCATCCAGACGCTCGAAGCCGGGCAGATCCCGCTCTCGCTCGGCGGCGACCACTCCATCGCTGCCGGCACGGTCAGCGGCGTGGCCGAGTATTATCGCCGCAAGAAACAGCGCGTCGGCTTGCTGTGGATCGACGCGCATACCGACATCAACACGCCCGAAACTTCGCCCAGCGGCAACGTGCACGGCATGCCGCTCGGCGCCATCATGGGGCTATTCCCGGGGCCGCTCAGCGACATGTTCGGCTTCAGCCCCAAGGTGCGCCCGGAAAACGTGGCGCTGGTGGGCATCCGCGACGTCGATGAGCACGAGCGCGCCAATATCCGAAAGTCGGGGGTGCACGTCTTCACCATGCGCGATATCGACGAGCGCGGTATGCGCGCGGTGATGGAAGAGGCGCTGCGCCTGGCGGGCCGCGGTACGGTTGGCTATCACGTCTCGCTCGATCTGGACTGGATCGATCCCGAAGACGCGCCGGGCGTGGGCACGCCGGTGTGGGGCGGCGCAACCTATCGCGAAGGTCATCTCGGGATGGAAATCATCGCCGACCACGGCCGCATGCTGAGCTTCGAGATGGTCGAGGTGAATCCGGTGCTCGACGAGCGCAACCAGACGGCCGAGCTGGCAGTGGAGCTGGCGCTCTCGGCGTTCGGGAAGAAGATACTGTAAGGATCGCTTTTCGCGGTTCGCTCTTCGCGTTTCGCTGTTCGCCAAATGCGGGGTGCCCCAGGTTCGGCCCTCTTTTGGCCTAACCTGGGCCGATACGACAAGGCCCCAGGTTAGCGTCCGAAACCGGCAACGAGAACCTCGGGCAGCACAAAGCAACTCCGGTTTAAGATGGTTTTTATGTCCGACGAGCCTAAACCGAGCCCGCAATCCAATCAGCCCGATGCCGCACAGCATGTTGCGGAGGCACATCGCCTGCTGCGCGCCCTGCAACTACCGCTCGACAAGCATCCCGAACTCGAGAAGGCCATCGACAACCTGGAATTGGCGCTCAGTATCCTTGCCAATAAGACCGGCGGGATGCTGTAGCCGCCGCTTCGCCGGGACCTACCACATCGCCTCTGTCATCTCGACCGGAGCGCCCGCAGTTTGTTCCGACTCGCCAGTGAGTTGAGCGGGCGCGGAGGGACAGGCATCAAGGCCCTACCCCACGCCGCCGACCAGCACCGGCGTGGAAGTTGGTTTGTCGGAGCCGGCTTCGTCCTCCACCGTGATCGCGAACGCCTTCGTCACCACTCCCTCCGGCATAGGACGATCCATCATGACCGCATTGCCGTGCTCATCGGGCTTGAAGACTCCTGCCGCTATAGGCGCGCCGTTGATGGGAATCACCCACAACTCATATGCCTTTCCCACGGGCGCCGCCGGCAGATTGCTGGCCATCAGCATCATGCGCTTGCGCGCAGGACTGAAAATAGCGGTGCCGGTGGGCTCCTTGGCCGTTTTCTGGGAATTGAGGGAGACATGCACCGCGTCGGGCGAGGTTAGCAGCCTGAGTTCGTCGTTGGTGCGTTCCAGCTGGGTCGCGGCATCCTGGTTGCGGTTGTGCAATTCGGCGAGTTGGTCTTTCAACCCCTGGTTGCTGCGCCAAACCGCGACGGCGAAGATGAGCAATCCCAAGGCCGCGAATGCCGGGACCAGGGACCACCACCAGCTTCGCGTGGCAGAGCCCGGCACGCGCGCTGCCTCCGGCGCGGATACGCCGCGCGGCTCAGCGGCAATGGCTCGCATCAGGTTCTGCTTGCTGCGCGCCGGCGGCTGCGGCCCGCTGCTGCTGAGGCCCAGCAGACCCAGGTCGCAACGCATGGCCTGCAGCTCGCGACGACAGGCGGCGCAGGTTTGCAAGTGTTCCTCGAAGGCCTGCCGCTCGGCGCCGGTCAGCTCGTCCAGCGCGTACAGCGCCAGGTCCTCCGCGAATTGTTCATGCGTGCTCATTCAAAAAATCTGGTTCACCACGGAGGCACGGAGAACACGGAGTATTTTGATTTGATTCCCCAAAACTCCGTACACTCTATGACTTCGTGGTGAAATCTACTGCCGCTTCTTAACCCGCAAATTTCGCCCGCAACAACTGCAATCCCGTTCGAATGCGCGTCTTGATGGTACCCAGCGGCTCCCCGGTCTTCTCGGCGATTTCAGTGTGCGTCAGTCCCTGGAAATAGGCGAGTTCCAAGGCGCGCCGCTGGTCCGGATTCATCTCCGCCAGCACCGATCTCACCTTCTCCACCACAAGGTTCCGCTCCGTCTCATCCCGCAGATCGGGGCCGCCGGCGATGACGCATTCCTCTACGTCGACCTCAGGGCGGCGTTTTCGCAGCCGGTCGATGGCGCGGTGCCTTGATATTACGGCCAGCCAAGCCGCCAGGCTGCCGCGGCTGGCATCGAAGGCGTCCGGATTGCGCCATAGCTGCAGGAAGATATCCTGCAACACATCTTCCGCCGCCGTAGCCTCTTGCAGCACGCGCAAGGCCACTGCATACACCACCCTGCCATAGCGGTCATATAGCTCCGACATCGCCTGCTGGTCGCCCGCGCGTATGCGTGCCACCAGCCGCATGTCCTCGGCAACATCCCCGCGTGCTGTGGCACTCTGTTGAATCGGCTCCATACCCTTTACGTGCTGTAAGCGGCCGGCAGATTTTGTCTTAGAGAAAAATCACGCAAAAAGACGCCCCGAATTGTAACAAGAGACGGAGTTTGGCGCTGCTGGTATTGGGTCAGGACCGCGTGTCCGCCTATTCACGACTGGAAAAGGCGCGCTATACTGCACTTCCAGCCCATATGAGCGACATGGACCTAGAAGAGTTTCGCTTCAACCACACCGAGGTTAATGCAGGCACTCGCGTGCTGATCAAAACAACTTGCCGCTACTGCGGAATGTCGATGCTGCTGTCGGCCGCCGACGGCTCCCTGCAGAAATGGGAGCGCTGGCATGAGTGTGATCGCGTGATCCTGGCGGCTAACTAGCGGTTCCAAGCCTGCGTTCTGCGCTCCTGCATCTCGTTCAGCATTTCGCTTTGCATTGCTTGCGGCAGGGCGCTGCGGATCGCGGGAAAAATCACTTCTTCTTCCATCTGCAAATGCGCCCGAAAGATCTCGTCCAGGGCTTTCGTAATGGAACACATCTCCCCGCCGGCCGCCGCCAGCGCGTCCGGATTGTTCCTCACCAGCACCAGCAACGGCAGCAGGCGTTCCAGCAGATCGTCGATGGCCAGATGCTGGTAGCTCATGGCCGCCAAAGCATGGTGGAGCTTTTCATTCTCGATCGCGTCCAGGCGGGGCCGCAGCGTCTGTTCCTCATCCGCCTCGTGCAACGGCAGTGACACGGTGTAGTAGCGATGCACGCCCGCCGCCGCCTGCACGACTTCGTCGCGAGGCGCGTCCAGCGCGTGCGCCAGCTTTACGGCCACTCCGGTGAAGTGCCGGATGCGGTCGTGGCAGCCGGTGAGCAAGTCGACAGCGTCTTCGGTTTTCGGCTGGGATTTTGCGGGGGAAATCTGGTTCAGCATTAGATCTATTATCGCAGGGCTCGGGCTTTGCGCGTGAGCGCATGTAAACTGTGTTCAGGCGCCAATCCCCTTCCGATTCGTACTCCGAAAGGACAGTTTTGAGCACGAGCATCCGCAATATCGCCATCATCGCGCACGTGGACCATGGCAAGACCACGCTGGTGGACGCCATGCTGAACCAGAGCGGCATCTTCCGCGCCAATGAGACGCACGTCGAGCGCGTGATGGACTCTAACGAGCTGGAGCGCGAGCGCGGCATTACCATCCTGGCCAAGAACACTGCCATCTTCTACCACCACATCAAGATCAACATTGTGGACACGCCCGGCCACAGTGATTTCGGCGGCGAAGTCGAGCGCGCGCTCAAGATGGTGGACGGCGTGATGCTGCTGGTCGACGCCAGCGAAGGCCCGCTGCCGCAGACGCGCTACGTGCTCAGCAAAGCGCTCGAAGCCAAGCTGCCGCCCATTCTGGTCATCAACAAAATCGATCGCCCCGACGCGCGCTCGCAGGAGGTGCTGAACGAGATTTACGACCTGTTCATCGACCTCGACGCCTCGGAAGACCAACTCGATTTTCCCGTGCTCTACACCAACGCGAAGCTGGGGACGGCCTCCATCGATTCGGAGACGCCGGGCGACAATCTTCAGCCGCTTTTTGAAGCCATCGTGAACACCATCCCGCCGCCCAAGGGCGACCCGGACGGAGCGCTCCAGGTGCTGGTCGCTAACCTCGACTACAGCGACTATCTGGGCCGGCTGGCGATTGCCCGCGTCTTCAATGGCACGCTGCGCACCGGCGAAGACGTTGCCATCGCCAGGCGCGACGGCTCGCTAGAGAAGATCAAGATCACCAAGCTGTTCTCGTTTTCGGGGCTGAAACGCACCGATATCGAGGTCACGGAACTGGGCGACATCGTGGCGGTTGCCGGTGTTACGGGCATCAACATTGGCGAAACCATTACCAACGTCGAAGACCCGGCGCCGCTGCCGGTCATCACCATCGACGAGCCGACCATCGCCATGCAGTTCATGGTGAACACCTCCCCCATGGCCGGGCGCGAGGGCCAGTACGTCACCTCGCGCAACCTCCGCGAGCGCCTGGAAAAAGAGCTGCTCACTAACGTCTCGCTGCGCGTGGAAGACACCGACAGCACCGATTCGTTCAAGGTGATGGGACGGGGCGAGCTGCAACTCGCCATCCTCATCGAGATGATGCGGCGCGAAGGCTTTGAGCTTGCGGTGGGCAAGCCGGAGATCGTCACCAAGCGTCTCGACGGCAAGCTGATGGAGCCGGTGGAGCGTCTCACCATCGACGTGCCCGACGCGTTTGTCGGTGTGGTCATCGAGAAGCTGGGTGCGCGCAAGGCGCAGATGCAAAAGATGCACAACCACGGCTACGGCCGGGTGCGCATGGAGTTCGTCATCCCCAGTCGCGGCCTCATTGGCCTGCGCAGTGAGCTGCTGACCGACACGCGCGGAACCATCGTGATGAACTCGCTGTTTGACGGCTACACCGAGTGGCAGGGCGAGATCCCGCATCGCCCAACGGGCGCGTTGGTCGCGGACCGTCCCGGCACAACCACGGCCTATGCTTTATGGGGGTTGCAGGAGCGCGGCGAGCTGTTCGTCGGGCCGGGTATCGAGGTTTACGAAGGCATGGTCATCGGCGAGAACTCGCGCGATAACGATCTGGACGTGAACATCGTGCGCGAGAAGAAGCTCACCAACATGCGCGCCTCAACCGCCGACGAGGCGATCCGCCTGGTGCCCTTTAAGAACCTGAACCTGGAGCAGGCGATCGAGTTCATTGCCGACGACGAACTGGTAGAAGTGACGCCGCACAATCTGCGGCTGCGCAAGAAAATCCTGCAGGCGAACCGACGACCGCGTCGTAACGCGCAGCCGATAGCGGTGCAGATCGGTTAGCGGGGCGCCCCACGTCTCGCGGCTTTCGAGACGTGGGTTCCAGAGGCACCCCGAGCAACTTGTCCTAAGGTCAATGCTGCCGCGGCCGCTCGGGTGCGCTGCCACAAGCCGACGGAATGCAACCGGGTGCCGCTTCCTCCCGGCGACGGCGGAAAGCGTTCGTATGTCGTTGAATTTGAGTAGTTAAGGTAAAAAGATCGTACTGGTCGTCATCGACGAGGTCACATTCGTCGTTGTAGAAAAGCATTCATTTCTCAATTCTCTAGCCCTGCTGCGACTCCCGTTGCCAACACCATTTTACCGGAGAATCCGCTTTGCCGGAGGCCACAACCGACGTGCGGCGCGCCCAGGGGGCGCAGGGATCTCCCCCATGGCCTGTGCGTCTGGCGGTATAAGCTTTGTGTAATCAGCCGCTTACCTGAGCACGCACTCACTTCTCGATCAGGCAATATTCGCCCAACCGCTGCGCAGCCGCCGGGTCCGCCGTGGCTGGGTAAAGGTCCACGTTGTCGCACTCATACATGCCCCAGTTCTTGGGCAGCCGCACCATCAGGTAAGTTCCCGGCTCCAGAGCTTTGCAGGCGCCTTCGCCCTTGTTGCAATGGAGCTGGAAGGACGCCTTGCCTGTCTCGGGCGCCTTCGGCTGGACGGCATTGACCACCACAACCCCGCTGATCACCTCTGAACCCTTGACCGTGATCGTCGACTGCTCCTGCGCTGCCATCTGCACGGCTGTCACAAGCACGAGGAGAATTATGGCTCGCTTCATATTCAAGCCTCCTCAATTACGGTTCACCGGCAGGCACGCATGAGGATGGGTCACGCTGGATCGCCGCGCTGCGCCAAGCCCCAACGTCCCTGCCTGCAAGGTGATCTTCCCTCGCCCGGGGAGCGCTGTCTGTGACGCATGACTCGTTGCGAGGTGCAAAGCCCGGCGTTGGAACTTCGCTTCGCGGCAGGAATTCGACAGGGCCGGCAGCTTCGGCCGGCGATGCTAACCCGTGCGTGCGGCCGGCGTCTTATCCATCATCTACACGGAGTAAAATGTCGATACGGCCGGCAAGCCGGACGTTTGCGGCCCAACAAGCAAAGCGGTGGCTGGTTTTGCCTTCGGGAGCCTACAGGTAAAAGCATGATGAAGTGTCAAGTGGCAGCTTACGTGAGAACCGTCGCGGCCCTGCTGTTGGTGTTGCTGATGGGCAGCTGTTCCGGCTTCTTTCCCGGCAAGGACACCGTGGTCTCACTTGCCGTCTCCCCCAGCGGCGCCTTTGTCATGCCGCAGGCAACGCAACAGTTCAGCGCCACCGCAACCTTCGGCAACAACAGCACTGGCGACGTCACTTCGAGTGTGACCTGGACCTCGTCCTCGACTGGAGTCGCTACGATTGACAGCTCCGGATTGGCGACTGCCGTAGCTTTGGGCACAACTACCATAACCGCGAAGTCGAGCAATGGCGTGACCAGCAGAGTCACCATGACGGTCAGCAATCGCACCATTACATCCATCACCGTCAACCCGCCCAGCGCCACCATCAATCTATCGTTCGGCGGGCAAACTACACAGCAGTTCACGGCCACGGCAACCTTTTCCGACATGACCACCGGCGACGTGACCACCCAGGCGAGCTGGACTTCCAGCCTGCCGAGCATTGCCACAGTCAATTCCAACGGCCTGGCGACGGCGGTCACCACGGGGTCCACCACGATCAGCGCAGCGCTAGGGGGGCAGACGGCCACAGCCAATCTGACAGTGCAGTAGTCCCGCCGTTAGCGCTTTTAGGGCGTGAGGCGGATGACATTGTGCGCTACCTCGACTTGGCGGCCGGGATAGCGGGCTTGAATCGCCTTTAGCAGCTCCTCCAGCCCCACCACCCCATCCGCATCGTCCATCAGGATCACGTGGCCCTCGACGGGAGCGGCCAGGATCGCCTCCATCTCGCCACTTAGCCGGTCTGTTCGCCCGGCCGCGCCTGCCCAACCGCAGTAGCCTGCATCCAGCCACCAGAGCGAGGGCTCGTTCAGTTCGCTCGCTAGCTTGGGCACGGCCGTCTGACTGTCGGCGTGCAGCACCGTCACCTGCGGAAGCTTTCGAAAGCGCGCTTGTGCCAGTCCCGCCAGACGCTCATCGATTTCGATCGAGTAGATGCGGCGAAAACGCGGAGCCACCGCCGCAATCATCTCCCCGTAGTACGTCCCGGCTTCTACCAGGGTGGTCAGCCCGAATGCCCGGGCATATTGGATCACGGCGCGCTGCTTGACCAGGTGCGGGATGCGGCGCGGCTCGCCACGCAGCTTCCACCACCAGTAATCGGGATAATGGCCCAGCTGCTTCAGGCGCGCGTAGCCGGGCAGCTCCTTCAGCAGCGCCCGTATGGGATGGGAGGGCATCAGATTGAAAGAGTAGCAGCTGCGCTGGAAAAGACGCTGGGGGTTAGGCCGAAGAGCGTTTAGCAGACTCAGCGCAAGGCGTTGTTCACGATCTGTTGCGCCTCGCGCACGATCGCCTCCAGGTGAGACTCGTCGCGGAAGCTCTCGGCATAGATCTTGTAGATGTTTTCCGTCCCTGAGGGCCGTGCCGCAAACCAGCCGCTGGCCGTGGCTACTTTCAGGCCGCCGATCGCGGCATCATTACCGGGAGCGCGCGTGAGCTTGGCAACGATACGCTCGCCCGCCAGCTCCGACTCCTTCACTGCCTCCGGCGACAGCTTGCCCAGCTTCGCCTTCTGCTCCGGCGTGGCCGGCGCGTCGATGCGCGTGTAGCGCGGCATCCCAAACTCCGCGGCCAGCTCGCGAAAGTGTTCGCCTGGATCTTTGCCGGTACGCGCCGTGATCTCGGCCGCCAGCAGGTCCATGATGATGCCGTCCTTGTCGGTCGTCCACACCGTGCCGTCGCGCCGCAGAAAGCTGGCGCCCGCACTCTCTTCGCCGCCAAAGCAGCAGCCGCCATCGAACAGGCCGGGAGCGAACCACTTGAAGCCGACCGGGACCTCCCACAATGTCCGACCCAGCTTCCCGGCCACGTGGTCGATCATGCTGCTCGAAACCAGGGTCTTACCGACGACCGCGTCGCGCCGCCACTGCTCGCGATGCTGCAGCAGATACTGAATGGCGACCGCGAGATAGTGATTCGGATTCAGCAGCCCAGCCGAGGGCGTGACGATACCGTGGCGGTCCGAGTCGGTGTCGTTGCCGAAGGCGACCTGGAAACGGTCCTTCAGCCCTACCAGCCCCGCCATGGCGTACGGGCTGGAGCAGTCCATGCGGATCTTGCCGTCGTGATCGACGGTCATGAACGAGAACGCCGGATCGAGCTTCCGGTTGACGATCTCGACGCCGATACCGTAGGCCGCGTTGATCGGCTCCCAGTAGGGCAGCGACGCCCCACCCAGCGGATCGACGCCCAGCTTCAGTCCCGCAGCGCGGACCGCCTCCATGTCGATGACGTTCTTCAGGTCATCGACATAGGGCGGAACAAAGTCGTGCTGGTGCGTGCTGGGGGCTCGCAGCGCTGCGTCTATCGTCATGCGTTTGACGCCTGCGTTGTTGCCGCGCAGCAGTTCGTTGGCGCGGTCCTCGATCCATTTGGTGACGTCGGTATCCGCCGGGCCGCCATTGGTCGGGTTGTACTTGAAGCCGCCATCCTCGGGCGGATTGTGCGATGGCGTGACCACGATGCCGTCGGCCAGATGCTGCCTGCGTCCGCGGTTGTAGATCAGGATGGCGTGCGAGATGACCGGCGTCGGCGTGTAGCCGTCGTCCTTCTGGATGAAAACCTCAACGTCATGGGCGGCGAGCACCTCCAGCGCGGTGCGCTGCGCCGGCCCGGAGAGCGCATGCGTGTCCTTGCCCATGTAGAGCGGCCCGTCGACGCCCTGCTGCCGGCGATACTCGCAGATCGCCTGGGTGATGGCCAGGATATGCGCTTCGTTAAATGTCGCTTTCAGCGACGAGCCGCGATGTCCGCTGGTGCCAAAGGCGACCAACTGATTCGGATCAGTGGGATCGGGACGCGTCTCGTAATAGGCGCGCTCCAGCCACGCTACATCGACGAGCAACTCTTTGGGCGCGCGCTTGCCCGCTAACGGAGAGACACGGACCTGCTCTGCCAGATTGGTAGCCATGAACGATTCCCGGCTGACTGGCCGGTAAGAGACATTAGATGCCAGCGGCGGGTGGATGCGTCAAGGAGCCGATGCCGGCCTGCGGAGTAGCTGAAAATTGATGCGGCCGCCTCGCCCCAGGCGGAGCTCATGGAGCGGCCAGGTTATTTCAGCCACGATTCCTTTCCGGAAAGCGCACCATCAGTAAAGCGCCAGCACGTCATAGTTGTAGTTGATCATGGCGCGGCGCGGGGTGTCTTTCAACGAGTTCAAGGTGACCGTCTGCTCCTGGGTCGAGTCTCCGATCATGACCGTCGAGCCCAGGCGGATGATGCTCCCGTTCGCCAGCTCCAGATAGATGGGCACCGGCATGCCGAAGTTCTTATCGACCGCCGACTGCGTCAGCTTGTATTTCAAAACAACGTCGCCAGCTGGGTTCTTCTCGAACGAGGAGTCGAATGCGTACGTCGGCATCTCCGTCCCATAGACCCACTCGCGGAAGAACCAATCCATCTTGTGATTGCCTTGCAGGTTCATCTCCGGCGTGATGTGCTTCTCTACCATCGCCTGGAAGTCTTCGCTGGTGGCCGCTTTACCGTTGTAGGTGGTTACGAAGTCGTGCATCATCTCCTTGAATCGTTCGTCGCCGGTCCTGCGGTCCCACATCATCTGCCGGACCATATGCAGAACATACGCGCCCTTGGGATAAACCAGCCGGCGGTACGTATCGAAACCCTCGCGGCTGTTCGCCACGCGATCTCCCATGGTCAGCGGCCCGGCATCGATACCGCGGACTCCCTTCGCAGTCGGCTCGATCAGCAAGCGCCGCTCGTCATCCCAGAACTTGCGATACCTCTGCGGCTCCTTCGCGTACACCATCTGGATGTAGAGTGACGCGGACATATCGGCGAAGCCCTCGCTCATCCACTGGTCGCGATAGGAGTTGAACCCGACCGCGTGCCCCCACCACTGGTGCGCGACTTCATGCGGCGCCACCACTGTGAAGTATCCGTAGGGATCGTCGGAGAAGGTGGGATACATCCGGCGCATCATGTTGCCGAGGGCATGCCGGGTGTTGGTGTCGAACAGGTAGGACATGGGAAGATATACCAGGCCCGGCCACGACTGCCCGAAGTTAGTGGCGGTCTGCTGGGTAACCTCCAGGCGCTTGTAGGCGATCGGTCCGAAGTAGTCGGTGTAAATGCGCACGGAAAGCTCGGCCTCGCCCAACGCCTTCTTGCTGAGATCGACGGTGCTCATGGTTCCCAGCGCACCCCCGACGGCCTCATTCACCGCTTCGGCGCCGGCGGCCCCGCTCACCAGGAAGCCTCCCGAAGTCCGGACATTGTCGGTGGCGGTTTGCAAATTCTGCACCCACCCTGGCGGGTCTTCATTGGCGTAGGAGAGAAGATCCATCTGCGGCTTGTCCAGCTTCGCCTCGACTACCTTGAACCGCCCGAAATTGAAGCCGGCCACGGCTAGCGGCGTCTCGCTCTTCCAGACCGTTATATTGCGATCGCCCTGGTTGCTCTCGCTCACCAGGTTGCCGGTTGCCGCCATCTTCATGCCTTTGGGAATGCGGAAGGTCATGTCGTAGCTGGTGTATTCGCCCAGCGCTCCGGTCGCGGCGTTGGGATACCAGTCTTCGCGCGAAACGGGAAAGTAATTGCCGCCTCCCTCATTGCTGACTGCGTCTTTCCCGTCGTAGGTGGTGGTGATGGTGTAATGCTCGCCTTCGGCCAGTGGCTTGGGCAGGACCACC
>DASRGM010000029.1:0-47558 GCA_035651035.1 Terriglobales bacterium
CTGGGTGCGCGCGGCCTCAGCGGTGGTGGCGGTAGTCCCTTCTCTTTCGGAAACGAGACCAGCCACAAATACAACCTGACCTTCAGCGTCAGCGGGCGCAACCTGCTGAATAATGTCAATTACGCGCCGCCGGTCGGCAACCTCGATTCGCCACTGTTCGGGACATCGAACTCGCTCGCCGGGCCGCCTTTCTCGTCCGGCTCGGCGAACCGGCGGATCGACCTGCAGATGCTGTTCTCGTTTTGAGATTCAGCCGGTTTCGGTATGAATCCACCACGGAAGCACGGAATACACGGAATTTCTTGTGGTTTTTAATCTTCCGTGTATTCCGTGCTTCCGTGGTGAAAACGTCTTGCGAGAGTCCGCGGACGGCTGTTTAGCGCATCTGCTGGAAGATGCGGGCATGTTCGGCGAGAATGCGCTGCTTGGCTTCGAGGTTGGGTTCGAGCGACCACACGCCGCGCTCATGGGTGCCGCCGAGCAGGATGCCGTCGGTGCGCGGGAACATGTACACTTCCGCGGCGAGCGTGCAGTAATCGATTTCGGGTTGCGGCAGCAGCACCGTGAGTTGGCCCTTGATGGGCGTCAACTCGTCGTCGCCGAACAGAGCCTTCGCGCCCAAGCCGGTACAGTTCACGATCACGCGCTCGGGAATGGATTGCAGCGCGGCAATGTCCCGAAATTCCCGCACCACGATGTGTCCTCCCGCAAGGTGAAAGTCGTCCATCACCGCGGGCAGGTAACGGTTCGGCTCGATCAGCATGGTGTCGAACTGCAGCACGAAGGGGAATGGAAATGGATTCTCGGACTTGTCGAGGTAGTGTGTCTCGGCAAACAGGTCGTGCAGCGGACTATCGGGAGTGCGCAGGCCGCCGGCCGTGATTGGCTCGTCGCTCATCATGAAGTTGGGCAGCCAGTGAATGCCGTATCGCGGGCCGACCATGAGCTGATACCGGCGATTGGCAATGTGAGATGCTTCCACGAATCGCGGCATGAATCCTGGTGCGACGCGTTCATGGTCGAAGACGTACACCGGTGACCACTGCGCTCCCGCGATATTCGAAGTCGTGTTGGGCGGCAGATCTTTAGCGTAGATGGTTACGGTGCAGCCGCGCTCCTGCAGCAGGCGGGCAGTCGCCAAACCGACGGCGCCGCAGCCCAGCACGGCAATGTTCTTTTCGCCACTTGCATCTACTTCCCGGCAGGCCAATTCGCCCGTACCCCACGACAGCGTCACGCCACCGCCGCCGTGCCCGTAGTTGTGGACCATCAGCTTCTCGTCCAACTTCTGCGCGCTGACGACGAAGCCTGACGGGCGATAAGGCCGCAGGCCGACGACGGTGCGGATCTCGCGCTCGGGCGCGACGTTCACCTTGGCCAGCTTGAGCAGCGGCGATGGAGGCGTCGCTATGGCGCCGCGCGTGACATGCTTCGCGGCGCAGCTCTCAAGCGCAGCCGTGGCGGCCAGAATACCCAGTCCGCGAAGTGCCGAGCGGCGATCCATGCCGGGAAAGTATAGTCGCGCGGAAAGCGCGGCATTGTACTATTCGGGACGTGAGGCATGTGCCCGGAACCCACGGCGACAACAGCAAAGGCCCTGCCATGGCGACCCACAGCGGCGCACCCGAGACCGTTCGCGAAGGGGCTTCCGGGAAGGCGCGCGGGCTGCGGCGGCGCAGTCCCAACGTGGCGCAGGCGGTGTTGCTGGGCAGCGCGGCCTCGCAGCTGTGCCTGGCGCTGCTGACCACCATCTACCTGGCGCGCGTGCTCTCGCCCTCAGCCTTCGGCTTCTTTTCGCTGGTCGGTACCGTCTTCATTCTGTCGCGCAAATTCCTGGACCTGGGGCTGGGTAACGTGGCTGCGCGCGATATTGCCCGCGAGCCCCAGCGCGAGCGGCCCATCCTGGAAGGCTTAATGGCCTATCGCCGTGCCGCCGGCGTTTTGCTGGCCGCCGGGCTGTCGATCTTTGCCGTGCTGCAGAATACCGGGGCGGAGCGCTTCATCCTGTTGGGCGTGGCACTGATGATGCTCTGCAATGGGCCCGCCGCGCTCGACCCGGTGTTTCAGGTTCGCCAGGCGCAACTGGGCCCCGCCATCCTGAATCTCGCCGGCGGCTTGCTGGTGCTTGCCGGCAGCGTAGTGTTCACCCATGCGGGGGTTGCGGGAGAGGCGTTCGGCTGGTGGCTGGTGCTGCGCGAGGCGCTGTTGCTGTTCTTCACCTGGCTGCTGGCTCAGCACTTGCTCGGCTATCGACCTCACCCCGGGTTTCGCGGACGAGCGCTGAAAGCCTTTGTACGGCCGGCCATCGTCTTTGGCCTGGCAAGCCTGATCTACACCGTCTACTTCCATGGCGACGTGTTCTTCGTATACGCGCTGCGCGGCAAAGAGGAGCTTGGCGCCTACGCCGCTGCCTTCCGGCCCGTCAATCCTCTGCTCTTCCTACCTTGGCTGCTGATGTTGCCGCTGATACCGGTGCTGAGCGTGACGGCAGTGCGCGACCGGAGTACGTTTGTGCGCCAGGTGCGCGGCGCGTGCGCGGTGGCGCTGGGCATCGGCGCCTGTGGCATGGTGGCCGGGGTGCAAGTGGCGCCCGACCTGGTGCGACTGCTCTACAAGGGGCATTACCTCGTGGGTCCGCTTTCCTGCGTGCAGGCCTTCCGCTGGCTGGCAGTGGCGCTGGCCGAGGTATGCGTCACCACAGTGCTGACGGGATCGCTGCTCGCCATCGGCAAGGAGAAGCTGCTGTTGTGGATCGGCATGACTGCGCTGCTGGTGAATGCGACCGCGAACCTCGTGCTACTGCGGACCATGAACTTCACGGCTGCCGCGATCACAACCGCAGCCACCGAGGCGCTGTATCTCGCACTGGCGCTGATAGCGTTTCGTGCGGTTGCCGGATGCGCCGCGCTGGGCTGGCGACAGCTCGCATACCTGGCGCCCGCGCTGGCCATGAGCCTGCTCCTGCCACTCGCCCGCCGGGGAGCGGTGATTCACGTCGCCGCCGGCATTGTCTTAGGGGCGATCTGCGTTGTCATCCTGCTGGCCACGCCTCGGGCGCGGCGCCTGCGGAGGGACCTCTCCGAAAGCTCTTCCAGGTTGATCATGCTCGGCGATGAAATGGCAGAGGTATGAGTAAGGACGATCCCATCGAGAGCGCGCTGGAGGCGGTCGGACGCTTGCGCCATGCTGCCTCACCCGACGAAGTCGAGGCCGAGCTGCGCAAGTACCTCGGCAATCGCTCTAACCTGGTCGTCTCCAAGGCCGCAAAGATCGCCGGGGAGTTGAACGCTTCGACCTTGACACCCCAGCTGGTGGCCGCATTCGAGCGCCTGATGAAAGATCCGGCGAAGCTCGATAAGCGCTGCGCGGCGCTCGTCGAGATTGTTGCCGCGCTCTATGCGCTGGATTATCGTGAGCCGGAAGTTTATCTGCGAGGTCTGCATCACGTGCAGATGGAGCCTTCGTTCGGCAAACCGGTGGACGCCGCGGCTGCACTGCGCGGCATCAGCGCGCAAGGACTGCTGCGCACTCGTTATCCGCTGGCACTTCAGGAGGTGTTGCCGGTGTTGCTTGATCCTGAACCGCCGGCCCGATTGGGCGCGGTGAGGGCCTTCGGGACCAATGGCGGCGATGCCGGTCTATTGCTGCTGCGCTTCAAGCTCCTGACCGGAGACGCCGAGCCGGAGGTGCTGGGCGAATGCTTTTCGGCTTTGCTCGCCGCGGACGGCGGTCTCGCATTCGTCACCAGGTTCATCGACGGCGAAGCTGTGGAGACCGCGGAAGCAGCCATCTGGGGGCTTGGCGAATCGCGGCTTCCGGCCGCGTTCGAGGTGCTGAAAGAAAAGTGGGAACGGACGACGGATCGCGACTTGCGCAAGGTTTTGGCGGCCGCGATGGCGGCCTCCCGCCTGCCCGACGCGATCGAGTTCCTGTGCTCGCAACTCCGCGAGGCCGGCCTCGCAACCGCCAACGATGTGCTTACCGCCCTCGCACCGTACGCTGCCAGCGCAACCACCACCGACAGCGTGCGTGCAGCCATCGAAGATCGCGGTCAGAAATCGCTGATCGAAAGCTTCCATCAGCAGTTTCGCAATCCGTGACCCGGCCGCTTACTTTGCCGCCACCAGGGTCTTGATCTCCTGCTCGAGCTCCGGCAACTGCACCGCACCGATATATTTGGCCGCAATTTTTCCATCGCGTCCGATGAGGAACGATACCGGCAGGCCGAGTACGCCGCCGTAGGATTGCGCGACCTTGTCGGTGCCGACCGCCACGGGATAGTTCATCTTGAATTGTTGGTAAAAAGCGCGCACCGGTTGCGGACCGTCGTCCATGGAGATGCCGAGGATTTGCAGGCCCTGCGGGCCATAGCTGTTCTGGAATTGCACGAAGTTCGGGATCTCAGCGCGGCAGGGCGTACACCAGGTCGCCCAGAAATTTAGGAGAACGACCTTCCCACGATAGCCGGCCAGCTGCAAAGGATGGCCGTCGATGTCCTGCAGGGAGAAATCCGCCGCAGGGGAGTGGAGCGCCCCAGGAGGACCGCCCCCGGAGCGAGGCGAGCTGTGGCATGCGAACTGCATCGCGCCGGTAACCAAGGCCACGGCGAGTAGAGGCGAGAGAGCGGTTTTCGTCATAGCGGAACTCAAGCTGCCCTCCAACATACCGTAAATTTGGCCTGTTTTGCCGAAATCAGGAACTCACCTCTGCAGCTTACAGCTGGAACAACTCGGTTGTGAGCGGCTGAATCATACTTTTTGGTTTCGTCTCGCGAGCCACGCAAGACGAACACCGGCGTCGGGAATTCAAACAGCGAGCTTCGTCGGGTCGCGCAAACCCAAGGTAGGACCCAGATATGTTCCGTTTACGTAACGCTGCAGCGCTAGTAGGTCTGTTAACAGTCTTGATCGCCGCCGGGTGCGGCGGTGGAACCAGCAATAACACCGGAGGAAGCGGAGGTAGTAGCGGTGGAAGTGGAGGGAGTGGCGGCAGCGGCGGAAGTGGCGGCAGCGGCGGCTCTACCGCTCCGGCCATTTCGAGTTTCGCGGTTTCGCCGACCTTGGCCGCGCCTGGCGAATTCGTGAACTTCTCGTGGGCCACGACCAACGCCACCAGTTTCACAGTGACCCCGCCGATTAACCAGGAAGACCAGACGCTCCCGGTAAACGACGCGAACTATTCCTACAACACACAGGGGATGACCCAGACGACAAGCTTCCAGGCTGTGGCCAGCTCGGGGTCCACTAACTCGGCTCCGTCTACGGCGACGCTGACCATCGTGCCCGTCACGCTGGCCGCCTCGCCCACTACGGTTCAGGCAGGCCAGTCGGTGCAGCTCAGCTACAGCGGCCCGAATAATGGCAGCACCGCGTGGACATTGACCGTCAGTGGCGGCAGCCCGGTACAGCTTTCGACCAGCTGCAGCGGCAACATGTGCTCGGGTACGTATCAAACCGGCCCGCTGGCCAGCACGACAACGTTTCAGGTGTCCATCAACGGCCCCGCGGGTGGGCAGGCATTTTCGCCGAATGTGACCGTGACTGTCGAAGCGCCCACGACTCTGACGTTTACCGCGAATCCGCAGACGGTGCCGCCGGGCGGCAATACTCCGGTGATGCTCTCCTGGACGACGACGAACGCGTCGACGGTCAGCATCGACCACGGCGTTGGCCAGGTTGCGCCGCCGATGCCGGTCAATCAAGGCACTTACTGCTGCGTGAATCCCACGCAGACGACCACCTACACAGCCACGGCGACCTCAATCTATCCCGGCGCGCCGCCGGTGATGGCGACGGCCACCGTGACCGTGAGCACGGGCGGGCTTTCCAACATCAACCACATCATCTTCATGCTGCAGGAGAACCGCTCCTTCGACAATTACTTCGGGGTATTCGCAAACTATCGCGTCAATGTCGACCACATTCCCGGCGCGCAATTGAGCGATGTGAACGATCTGCACACGTTGCCCTCGAACTACCAGATCTGCAATCCGCAAGGCCAGTGTTTCGGCCCGTTCCACGCGCGCACCGAGTGCATCGAGAACCTTTCGCCCTCGTGGGACGAGACGCATTACGACATGGACCTGGAAGGCAACGACTGGTTGCACCTGACCCAGAACTCCATGTACAAGATGGACCGCTTCCTGGATACGACCTTGTCGGGAGGCAGCGGGGACCAATACGATCCCACGCACTCGCGGCCGCTGGGCTACTACGATCAAAGCGACCTGCCGTACTACTACGAACTGGGAGCCCAGTTCACTACCGACGACGCCTGGTATTCGCCTAACCCGGCCAATACCGTGCCCAATCGCATGTATTTGTTCGCGGCCACTTCGCACGGCCACGCTTTCCCGCCGGGACGCAACGATCCCGCCTGGCAGCAGCCGACGATCTTCCGCGCGCTGACCGACGCACATGTCACCTGGCGCTATTACTACCAGGACAATAGCGTCTTCCTGGCGAACTGGGCCGACTGGAACGATCCCCAGATCCAGGGCAACGTGCGCAACATTCAGGAGTACTACAACATTCTGGCCAGCCCGAACGCCGACCAGGAGCTACCGCAAGTGGTGTTCATCGAGCGGGCCAGTTCTACCGGCCTGGATGAGCATCCCGACAACAACATACAACGGGGAGCGCAGGATGTTTCCGGCATCATCAACGCGTTGCTGGGCAGCGCCGCGTGGCCCGATTCCGTCTTCATCCTCACCTACGATGAAGGCGGAGGATTGTACGACCACGTGGGGCCGATCCTGCTGACGCCTCCGGACGACTTGCCGCCGCAGGACCTGGGAACGCATGACCAGCAGGGCCTGTTCAACGTCTCCGGCTTCCGCGTACCGGTGATCGTGATATCCCCCTGGTCGAAGCCCCAAACCGTGGTACACCAGCAGGCTGATTACACGGCGATGCTGAAGCTGATCGAAACCCGGTTCAACGTGCCGGCGCTGACGCAGCGTGATGCCAATGCGGCCGATATGTCGGACCCGCAGAATGGCTTCTTCGATTTCTCGGCGCCGCACTTGTTGCAGCCGCCGCAGTTGCCGGCGCAGCCCATCAACGGCACCTGCGACCAGCGTCTCGAAGGGCATCCGTAGAAAGCCCGCAGAAACACTTACGGCCTCCGCGAGAATTCCCGCGGAGGCCGCTTTGTTGCTGCAACAAAAATTACGCGAGGCTGGAAGGCCTCGCAGGCTTTACTTCTTCTTCTTGCTGGCCTTCTTTGCGGCCTTTTTCTTCGTAGGCATTGGATCTCCTCCTTTGAGAATTGGAACTTCTCCCTTGAAAACTCTTGGCCCGATACCTCAACATATCGGCTGCTTACTACAGCTACGCAAGATATTGCGGTTACTTTCCGGGAATGTCAATAAAAATCTGCGCAGTGCTCTTGCGGAAAACTTGGCTTTGTGTTCCCTGCTGATACTCGCGCTGCATCGTTATTGGTGCAATTACGCTCCACCGCGATACACTCCCACGCATGCCAGGTGACGCCATCGAGCTCGAAGTCTTCCGGCATCTCTTCCATTCGATCGCCGAAGAGATGGGCGCCGCGCTGCGTCGCACCGCATTTTCCGCCAACATCAAAGAGCGCCGCGATTATTCCTGCGCGCTCTTCGATGCCGCCGGGCAGGTGCTGGCTATGGGCGATCACATGCCGGTGCATCTCGGCTCGATGCCGATGTCGGTGAGCGCCGCGATCGCGACGCTGCCTTTGCGCGAAGGCGATGCCGCTATGTTGAACGATCCCTTCCGCGGCGGCACCCATCTGCCGGACATCACCGTGATTGCCCCGGTGTTTGTGGGAAACAGGAGCAGGCGCAAGTCAGGGCAAAAGACGGGCGGAGCTGGCGCACACAGTTCAAAGAAGCGAAGCCGTGAGCTACCGGATTTTTTTGTGGCGGCGCGCGCTCACCACGCCGATGTCGGCGGGGCCTATGCCGGCTCGATGGGCCCATGTACGGAGATCTATCAGGAAGGCCTGCGCCTGCCGCCGGTGAAAGTGGTGCGTTGCGGCGAGATCGATCGCGACGTCCTCGCGTTGCTGCTGGAGAACGTTCGCACGCCCGCCGAGCGCGAGGGTGACTTGCGGGCGCAGCTGGCGGCCTGCCACACCGGCATTGCGCGACTGCAGCAGTTGTGTAAGCGATACGGGCTGGCGCGCGTCGTCACGGCCGGCCACGCGCTGATCGGCTACTCGGAGCGCATCATGCGCGCCTTCCTGGCGCAGGTGCCCGCAGGCAGCTATAGCGCCGAAGATTTCCTCGACGATGACGGCATCCGCGACGCACCGGTGCGGCTGGCGGTGCGCGTGACATTCCCGCGCGAGCGTTCCCGGCCTGTAATCGTCGATTTCACGGGCAGCTCCCCGCAAGTGAAGGGTAGCATCAATGCTGTCGAGGCGATCTGCGCCTCCGCCTGTTTTTACGTATTCCGCTGTCTTTTGGGAGACGAAACACCGGCCACGGCCGGGCTGATGCGTCCTGTGCGGCTGATCGCTCCGCCGGGAACGGTAGTGAATGCGCGGCCTCCGGCGGCAGTTGCCGGAGGCAACGTGGAAACCTCGCAGCGAATCGTCGATGTCTTATTGCGCGCTCTGGCGCAGGCATTGCCGCAGTCGATTCCGGCAGCGTCGTCGGGCACTATGAATAACCTGACCATCGGCGGCATGGACGAGCGCAGCGGATCCCCCGTAGCTTTCGCCTACTACGAAACGATCGCCGGCGGCTCTGGCGCCGGCCCCGAACGCGACGGCGTCTCCGGCGTGCACACGCACATGACGAACTCGCTGAACACGCCTGCCGAAGCGCTGGAACATAGCTATCCGTTTCGCGTGACCCGCTACGGGCTGCGCCCGGGCAGTGGTGGCGCAGGATTGCATGGCGGCGGCGACGGTATCGTACGTGAGATCGAACTGCTCGCCGACGCTACCGTCACGTTGCTCGCCGACCGCCGCAAGACCCGCCCCTATGGTCTAAGCGGCGGAGATGCGGGCGAGCCGGCTAACACGCAGGTATTGCGTCGCGACGGCCGGACCGAGATCATGCCGGGCAAAGGCAGCGTACAGCTCGAGCGTGGCGATCGGATTCGCGTGGAGACACCGGGCGGTGGCGGCTGGGGCAGCCGAACTAGCCACGATTTCGAAGCGCATCGGCCTGGAGAGCCGCAACGTGAACAGACGGCCACCCATCCATTCGCTGTAATATAGCCGTACATTCGAAGGCGGCGCCGCGCCGCTGAAACTCCCACGGTGAGTCCACTCAATGCAGCGTTGTAATCGATGCGGTTCCCAAGTCGAGGAGGCGAAGCCGTTCTGCGCGCAATGCGGCAGCCGCATTCCGACGGTATCGGGGGAAACCGACTCGCCTACGCTGGCCGAAACCGCGTACGCTGCGCCGCCTCCGCCGCCCGCGTCGCCCCACCATCGCCCCATCTCCAGCAGCTCCTCGCCGCAGGAGGGACGCTTCGTCCCCGGCATGCTGGTAGCCGGCCGCTATCGCGTCATCTCGCTGCTGGGGCGCGGCGGCATGGGCGAAGTCTATCGCGCCGACGACCTCAGCCTGGGCCAGGCCGTCGCGCTCAAGTTCCTCCCCGAGGCTGTCAGCGACGAGCAAACTCTGGAGCGCTTCCGCAATGAAGTGCGCATTGCCCGCCGCATCTCGCATCCCAACGTGTGCCGGGTTTACGACATCGGGCAATCGGACAATCAAGTATTCCTCTCGATGGAGTACATCGACGGCGAAGATTTGTCGTCGTTGTTGCGCCGCATCGGTCGCCTGCCGCCGGACAAGGCGCTGGAGATCGCGCGTAAGATTTGCGCCGGCCTCGCCGCCGCGCACGATAAGGGCGTGCTGCACCGGGACCTGAAGCCTTCCAACATCATGCTCGACGGGCGTGGAGAGATCCTCATTATGGATTTCGGCCTTGCCGGAGTGGCCCACGAAATCGAAGACGTGCGCAGTGGCACCCCTGCGTACATGGCGCCGGAGCAACTCTCGGGCAAAGAAGTTACTGAGCGCAGCGATATTTACTCGCTCGGCCTTGTGCTGTACGAGCTATTCACCGGCAAACCCGCCTTCATGGGCTACACGCGCGACGAGATCATGCGGGTGCGGCGCACCAGCACGCCGCATCGGCCGTCGACGCTGGTGCGCGACATGGATCCAACGGTGGAGCGCGCCATCCTGCGTTGCCTGGCAGAGGAGCCGGAAGAACGGCCCGCGTCGGCGCTGATGGTTTCGGCGGCGCTGCCGGGAGGCGATCCCTTGGCAGCCGCACTGGCGGCGGGTGAAACTCCGTCGCCGCAATTGGTAGCCGCCGCCGGTGAGACCGCGGGCATGCCAGTGCGCACCGCATTGTTTGCCGTGGCCGCCGCGCTGGCAGGACTGATTGCTTTTTTCATCATGGGGTCGAAGACGAGTGCCACGGCCGCCATGGACCTCCCCTATTCGACTGAGGTGCTGCAACAACGCGCCCGCGACGTCGTCCGGCAGCTTGGCTATAGCTCAGCGCCGGCCGATGCGGCCAACGGTCTGTCTTACCGGGACGACTACCTCGAATATCTCGACCATGCCGGCGGCGAGCACCCGAATTGGGACCGCGTCTACCGAAGCCGCCCCGCGCTGATCATCTTCTGGCGCCGTGAGAGTCCTGACTATCTGCTGGCGACTGAGTACAAGAGCAACCTGTTGACGCCGGGACTCATAAGCCTCGATGATCCTCCTCCCACATTGTCGGGGATGACCGCGGTTTCACTCGATCCGCAAGGCAGGCTGGTGCGGTTCACGGCGATTCCGCCGCAGCAAGAAAAGGACAGCACAAATCTGTCGCCGCAGCCGTACGACTGGAAACAACTGTTCGCGCTTGCCGGCCTCGATATGGCGAAATTCCAGCCAGCCACGCCGATGTGGAATTCGCTGGGGGCATCCGACGCGCGCGCCGCCTGGACCGGCATTTGGCCGGGAAGCTCGATGCCTCTGCGGGTCGAGGCGGCCAGCTGGCACGGCAAGCCGGTGTTCTTCGAGCTTATCGGCGACTGGACCGAACCCGACCGCATGGTCGCCGAAAAATCCCAAGGCCGGTGGGCCAAGGCATCGCCGGTGCTGCTGGTGTTTTTTGTGCTGATTCTTCTGGCAGGCGCTATCTGGCTGGCCCGCCACAATTACGTTCAGCAAAGGAGCGATTCGAGGGGAGCGATCCGGCTGGGACTGCTGATCTTCGCGCTGGAGATGCTGCTGTGGCTGTTTACTGCGCATTTCATTCCCAGCCTGGGTTCGTTCGGACTTTTCATTCTGGCCAGTAGCGGCGCCATCTTTATCTCCGCCGTCTTCTACATTGTTTATGTTGCCATCGAGCCATACGTTCGCCGGCACTGGCCGCACGCCATCATTTCGTGGTCGCGCCTGATGTCGGGACGAGTGCGCGATCCGCTGGTAGGCCGCGACGTCCTGTTTGGGGTGATCCTGGGGATCAGTTGGGTACTGATCATCGAGACAGCTCGCCTGGCCTTGCAGCATATTCACGCTGAACCCGACCTGCCTTCCCCCGAGTTTCTTCTGGGCCCGCGGCAAATCATAGGCGCCTGCTTCGCGCACGCTGCCTTGTCGGTGCAAATTACCCTAGTATTCTTTTTCCTGATGTTTGTGTTTCGAGTTGTGCTGCGCAAGCCGTGGCTGGCGGCGCTGGCGTTTGTTGCCTTCTGGACACTCGTCAAGTCCTATGGCGAGCACCATTTTCTTCTGACCGTGCCGACATGGATCGCCGTCTACGGCATCGCAGCATTTGTCGTGCTGCGCTTTGGCTTTGTCGCGCTGGCGGTAGGAATCTTCACCGCCGACCTGCTGAGCAGCGTTCCCATCACCACCGATTTTTCTGCATTTTATGTAGGAGCGCCGATCTTCGTGCTCGCGCTGATCGCCGCCATGGCCGTTTGGGGAGGCTATTGCGGCCTGGCCGGGCAAAAGCTGGTCAAGGAAAACCTGTTCGAATAGTCACTCTACACTGCAGGGGTTTCCCTCTTTATCAGACTCGGATAAGCGCGACACTTCGCCCGATGTAGTTACACGGTAACAAACAGTGAACTCAGGTCCACCGGCCTCATCGACATGGCCAGAACGCTTCACGAGTACGGTGTGCGTATCGATCCAGTACAACGCATTTACATAATGGTGACTATTGCGTGCAAAACGGCGGTCACCCGGAAACTTCTGGTAAATCATGTCGCCGATGTTCTCGCGGCGGCCCTCGGCTGGGAAGTACAGATACCCCTCGGCGACATTGCTGCCTGAATCGTCATTGAGAAAGAATGTGTTCCCGGACGGAGCCCATCCAATTCGAGCGTTCCGTTCGATGGTCAAGAGCCCCTTCTTGACGCCATTGATGTTGTTCGTCAACCAGAGCGTCCGATCCGCCTTCTTGCAATCTTGTACGCAGCCTGAATTGGTGAGAGTGAAACGACCGTCGGGAGACGTGCTGCGGTTGGCAGAAGGGAAATTTGCAAACCTGCTCTGGCCGAGAATCAGCATCGGAGCAAACAGCACAACAGCAAGGATTCCTGAATTCTTCATGGCCTCTGATTGCTGACGAATCCAGCTTACCCCTGCCGGTACGGCAGGCTCACCCGCACCCTGCATCCTCGCGCATCCGGACGATTGGTCAACTCGATCGCGCCGCCGTGCGCTTCCGCGATCTGTTGCGAAAGCACCAGGCCAATGCCCGAGCCCCCCGGCTTGGTGGTATAGAACGGCACAAACGCATTGCTGGGATTGAGCAGTCCGATCCCGTTGTCTTCGACGATAAGCATGACTCGCTCGTGGCCCTGCTCCCAGCGGATGGTGACGCTGGGCTGGCCACCGTGCGATTGCGACTGCTCGAGTGCGGCATCGACGGCGTTGCGGACGAGGTTGATCAGCATCTGCTCGATGAGATCGGGATCGATCATCAGGACGATGTCGGGGCCGGGCGATATGGCGACCGGCAGGCGAGTCTCGAGCGCGGCCACGCGCTCCATGAGCGGCTGTGCGGCAACCGGCTTCAGTGATGGCGAAGGCATCTGCGCCAGCCTGCGGTAGGACTGCAGGAATCGATGCAGCGATGCGGTGCGCGATTCGATGATGCCCAACCCACGCTGGAAGTCCGCGTTTTGCACTTCCGGCAGCTCGGGGAGCGGCAGGCGTGACGAGAGGCTGCCGGCAATCGAGATGATGGGCGCCAGCGAGTTGTTGAGTTCGTGGCCGAGCACGCGGATCAGCTTCTGCCAGGCGCTGCGTTCCTCTTCGCGCAGGGCGCGGCTCACATCGGATAGCACGATCAGCGAGTGGGGCACGCCGCTCTGCCGGAAGGAGCTCTTGCGCAGCATCCAGCGCGCATTGGGCGCCGAGTAGGGCAGCGCGACCAGCGTCTCATTGGCCGCTTCGAAGCAGGCGTTCAGCTCCAGCTCGCCGGCAGTCTTGCCCAGCAGGCGGGCGGCGGGCTGTTGCAGCAAACGTTCGCCGGCGGCGTTCACCAGTCGCAGGACATGCTCGGGATCGAAGGCGAACAGCGGCGCGTCGATCTCCTCGACCACGCGGCGCAGCAGCGCGGTAGCCTCAATCGTCTGCAGGCGCTGCTCGGTAAGGATGTCGGCCAGCGCGTTGATCTCCAGAGCCAACTCTCCCATGGCATCGTTTGGAGCGGCGCCACGAGCGCGAAAAGAATAGTCTTCCTCGCGCAACGCGCCTACAACGTTGGTCAGGGTCTGCAACGGTCTTACGATCTGGTCGAGAAGCGCCAGCGTAAGCACCAGCCAGAGAAAGAACTCCAGAATGGTCAACGAGACTTTGACGTCTTGCGTCCAGGAGTGGGTCCAGATAAGGGTCGTGCCGAAAACCATGCCCGGCAGCGAGGCCAGAATCGCGAACAGGGCAATGCGTTTTTCGTAGAGGATCTTCAGGCGACGGCGGCCGGACTCGGGTGCGTGTTTGGTGAGATGCGGGTGTCGTTCGTCGCCCCGCGCTTCCGGATGCAGCCGGATCAGCCCGGAGTCGTCCTCGAGCGCAGGCGGTGCACCCGATCGGAGCGCCGTTCGGGGCTCGCCGCCCGAGCTAGATGCCATAACGTTCCATCCGGCGGTACAGCGCGCCGCGGCTCAGGCCCAGCGCCTCCGCCGCCTGGCTCACGTTGCCGTGGAAGCGCTGCAGCGCCTTACGCACCAGAATGCCTTCGACTTCTTCGATGCTGAGCTCCTCCAGGTTCAGTCCCTGCGGGCGCTGCTGGACGCTAAGCCCGAGGTCGGAAACCTGGATCTCCTCGCTATGCGACATGAGCACGGCGCGCTCCAGGGTGTGCTCCAGCTCGCGCACATTGCCCGGCCAGCCGTACTGCATCATGGCTTGCAGCGCAGGAGCAGCAAAGCCGGTCACCGGCGACCGATATCGGACAGCGTAGCGCTTCAGGAAGTGTGCGGCAAGCGCGGGGATGTCTTCACGGCGCTCGCGCAGCGCAGGAACGTGGATCTCGACGGTATTGAGCCGGAAGAGCAGGTCCTCGCGGAATTGGCCGGCAGCGATCGCCTCTTGCACGTTGATGTTGGTGGCCGAGATCACACGAACGTCGATGCGCTTGGTACGCGAAGAGCCCACGCGTTCGATTTCACCAGTCTCCAGTACGCGCAGCAGCTTCGCCTGCTGGCGGATGGGCACATTGCCGATCTCGTCGAGAAAAATGGTGCCATTGTCGGCCAGTTCGAAGCGGCCGATGCGGTCCATGCGCGCGTCGGTGAAGGCGCCTTTGACATGGCCGAAGAGCTCGCTCTCGAAGGTTCCCTCCGGCAGCGCTCCGGTGTTGACGGCGACCAGCGGCATGGAGGCGCGTGGAGAAAGCGCGTGCAGCGTCTGCGCGACGACTTCTTTGCCGGTGCCGTGCTCGCCGGTGACCAGAACGTTGGCGTCGGAGGGACCGATGCGCGCGATGGTCTGCAAGACCGGCTGCATCGACGGGGCGCTGGCGATGAACTCGGGACGTCCTTCGGCGCGGTGTAGGCGCGCTTCGGCCTCAAGCTGCTGTGTGCGCTGCAGGGCGCGGTGCAACTCCACCTGGGTGCGCAAAATGGCCAGCAGGCGCTCGTTCTCCCAGGGCTTCTGAATGAAATCGCGCGCCCCACGTCGCATGGCCTCCACTGCGAGTCCCACGTTGCCCCAGGCGGTCATTACGATAACCGGGAGGCTGCTGTCCTGCGCGACGATCTCCGAGAGCAGGTCCAGACCTTCCTGGCCGGAGGTGGTGTCGCGCGTGTAATTCAGGTCGATGAGCACAGCGTCGTAGAACTCGCTGGCCAGCGAATCTCGGACCGCAGCCGGCGACTTCGCTGTGTCCACCTCGAACCCGGCGGGACGCAACAGGAGTTCCAGCGCCTCCAGTATGTGCGGCTGATCGTCGGCGGCAAGGATGCGCCCGGCGCGCTGCCGCTCACGCGATTCCGTGGCTGTGTCACGCGATCGTTCGGCATAACTTGGTGTGCGTGGCAAGTAATCTCCTAGTGGGCCGTCCCATCGACGGCAGCCTGAAGCTCGATATGGTTCTCCTCCAGAGTGGTTCCGGTGGCGCGCTGCAGCTCGAGCTTCGATTTCTGGTACGCGGTGGTGGCATTGACCAGGTCCAACTCGGCCAGCGCGAGATCGCGCTGCGCAGTCAGCGTCTGGAAGCTGGAGCCCGCGCCCAAGTCCTGCTCCTTCTGCATAATGGTGAACGTCTTCTGGGCCAGGTCGCGCGCCTTGCGGGCGGCATCCACGCGCGCTCGCCCCTGCTCCAGCGCGTACTCCGCGTTACGTACCTCGATGCGAATCTGCTTCTTCAGTTGTTGCTCTCGCAGCTCTGCCTGGCGATACTCCAGCTCCGAACGATACTGGTCAGCTTTGGCGACACGATTTCGAATCGGCACGTTCACACTGAGGCCAAAGTAATAGTCGGGCGAAGAATTGTTGAAGGCGTTCTCCAGCCCGCCAAACCAGTTAGTCGGCACCAGAGCGGTGAATGGTTCGACGAAGAATGGACTCCGCTGACCCGCCAGCCCCTGGCCACCGTAAAAGCCCACAAGATTGACTGTCGGCAACAGGGCGTTGGTGGCTGCCTTCCGCGTGATCTCACGATTGTTCAGGTCGATTTGCGTTTCCGAGAGCTCGGGCCGGTCCTGCAGCGCCTGCCCGATCAATTCCTCGGCCGGCCGCTCGGGAATCTCCTGCACGGTGTCGAGGCGGTCGGTGGGAATCACTGGCATCGACTCCAGCGCCGGATCATCCAGGTTCTTCGTCAGCGCATTCTTCATCAGCGATTCCTGCAACTGCAGGTTGGTCTTGGCAACGGTGAGGTCCTGGTCGCGTTTGGAAACCTCGGCCTCGGCGCGCATCACGTCCATCGCCGGTATGGCCTGAAGCTGGAGCTGCTTCTTCGCGTTCTCCAGGCTCTGCTGGGCGAAAGCGAACGACTGCTCATTCACTATTTCTTCCTGGTAGGCGCTGACCAGGTCCCAGTAGATGTTGGCCACCTGCGTGACGGTCGCGATCACCTGCATCTTGAAGGCGATATCGGAAATTTTCTTGTCGTTCTTGGCGATGCGCAGGAAGCGCAGGTTGGGCCCAAAGCCGAAGCCGGCGAGCAGCGGCTGCACGAGAGTAAAGCGAAATACGCTTTGCGTCTGCGGGCTCAGGCTGCTGAAGATACTGTTCGTCGTCGCCCGGTTGTTGTCGAACTCAAAGCTGTACGTCGCTCCGGTTGCGAACCCCTGGCTCAGGTTGAAATTTGCCGAACCGATATTGGTTTGCAATTCGGGCACGCCATACAGTTGCAGGTTGGCCAGCGGAAGGGTCTGGTGCTCGACGCCGCCGCTTCCTACAAGAATCGGGTCAAACGACGGCACCGGTGTTCCGATGCCCAGCGTCGACTGCACCAGGCCGGATGCGCCTGCGCCCGCGCCACCCGCGCCGCCCGTGGTGCCGCCCGCGCCCGCGCCTGGAGCGCCTGCGCCAAAGCCGCCTACGCCGCCGCCGGGCGTGCCCTGCACAACGCCGGCATTGACGCCGCGGAACGAACCGCCCGCCTGGGTGCGCTGGATGTCGGTGTCGGCGATGGGCAGGTTGTAGCGGGCAATCGCCAGGTCGAGATTGTTCTCCAGCGCCAGGTCAATGCAGTCTTGCAGAGAGATGGAGAGCTTGCCGTCGCGGATGAGTTGCTGCAGGCGCGACGAGTTCGCCAGATCGGGCTTGGGCACTGAACTGGGCGCATACGCCTCGATGGGATTATTCGAGTGCGGAATCGCCAGACTTGCCGGAGTGCGGATATGCAGGTTGTTAGTTGGAGGCGCCGAGACCGGGGGCGCCTGCGGTGTGGGGGCATTCGGCATCTCCTGCTGCGTCTGGGCGAACATCAGCTGAGCGCAAAGCAGAAGGGCCAACACGAACTCCGCCGCCCGCCACCCTCGCTTCAATGACCCGAGCGTCTGTTTCGATGCCACATTGTGGGACTGCCCGTCCTGGTCCGTCATGAACGCACGGCCTCCCCGCTCTCCGCCAGCGCCGGATTGCCGGTGTCGCTCACCAGCCAGCCGTCCTTCATCTGGATAACGCGAGAGCCATAGGAGGCGTTTACCTCCGAGTGCGTGACCTGCACAATGGTCGTGCCTTGGCGGTTCAGTTGGGCGAATAATTCCATAATCTCTTTGGCCTGGCTGGAATGCAGGTTGCCGGTAGGCTCGTCGGCCAACAACAGCGCCGGCTTATGAATGACGGCGCGCGCAATGCCCACCAGCTGCTGCTGTCCGCCGGAGAGCTGGTTGGGATACAGGTCTTTCTTGGCGACGATTTGGAAGTGATCGAGACTTTCGGCAACCATGCCCTGCCGTTGGCCGCGAGGAATGTCTTTGTAGGACAGCGGCAAGTCGATGTTCTCCTGCACGGTGAGGTCGTCGAGCAGGTGATAGCTCTGGAACACCATGCCGATTTTGCGCTTGGCCAGCTCGGCGCGCTCCTTGCGCTTCAGCAGGTGCACGGGCTGCTCGCCGAACCAGTACTCGCCGGCCCATTGATCGTCCAGCAACGCCAGCACGTTCAGCAGTGAAGACTTCCCTGCTCCCGAGGGTCCCATGATGGTGACGAACTCGCCTTCCTGGATGGTGAGGTCAATGCGGCGCAGGACCCAGGTCTGGCCCGCTCCGGTCTTGTAGCTGCGTTCGACGTTCTTGAGTGTGATCATGCTCAGTTTCGTTTTGTCCGCCATCAGGCAGTTGGTGTTTGGCATTTGGCAATTGGCCAAACCATCCGCTTGGTAATGGTTGCCAAATGCCAACTACCAAATACCAACTGCCGGGTTACTCCCATCGCAACGCCTTCATCGGATCGATGCGCGACGCCCGCCTCGCTGGAATATAGCTGGCGAGCACGCCGCAGCCCAGCAACAGCACCGACACGGCGACGATGGTCGATGCATCGTACGGAACCACGCCGTACAAAAAGCTGCGCAGCACGCTCGAGATAGAAACCGCAGCGATAACTCCCGCGGCAACCCCAACGCCCAGCAGAATCAGCGCATGATGCAGCACCAACCCGACCACGTTGGAGCGTGTCGCGCCCAGCGCCATGCGCAAGCCGATATCGCGCGTGCGCTGGCTCACGTTGTAGGCCAGCAAACCGTAAATTCCGGCGATAGAAATCAGCAGCGCCGCGCCGGCAAAGATCCACAGCAGGCGCACGGCCAGGGTCTGGCTGCCCAGCGAGGTGTCCACCAACTCCTGCATGGTTTCACTCTTCAGCACTACCAGGTCAGGATCGAAGTCGCGCAGCGCTTTGCTCAGCGCGGTCAGCACCGCGTCGGTATTGCCGCTGACGCGCAACACCAGATTGGTGAACGATCCGGTGAGATACGGCGTCAGCTCATCCTGTGGCGTGAGCTGCAAGTAGGACAGGTCGACCTCGGGCTGCACGGGCGCGGAGAGCGTCGTCTGATTCGTGTCTTCCACGACCCCGACGATCGTGGCCACGGCGTGCGGACCCTCTTTGTCGCTCATTCGCAGTTGATGTCCAATCGGGTCTTCGTCATGGAAGTAGGCATTTACAAACGCTTGGTTTACCACCGCCGCAGCGGGAGCGCCGGGAGCATCGTTGTCGGTGAACAGCCGCCCTTTCAGCAATCGTTCGTTAAGCAAGCGGTAGACATTAGGGCTGACCGCGCGAACGGCGGCAATTGTCTTGTTTGCCGGATCTTTGGCGCGGCCTACGATGTCGAACGAACCGCCGACCTGGAAGTTGTTCTGCAACGGCAACGAGGTCATCAGTCCCGCGTCGGTGATGCCGGGAATCTGCCGCAGGCGATCGAGCAGCGGCGCATAGAACACCTGGTTCAAGTCCTTGCCGGCGTACTTGCTTGCCTGTCCAAAGATGCCGGAATCGGAATGCGGCAGCAGGACGCTGGCAATGACCAGCTTCGATGGGACGAAACCGAGCGGACGACTACGCAACACCAGCAGGCTGCGGAGCAGCAATCCAGCCGAGATCAGCAGCAGCAGCGAGAGCGCGATCTCGCCTACAACGAGGGCGTCGCGGAAGTAACGCTGACGGCGTCCAGTGCCGGCGGCCGGCGTTCCCTCGCGCAGGGCCTCCTGGGCAGGAGCGCGCGCCGCCTGCAGCGCGGGAACAAGCCCAAAGAGCACAGCGGAGAGCATCGAAAAGCCGATCAGCGCGACTACAACCTGCGCGTCTATCTGGATGTGGCTGGAGAACGGCAGGTACAGGTCGAGATAGAAGCGCAACAGGCGCACACAGCCGTAGGCCAGCGCGAGACCGGCAGCGGCGCCGGTGAAGGCAAGCAGCAGGCTCTCGGTCATGAACTGCCGGACAAGTCTCCCCTGGGCAGCGCCGAGCGCACTGCGGATAGCGATTTCGCGACGGCGACCGCTGGTGCGCGAGAGCAAAAGGCCGGCGACATTGGCGCAGGCGATCAGCCACACTGCCAGCACGGCAAACTGCAGCGCCAGCAGAGCGGGACGCACATTGCCGGTCAGCACGTCGCGATAGCGTTCCACCAGGACGCGCCGATCAAGGTCAAGCTTTGAGTACGCCCGCGCCAGGTTGGCCTGAATGCCGGAAAGCTCGGCTTGCGCCGCTTGCGGCGAGACGCCTGGCTTGAGGCGTCCCACTGCCGTGAGTGTGCGCGAATCGCGCTCCAGATATAGCGGCGTCGCGACCAGCGGTGTCCAGACCACCGGGCCGTCTCCGGTGGCTGGAAACGTGAAACCCGCAGGCATGATCCCGATGACTGTATAAACCGTTTCCCCGACTTTCACAGTCCGGCCAATGGCGTTGGGATCTTTGCCGAAGAACTTATCCCACGCGGCAGCGTTGATTACGGCAACCTGGTTCCTGCCGTTCTCCTCTTCCGACGCGAGAAAGCTGCGGCCGCTGGTCGGCTGGACGTGCAGCACCGAAAACAGATTCGGACTGCTGAAGACAATTGGGATGAAATCGGAAAAATCGCGGACATTAACTCCGCGCAGCCCGACCGTGTACCAGCCGATATCCTCGAACGAATGGCTCTGCGAGCGCCAGTCCCGGACGTTGGGCAGTGCCGAGTTACTGGGTACGATGTCGTTCTTGCCCGCTTCGCTCATCAGCACGATCTGCTCGGGATGGGCGAAGGGCAGCGGACGCAGCAACACCGCGTCGACGACGGCAAACATCGCGGCGTTCACGCCGATACCCAGCGCCAGCGTCAACACAGCGATGGCCGTGAAACCAGGGTTCTTGCGCAGCTGGCGCAAAGCGTAGCGAAGGTCCTGTGGCAGACGCATCAATACATCCTCATTCGTAACGAAGCGCTTGCATGGGCTCCAGCCCGGCGGCGCGCCGCGCCGGCAACAGGGCGGTCGCGGCGGTGATCACCGCCATCGCAAGCAATGCGCCGAAGATCGATAGCGGGTCGAAGGGTCGAACCCCGAACAGCGCCGAGGAGGCCAGGTGCACCCCTACCAGCGCCAGCGGTATTCCGGCGATAGCGCCGATCATTGTGGCGCGCAGCGTCTCACGAAACACCAGCATGGCGGCCTCGCTGCGCGTCGATCCCAGCGCCATGCGCAACCCAATTTCCGCGGTGCGCTGTTGCACGCGAAACATCAGGAAAGCGGAGAGTCCCACCACGGTCAAGAACAACCCGATCACGCCCAGCGCGGTGACCAGCACCGCGGCAACACGATAGTTCGACGCGGAGTACTGGAACAGCTCGTTCATCGAAGTGACCATCGCCGGGCCGAACTGGGGATCGATGTGGACGAGGATGTCGCGCGCGGGTTGCGCCAGCGTCATCGCGTCCTGCTGCGAGGCAACCAGGAAGGTGATCTCCCCATACTCCGTGAACCGATACGGAATGTAGATGTAGGGCTCCGGCAGCTCACCGATCGCATTGATTGGCGCATCTTCGGCGACGCCTGCGATACGAGCGTCGATTTGGGGCGACGAGAGACGAATCGTCTGGCCGATAGGATCACGCTGTCCCCAGTAGCGCCGCGCCATCGTGCGATTGATGACCACCACGGGAGGGCCGCTGACATCATCCTGCGGGACAAAGCCGCGGCCCGCGAGGATGCGCGTGCCGGTGACGGCAAGGTAATTCGAGCTCACATCGTTGTACTTAATCTCGATAGGTTCGCGCAGGTCGGGGTGATCAGGCAGCGATACCTTTTGCGCGATGCCGCCTTCCGAGAGCATCAGGGGCGAGCGGATGGCGTAGGCCACCTGCTCGACGCCGGGCAGCGCGGCCAGTTGATGAATCGCTTCCTGGTTCTTGGCTTTGCCATTCTTCGTCGGCACCGCGCAGAAGGCAACCAGCACGTTATTTCGCGTGAGCCCGACGGAGGAGGTCTGGGTATTAACAAAGCTGCGGACCAGAACCCCGGTCGCAATCAGCAGCATCAGCGAGATCGCAATTTGTCCCGAGAGCAGGGCGCGACGAAAGCGCGGCGCCTTACCCCCAAGATTGCGCTGCGAGCCGCCGCTGCGCACGATTTCCAGCATCTCCGTGCGCGAAAGTTGCCATAGTTGCGCGCAGGCCAGCGCGATGAACGTTAGCACCGTCAGAACACAAGCGAAGGCGATGACGCGCGCGTCGGTGCGAAAGGCAATCGCCGAGTCGGGCGGAAGATCGAGCAGTGCCGGGCCGGTCAGCATGCGCGCAAGAATGCGAGGCAGCACGGCGGCGATGGCCATTGCGATACACAAGCCCGCTCCCAGCGCGAAGACGCCCAGCAACAAGTTCTCTACCAGCGATTGCTGGAACACGTTGGCGCGCGAACCGCCCAGGGCCACGCGAATAGCGGCGTCCCTGCTGCGCGACAAGCCGCGCGCAAGCAGCAGATTGGCTACATTGACCACGCACAGCAGGACGACGAGTCCCACGACCGCGAACAGCAAGGCGCCGGTGGCGCCGGCGTTATGCAGCCGGTATCGCAAATCACCGACAACGCTGATGGAGCGATTGTGATTCTCCTGAGGATGACTTAACTCGAGGGAGCGCGCGATGCTGCTCATCTCCGACTGTGCCTGCGCGACGGTCGCGCCCGGCGCCAGCCGTCCCAGCAGGTTGAACCGGCGGAAACCCCAATCCTGCGGTTCTTGCCGGGCCAGCATGAGCCACGTCTGCTCCGGCACCCACACGTCGCGGTCCATTCCGTTTTCCACCTCGCGGAAGGCGCTCGGCAGCACACCGACAATCTGTACCGGAATCCGCGTGTCGTCACGCACCAGCGTCAGCGATTTGCCGACGATCGCGGGATCGCCGGCGAATTGCCGCTGCCAGAAACCGTATCCCAGCATGACCACCGGCGTGTTCTGCAGCATGGCTTGGTCGCGCGAGCTCAAAGCGCGGCCGGCGACCGGCTGCACCCCAAGCTGCTCGAAGAAATTTGGAGAGACGATGTTGATGTACAACTCCTGCAGCGAGCCATCGGGTCGCGGCGCACTGATACCGCGGCGGCCGATTGCAACCACGCTCTTCAGCGAGCGCACATTCTGCTGAATGGCCTGAAATTCCGCGTACGAGAAGAGTCCTTCCGGTTGCTGCTGCGTGGTGGAGAAGAGGCGAACCAGTTCCTGCTGATGAGAAACGGCGAGCGGTCGCAGCCAGAATGCGTCGATCAGGGAGAAGATGGCTGCGCTGGCGCCAATTCCGACCGCTAAGGTGAGGACCGCGATGACGGTAAACCCCGGCGCGTTCCCCAGGCGACGCAGAGCATACCGCAGGTCGCGAAACCAGTTCATTGGCACTCCTCTACGGGGCTCCCACCAGCAGCTCGGGCGTTTCGCCCTCGGCGACGACCTTGCCGTCGAACAGGTGAATGGTGCGCTGAGCATGCGCGGCAAAGCGGGGATCGTGGGTCACCATGCAGATGGTCGAACCCTCGCGATGCAGCCGCTGCAGCAGCTCCATCACGGCTTCACCGTTGCGAGAGTCGAGGTTGCCCGTAGGCTCATCGGCGAGCAGGATCGACGGCGAGCCGGCGAGGGCGCGCGCCACGGCCACGCGCTGCTGCTGACCGCCGGAGAGCTGCGAGGGATAGTGCCGCAGCCGATGCGCCATGCCCACTCGCTCCAGCGAATCGAGCACGCGGCGCTTGCGTTCGGCGCCAGGCATCCCGTCGCGATAGGTGAGCGGCAGTTCGACGTTCTCGTATACGGTGAGGTCGCCGATGAGGTTAAAACTCTGGAAGATGAAGCCGATTTCGCGATTGCGAATACGCGAGCGGTCGCTGAAGTCCAGGTTCTCGACCGGCTGTGTATTCAGCCGGTAATTGCCGGCCGTGGGCGTGTCGAGCAGTCCAATGATGGAGAGCAGCGTCGACTTGCCGCAGCCCGAGGGGCCCGACATGGCCACGTACTCGCCTTTGTTGATCGTGAGGTGCACACCGGAGAGGGCATGGGTTTCCACCTCGTCGGTGTAGAAGACCTTGGTAAGGTTCTCGATTTCGATCAGCGGAAGTGCCGCAGTGCTCATATGTATTTCTCGCCTTTAGAAATTCGCTGGTGGCTGTTCGCTTTTCGCTCTTCGCTCTTCGCTCTTCGCCAGAGTTTCAGTCCAGCCGATACTAGTTACGAAGCCCCTGGATCAATAGTTCGGTTTAGTCGCGCGTCGCTCTCCCTATGTGCCAGACCCGCTTGCGGCCTTGTTACGGACACCACGCCGCAATTTGGCGAAAAGCGAATAGCGGGCAGCGAACAGGGTCCTTACTCCAGCCGCACCCGGTCCGTGTTGTCCCACCTCGACATATCGGACAGAATTACCGTGTCGCCTTCCTTCAGTCCTGAGTCGATCTCGATCTGGTTGACCGAGGCGCGGCCGGTCTTCACCTGCACACGTGAAGCGGCGTTGCCGTTCGGATCGAGCTTGAACATCGAGATGGTACTGTTTTCCTGTCCGAATGCGGGCCGGCCGACGTAGAGCACGTTGTCCAGCTTCTCCAGGTCGATGGTGCCGTCCACACTCAGGTCCGGACGCGCGCCTTTCGGCAATTCGCCGGTCAGCTTCACGTCGACGGTGACCGTACCGTTCTGTACCGCGGGATCGACGCGGCTAACCTCGCCGGCGATCACCCCGTTATGGGTATCGACCGAAGCGGGCTCCCCGATCTGCACGTCCCGCGCCTGCGTCTCGGGAATCTTCAGTTCAGCCATCAGATGGTTGGGCTGCACGATCTTCGCCAGCTCGGTCCCGGGCAGCACGTGCTGCCCCACCTGCAGCGGCATCTCGACCAACACACCATCCACTCCGGCCTGCACCTTCAGCCGCTGCAGCTGCTTCTGCTTGAGCTCGGCCAGGGCGCGCATCTGCTCAACCTTCGCCTGTTGCACCGCCAGCTCCGACTTGATCGCCTCCGCGTTGATCTTGAGGCGCTGGTCTTCAATCTTGTCGCGCGTGGTCATCTCTTCCGCCTTGCCTTCCGACGCCTTCTCTTGCAGGCCGGAGATGACCCCGAGTTCGTAGAGCGACTTGTCGGTCTGCGCCTTGCGCTGCGCCTCGCTGTAGTCGGCATTGACGGTGGCGGCGCCGGCCTTCTGGGTCATCAGGTCGCTGTCGAGTTTGACCTTCAGACTCTGGTATTCGGCTTCGGCGGCCTTCATCTGCAACTGCGCGTCGAGCGCCTCCTGCTCGAGCTGGGGGTTCACCATCTCGACCAACACCGTGCCGGCTTGCACCTGCGAGCCCGGCAATTTGTCGATGCGGATGACGGTGGCTTCCGTCTCGGCGGGAATCTGGCGAACGTCTTCGTGGCTGGGGATGAGCGAACCCAAGCCGCGCACCTGGCGCAACATGGACCCGCGCTTTACGGTATCGGTCCAGACGGTGCTGCGGTCGACGGTGGGCGCGGCCGGCTTCAGCCGCGAGATGCCCACGGTCACTCCCACCAGCAACGCCAGCGCGGCTATCGACCAGAGAATCTGCCGGCGGCGCTTCTGGCGTTTAATTTCGGGGCGTGCGATATCCATTGCGCTTAGTTAAATGCAAATGGCGAACCATTACAACGACGACGTAAGCCCTAGGTGCACAGAGAGTTAAAAGAATCGCTTTTACACCCATATCGTGCGTTCTGTCCCTTGTCCGCGAAAGCTGTCCGAAAACGGACAGCGCCCTCTACCCCATTACGAACGTGAAGCTGAACTGGAGAAGGAGGCTAGAGCTTGGCCGCCGATTTACGCAGCTGCCACTCGCGGGTGGCGAAGATCTTCGGTCCGACCTCGATCAGCCGTGGCAACATCTGGAAGACCGACACGGCCGTCCACTTGAATCCCTCGCGGGTACGGTAGCCGCGGCGGTTCAGTTCCTCCGCGATGTCGGTGTATGGCCCTTCCTGGACGGTCATCTCCATCATCAGAAAGAGGGCATCCTGCTCGGCCGGATTCACCTCGAGCCGTGACGGGTCGTTGCCGATCTGCAGTCCGAAAGGAACCTCCTCCGCCTGAGCGGTCTCGTCCGTCTCGGGCAGCTCTCGTTGCCACTCCACCGCGACCAACTTCCAACCTTCAGCGGTCCGACGCGCAAAATCCTCCACCCCAAAGGACTGCGGAACCTCCTGGCGCATGCGTTCGGTTCTTGCCATCGTGCCCTCCTCGCGGGGCAGTGCCGGCCGTCAGTCCGGTTTCCTCCGCGACTTTTTCTCGGCTTGGGAAAACACCGGTGCAGCCTGAACAGCGGCGCTGAAGCGCCACACTATTTCTTCCTATTGCTCACGTAGTGTCCGCATGGGATCGAGCCGCGCCGCCCGATAGGCCGGCACGCTGCTGGCCAGCAATGAGACAAGCAGCAGCAGCGCACTGACACCAACGAACGTGACAGGATCGAAGCGCCCGACCCCGTACAGCATCTCCTGCATAAAACGGGTCAAGAGCAACGAAACGAAAATGCCGATCGCCAGCCCTGCCGCGGCCAGCAGCATGCCGCGTCGCAGGAAGAGCGCGAGCACATTGTCGCGTTGCGCGCCCAGCGCCAGGCGCAAGCCGATCTCCAGCGTGCGCTGCGCCACCATGTAGGACAGCACGGCATACAGCCCAATGGCGGATAACAGCAGCGCCAGCACGGCAAAGCTGGTGATCAGCATGGTCTGGAAACGCGGAGTCGCAGCGGCTAAAGAGAGATAATCCTGCATCGTGGTCACGCGGTACAGCGGAACATTGCTGTCGAGCTGTGCCAGTTGGTCGCGCACCGGCCTGACCATGCTGAGAGGGTCGCCGGCAGTTCGGATCACGAGCGCCGGGGACATAACGATCGCCTGTTTGAAGGGCAGATAGTACTGCGCCGGCATCTCAGCCGTGATCCCGCGGCGTTTTACGTCGCCCACAACGCCTACGATCTGCCGCATCGGGCTGTCGGTGATGTCGTCACTCAAGCCTGGCTTGATTCGCTTGCCGACAGGGTCCTCACCAGGAAAGTACTTGCGTGCGAACGCCTGGTTCACAATCGCCACCGCCGGATTCGTGGAATCATCCGTCGGCAGAAAGTCGCGCCCGGAAACGAGCGGGATGCGCAGGGTCCGAAAGAAGCCGGGCATGATGATGCTCATAGGTGCCTCGGGTTCATCACCCGGCGCGACGGGACGGCCTTCGATGGTGAAGCCGATACTGATGTTGCTGTTCGACAGCGGAATGGGCGTGCCGGCGGAAACCGAGGTCACGCCAGGCAGCGCCGCGATGCGCGGCAGCAGATCGTCGTAAAACTGCGGCCCCTTCAGCCCGGGATATTGCGTGCCGACCACATTTACGCGGGCGGTGAGTACATTATGGGGGTCGAAGCCGGGCTCCACGTTCAGCACGCGAATAAAGCTGTGGATAAGCAGGCCGGCCCCTACCAGCAGAATGAGCCCAATCGCGGTTTCGGCGATGACCAGCGCATCATGCAACCTATGCTGTCCGCGGCCGCTAGTGACACTGCGCGTGCCCTCGCGTAAGGCCAGCGCTGGGTCCAGACGCGACGCTCGCCAGGCGGGGAGCACACCGAAGATCAGCCCGGTGATGATGGAAGCTGCCGCGGCAAACATCAGCACCGTCGCATCAACAGAAACCTGGTCCAGGCGGGGCAGGTTCTCCGGAACCAGGCGCAGCATCGTTCTCAACAACAGCACTGACAGCGCGACGCCCAGCGCGCCGCCGCAAAGCGACAACACAACCGATTCGACCAGTACCTGACGCACAATTTCCCAGCGCGTCGCGCCCATGGCCGCGCGCAGGGCAATCTCCGGCCGCCGCCGCGAGGCGCGTGCCAGCATCAGTCCGGCGACGTTGACGCACGCGATCAGCAGCACGAAGAGCACCGCCGCGAACAGTACCCCCAATGCTCCGCGGCTCTTGCCGACCATGCTGTCCAGCTCCGGCGCGACCTGCGCGGCGGTGTACTTCTTGTTGGATTCGGGATACTGCGCCGCCAGGTTCTGCTCGATAACGCTGACATCGGCAGCCGCCTGGGAAATCGTCGCCTCCGGCTTGAGGCGGCCAACCGTCTCGATCAGGTCCGCGCCGCGCTGCGTGGTCAGCGGATGCGGATCCTTGGCACCTGGATCGACGGCATCGTCCGCCAGCGTGCTCCATAACGCCGGTGTCGGCTCATCGAGCGGAAAACGGAAGCCCTTAGGCATCACCCCGATCACCATGTAACTGGTGCTGTCGAGCGTGATTGGGCGGCCCACAATATCCGGCGAGCCCCCGAAGGTCGAAAGCCAGGTCTCGTGACTGAGCAGCGCGACGTGTGTTCCCGGTTTCTCGTCTTCGAGGACGAAGTCTCGACCGATAATGGGCCTGACGCCCAGCGCACGCAGGAAATCGGAAGCGACAATGTAGGTTTGCAACTGCTGGGGCGTGCCGTTGCCGGTGAGGGTGCGGCCCTGTTCACGGTAGCAGGCTATCGCCTCGAACGAGTGATTACGCGCGCGCCAGTCGAAGAAATCGGGGTAGCTTATATTCTCCGGCACGCCGCGTTTGCCAACCGATTGGTCCAGCGCCGATACGTACATCAGCCGGTCAGGCTCGGGATAAGGCAGCGGCCGCAGCAGGACGGCATTGATGAGGCTGAAGATTGCGGTGGTCGCGCCGATGCCCAGCGCCAGCGTCAGCGTCGTCGTCAGGGCGAAGCCCGGATTCTTGCGCAACTGGCGGATGGCGAATCGTAGGTCTTGCACGAGCCCTTGCATGCATCTTCTCCCTGCGGCGCTGGGCCGAAACTTGGTTCTTACACGTCGGGGGCCAATGTCTGCGCAACAGAACCGCCTTTAAATGACGGCGATAGCGGTCGGGCTAACCGGCGACGCTGCACGAGCGTTCGTCCAGATTCGGCATTTCTCGTTCGGAAGCGGACAGCAGACGCCTCCAACCAAACGCTGTTTACGCCTTTAGTAATATTCTCAGGGCTGAGGGCCAGGTGTTACTCTGGATTGGCGGGCGACCCTCGCCAAAGCCCCATTCTGCTGATGAAGTAGGGAGAGAAGGACTTTCCGCGCCGCTCGCAGCGCATGCGAGCTTATGGCGCTTTCTTGAAAAATCTTCGCGTCAGCCGCCCGGGAACTAGGGCCTTTTGTCGAGTGCGCTTGCCCGCCGCTTGTGTCATAAACTGTAAGTACCACTCCGTCATAGAAAGAATTCGCGAGTAATGTCATCTAACGGCTTTCATGGCAATTCTTCCCGCTTCAGCAACATGCGGTCGCTGTTCAGCGTCTTCTCCAGCGACCTCGCCATAGACCTCGGGACGGCCAACACGCTGGTCTACGCCCGTGGCAAAGGCATCGTGGTCAACGAACCTTCCATTGTCGCCATCAACAAGAACACCGGTGAGGTGGAAGCCGTCGGCAAGGAGGCCAAAGAGATGCTGGGCCGCACGCCCGGTAACATCGTCGCCATCAAGCCGATGAAGGATGGCGTGATCGCTGACTTCAAGGTCACCGAGAAGATGCTGAACTACTTCATCCAGAAGGCGCACAACCGCAAGATGCTGGTGCATCCGCGCATCGTTATCGGCGTGCCTTCCGAAATCACGCAGGTGGAAAAGCGCGCCGTCATGGACTCGGCCTATCGCGCCAAGGCCAGCGAAGTGCACCTGGTCGAGCAGGCGATGGTCGCCGCCATCGGCGCCGGCCTGCCCATCACCGAGCCTAGCGGCAACATGGTGGTCGACATCGGCGGCGGCACGACCGACATCGCGGTCATCTCCCTCAGCGGCATCGTCTATTCGCGCTCGGTGCGCATGGCGGGTAATCAGATGGACGAAGCCATCATGAATTACCTGAAGCGCAAGTACAACCTGCTGATCGGCGAGCGCACGGCGGAGCAGATCAAGATCGAAATCGGCTCGGCGTATCCGCTGGAGAAGCCGCTCACCATGGAAATCAAAGGCCGCAACCTCATTGAGGGCGTGCCCAAGACTATCACCATCGACGACAGCGAGATTCGCGAGTCGCTCAGCGAGTGCGTCTCGACGATCATGAACGCGATTCGGGTGGCGCTGGAGCGCACCCCGCCCGAGCTTTCCGCCGACATCAGCGACCGCGGCATCGTGCTTACCGGCGGAGGCGCGCTGCTGAAAAATTTAGACAAGCGAATCCGCGAAGAGACCGGCTTGCCGGTGTCGATCGCCGACGACCCGTTGTGCAGCGTGGTTCTGGGCACCGGAAAAATGCTGCACGACTTCAAACTGCTGCGCAAGATATCGATTGACTAGAGTTCGTGGCGGAAGGATCTGCGAACGCAGGAAATGATGTCCCGTATTCCGAAATTGTCATCACGAGCGCAGCGAGGGATCTGCTGTCCCCACGAGTGACATTGAACCGGTGACTCCATGAGCCGCAACTGGCACTTCTGGATTTACATTCTGTCGAGCAAGTCGCGACATATCTATACGGGCGTGACGAACGATATAGAGCGCCGCGTTCGCGAGCATAAAGAAGGGCGCATCGAAGGATTCACCCGGCGATACAAAATCAATCGCCTCGTATACTTCGAACGCTTTCACTACGTGAGGAATGCGATTGCCCGTGAGAAGGAAATAAAGAGCTGCGACCGCGCGAGACGGGTAGCATTGATTGAGGGCACAAATCCGACGTGGAGTGATCTGTCGGAGGAGTGGGGCAAACTGGTGAAGCTTGGGGTAGTGGCTTCTCACGCGCGGACAGCAGATCCCTCGCTTCGCTCGTGATGACAATTTTTATTATGCGGGCAGCTTAGGCAAGCTCGCACGACGTAGCAGGACGGCTAGAATCACAACCCGGCAGCATGGGACCAGCAACGGCACTCATGCCGCGCATCAGTATGGATACCTTCCTCGGCCGCTATCGCAACCTGATCGTCCTGGCGGCCATCCTGTTCGCCCAGATCATCGCGCTTGCGGTGCAAGTGCGCCGGCCCACCGACGACGGCGACACCCGCCTCATTCGCATCTGGGCCATCTCCGCCGTGGCCCCGCTGGAGAAAGCCGTCGTGCACAGCCAAGAGTGGGTGCAGGGCCTGTGGACCAACTACCTCTACCTGCATGGCGTGCGGCGCGAAAACCGCGACTTGCGCGCCGAGATCGAGCGCATGAAAATCGAAGACGCGCGGCTCAACGAAGACGCGCGCATGGCGCGCCGAGTCCAGGCGCTGCTCGGCTTTAAGGAGCAATACGTCGACTCCACCGTCGCCGCGCAGGTGATCGGCACCAGCGGCAGCGAGCAGTCGCGCATCCTCTACATCGACAAAGGCTCCAGCGACGGCATCAAGACCGACATGGCCGTGATCACCCCGACAGGCATCGTCGGCAAAATCGTGCAAGTCGCGCCCGAGTGGTCGCAGGTGCTGCCCATCAACGACCAGTTCAGCGGAGTGGGCGCAGCGCTGAAGGACTCGCGGCTGCAAGGCATCCTGAAGGGCGCGGCGAATGGCGCGACCACTCTGCAATACATCATGAGCGACGAGAAGGTCGTGCCTGGCGAAGCGGTCATCACCAGCGGCGGCGACCGCATCTTCCCCAAGGGCCTGCCGGTCGGAACCGTCGTCTCCGCGCAGCCCGGCAAAGATCTGTTCCTGAATATTCGTGTCATTCCCGCCGCGCATCTCGACCGGCTTGAAGAGGTGCTGGTCGTCACCCGGATCACCGAGAAGATGCCGGACGCGAAGGAACTCGGGCCGTTGCGCGCTTCCGACATTCTTGCCGAGCGCCTGCCGACGGTTCCTACCAAGACTGGGGTCGATGCCGCCGGCAATGCTAAAGCCGCGGCCGCCGGAACGCCAGCTACGGGTGACACGACCACGAACGCTGCGCCGGGAGGCGCTGCTCGTCCGTCGACGAATACGACCGGAGCGAAACCTGCCGGAGCCAACACCGGCGGAGGAACGGTCAAGCCGGCTGTTGCAGGAGCACGCAAGCCCCCGGCAACCCTCACCACTCCGCGCGCAACCGCCGGCGCGACCAACGGAACCACGCCTGTGGCGAAGCCGGAGCCCACCGGCACAGGGTCACCCGCTTCAGCGGATGCGACTGCAACTCCAGCGAACGGGACCACGCCGCCCATTAAGGTGCGCGTGGTGGACAACTACGATGATTCGCCTACGCCGAAGAAAGCCAAGCCTGCTGCTGAACCGCCGCCAAGCGCCTCGCCTGAGCCGGCGCCATCCACCACGCCTCCGCCAGGGGCCCAGCCGCAACCATGAGCACGCGCGCCATGCCCTTTCGCGGAAGCCTGACGTCTCGCGAGCAGCTATCGGTCTATGAATTCAGCTGGCCGGCGATCATCTTCATCCCGCTGATCGCGGTGCTGATTCAGGTCTTCATTCCGGTGAAGGTCCGGTTCATGCCGATCATCGACCTTCCCTTCCTAGTCACGATTTTTTTTGCCACTGCCCGCCGCAACCCGGTCACCGGATGCCTCACCGGCTGCTTCATCGGCCTGCTGCAGGATTTGTTTGCCGGCTACAACCACTATCTCGGGATGTTCGGCATCGCGCTCACCGTCGTCGGCTACCTCGCTTCTTCCCTGGGCGTGAAGATCGACGTGGAGAATCCCGGCTCGCGCTTCCTGATCACGTTCGTCTTTTTCGGACTGGAAGAGGGCGTGTATTACGGTGTGGCACATGGGCTGCTGCGCCAGGGCCTGCAGTGGAGCTGGAGCCACGTGGCTCTCTCGGGGCTGGCCAACGCGGTGATTGGTATCTTCGTCTTCCGCTTCCTCGACCGCTTCAAGCAACGGTAAGCCATACAATTTTGCAACGGCTTCTGCTTTGAAGGGCACGCCTTCAAGCGTGCCGAAGAGGCCATCGAGACAATCGGCTTTAGCCGCTGAGGCAGCGTACCTCAGCGCCTTACCGGCGGTCCCGTTTGTGCAGATCGGCGCGGCTGAAGCCGCGCCCTTTCAAGCCGTCACGGTCATCGAAACCCAGGTCGACAGACTACTGCGGGACTAATCGTAGATGGTGTTCTGCGGCGCGCTGCACCGCCTCTGCGGAAAACGGCAGGGAAAACGTGTGCCCGTGGTAATAGGCGTCCCACTGGTCGTTGAAGTGAGGGTCGAAGATGTCTCCCGACTCACCGTTCACGATGTCCAGAGTGCTGCCATCCAGGTTGGCGAAGTCGACGGTGAGCCGCTCGGAGGGCCCAAGCGGCGGCGCCTCCTGCATGACCGTCTCTTCGTCACCCGACATGGGTACCTTCCCCGTGCCGGCCGTGCGCTTCAGTACAGGGAAATGGCTCCAGAAGGGATGCTTGATGTCCACCTGGTGCACGCGTCCCCACTTCCACAGTGTTAGCGGGCGGGTAGCGCCGGCATTCGAGATCGCGCCTTCCACGGCTGCCGTCAGGAGTTGGTCGTAGTCGGAATACCCGGGCGGCAGCCAGCGCGACGGCTGATTTTGCAGCACGTTCTCCAGCCACACCGAACTCATGAACCATTGGTAGTCGCGCCACTGATCGCCGAGCTTGGGACGAAGCAGCAACTCCTCAAGCTTCTTTCGCGAGAACATCGCGATGGTCGGGGCCGCGGAGTCCTTGTCCATCGTGCCATCCCATTTGCGCATCAGGTCGGCCGCTGTCCGCGCGCGCGCCGAGGCCTTCGCCGTATGGTCCACGGCGTAGACGAAGCGCTCCGCGCAAAAGCGATCGAAGGTCGAGACCACGTCCATTTGCATCGACAACATGTCGGAGGGCGTGAACTTCTTTGGCGCGCTCAGCAGCTTGTAGATACGTTGCGTGCGGTAGGGCGCAACCCACCCAATGCTCAATTCGTAAGGATAGTTGTCGGGCGTCGTGCGCCCGTTGGCCGTAGCAATAACGCCCGACGGCGGATCGTAGACGCTGGGCAGCTTGTCATAGGGAACATAGCCGGTCCATTCGTGAGCATTGTCGTCGCCCGGCTCGGGAACGTCACCGTCGCCCGTCGCGCGAATCGGGATCAGCCCCGTTGCCTGATATCCGATGTGCCCATCCACGTCTGCATACACGACATTTTGTGCGGGAGCGGTAAATTGCGAGAAGGCCGCGCGGAACTCCTGCCAGTTCTGCGCAGCGTCCACCGCGAAAAATGGAATGCGCCACGCCTGCGGATCGTAGATAGCCCACTTCAAGGCGAGCTTGCGTTGCTCGCCGGGCACCAGGTCGCTGATGATCGGACCGTGTCGCGTCGTGACCACATCGATGTCGATCTCCGGCTTGCTTTCAACGCGAATGATCTCTTTGCGGTGCTCCGGCTGCTTCCATCCCTGCGGCGTCAGATACTCGCCCCGGTCGTTGAACTTCTCCACATAAACGTCTTCGACATTCGGCCCGAGATTGGTGAAACCCCAGGCAATGCGGCGATTGTGTCCGACGATCACGTACGGCACGCCGGGCAGTGTCACTCCCGCAACGTCAAAGTCGGCTGCGGTAAGGTGCGCCTCGTACCACGTGTTGGGAATCGCGAGATCCAGGTGCATATCATTCGACAGCAGCGGCTTGCCGGAGGCGGTGTGCTCGCCGGAGATGACCCAGTTGTTCGAGCCGGGGCGCACGGGATCGTTCGGGTAGTTCAGCCTTTCAGGGCCGCGCAGCGCCGGAATATCTCTGAAACTGGTTTTCTCCTGACCGAAGGCGGTGGTGCCCCAGATTCGCCCATCTTTTGGGCTATCCTGGGCGTTCGCCAGCGGGCCCAGGTTAGCGTCCAAAGGAAGGACGCGAACCTGGGGCACTGCTGATTTTTCTTCTTCCTCCTCCGGCGCCGTCTCTCCCGGAATCTCCTGCTCGATCGAGTGGTCCTCCGCGCCCGGCGGATGATCCCTCCACGAACGATTCACAAACAAATCGGCCGTCAGCTCCGGCCCCAGTTTCGCGAGAATCTTTTCCTTCTCCAGCTTTCGCTTATATAAGCCGTGGTTCAGAAACTCGGTCATCGACAGCCCGACCAGGACCGAATCCTCTACCGTCCACGCGTGGGGAAAATACTGCAGAAAACGAAATTCCATCGGCAAGGTTTTCTGGTGCTGCACGATGTAGGCGTTTACCCCCGCGGCATAGGCTTCGAATTGCGCGCGCTGCTGCGGGTCCATATTGGCGGCGCTGCGCTGCGCCGCCTGCCGCAGCCCCAGAATGCGGTTCTCGCGATCGTACTTCACATACTCCGGGCCAAGAACCACGGCGAGATCGCCCGACGCGAAGCGCCGCGTCATGTCCATCTGCCACAGGCGGTCCTGCGCCGTGACGTAGCCTTGCGCAAAGAACAGGTCGGCAATGGTGGAGGCGGAGATATTGGGCACGCCCAGAGAATCGTAGGTCACGATCACTGGAGCGGTGAGTCCCGCGAGCCGCACCGTTCCGTCGCGCTGCGGCAGGCTGGCGCGCACGGCGCGATAGAACCAATAGTCGAACGCGAGAAAGCCGATGAGCAGCAGGATCAGGATGACGATGACGCCGCGGAAAAGAGGACTGGACGAACGCGGGCGAACAGCGGGCTCCGTTACATGCATGGGGAATAGAAGATTATAAGCGCCGCGTCAGACGAGTTTTTTTAGCTCGCGCCGCAGGATCTTGCCCGAGGCCGTGCGTGGCAGCATCTCGACAAACCGTACTTCGCGCGGCGTCTTGTAGTGGGTCAGGCGCTCGGCGACGAACGCCTGCAGTGCCTCGACGGTTTGCGCGTTTGGCAGCTCGCTATCGCGCAGGACAACGAAGGCGCAGGGGATCTCCTCGCCTGCGGTATCGGTGCGCGAGACGACGCCGCAATCGCGCACCAGCGGGCACTCCAGCAGCACGCTCTCTACTTCCGCGGGCGCGATCGAGAATCCCTTGTACTTGATCATCTCCTTGCGGCGATCGACGATGTAGTAGAGGCCGTCCTCATCCTGGCGCACGATGTCGCCGCTCCAGTACCAGCCGTCGCGCAGCACGGCCGCGGTCGCATCGGGAGACTTCCAGTAGCCCAGCATGAATTGCGGTCCGCTCATCACCAGCTCACCCAGTTCGCCCTGCCTCACCTCGGCGCCGCTCTCGTCCACCACGCGACAGCCGGTCAGCGCCACCGGCGCGCCCACCGATTCCGGCCGATAAAGATCGTCGTTCAGAAATCCCATGTGCGTGACCGGCGAAGCCTCCGTCATGCCGTAGCCCTGGCGAATACGCACTCCGGTGGATGCAGTGAAACGGCGCGCCAGCTCGGGCGCCAGCGGCGCCGCGCCTGACTTCACCCAGCGCAGCCGATGGTCACGGGGGAACTTCTCCTGCTCCGCCGCCTGGCAGTACGCGAGCAGCGTCGGCGGCACGCACAGCGTGATCGTCACTCCCTCCTCCGCAATCAGCTGCAGCGAGCGCTCGCAGTCGAAGCGCGGCATCAGCAGCAGCGTGCAACCATGCATCAGCGTGAGGTTCAAGCCGATCGTCAAGCCGTAGATGTGATAGAGCGGCAGGAAACAAAGCATCACATCGTCTTCCGCGATGGCGCCGTACTCGCCGGGCGTGAGCGTCTGGTAAACGTTGGCGATCAGGTTGTAGTGCGAGAGCATCACGCCCTTAGGCAGGCCGGTGGTGCCGCTTGAGAATGGCAGGGTCGCCAGCATCTCGCGCGAATCGTGCCCAGGCCGGGGCACCGGCGCACTTCCCCCTTCCAGCAGCGTCGCGAACGGCACGGAGCCGCCGCCCGCCGCCGTGCGAATGGTGTAGACGTTGCGCAAAGCCGGCAGGCCGGCAAAGCTGATTCCCCCGAGCAGAGCGCCGTCGGTGACCAGCGCCACCGCCTCGGCATTCTCCAGCTGATACCGCACCTCGCGCTCGCGATAGGTGGGATTCAGGGTTGTAGGCACCGCGCCGGCCAGGCTGGCGGCGTGAAAAGCCACGCCAAACTCCCAGCAATTCGGAAGAAAGATGCCGACGCAGTCGCCGGGGCGAACTCCCGCGGCAACCAGTCCGCGCGCGACTCGTTCCACCATCTCGCCGTATTCCGCGTAGGTAATGCACCGGGCGGGCGCGCACGACGCATCGATGATGGCAGTCTTGCCGGCGTGGCGGCGGCACGAATCGAGCACCGCGTCGGGAACGAACTTCCCCTCGGGATCGGCGAAGAGCCGCGTGCGCATCGTCTCCGATTTCGTGGCCATGGCGGTGCGCAGAAGTGTATCAGGTAGCCTGGAACGGGTAGAACTGGCCTTCCAGGCCAGCGTTCAAGGCGCTATGACTGCCGTCCTCTTTCAGCCGACGACAAGCTCGTGCGAATTTGTCGGCAGCTTCTCAATCCGCACTCTCCCCACGCCATTAGCCCCGCCGAATTTCAAACTGACTCGCTACCCAACTCTGCTATGGTTGCCAAGTGCGAGGCTTGCGCGACAAACGAGTGTTGATCACCGGCGGCGCCAGCGGCATTGGTGCGGCGACGGCGGCACGCTTGGTGGAGGAAGGCGCGCGCGTGGCCATTCTCGATCACGATGCTGACGGGTGCGAGCGCATCTGCCGTGAGCTGCCCGGACTGGTGGGAGGCTTTCGTGCCGATGTCAGCGACGCCAAGCAAGTGCAGCACGCTCTTGGAAATGTGGTGGTCGGACTGGGCGGCCTGGACGTCGTGATCAACAATGCCGGCATCAGCATACGGCACGGCTTTCTCGCTATCACTCCGGAAGAGTGGAACCAGGTGCTCGCCGTGAACCTTACCGGCGTCTTCTATGTTGCGCAAGCTGCGGCCCGGCACATGATGCAGCACTCCGGCGGAGTCATCCTCAACATGGCGTCGACCAACGGAATCGTCGGTCATCCTTTTTACGCCGACTACAACGCGACCAAGGCCGGAGTCATCGAGCTGACCCGGTCGATGGCGCTGGAACTGGCGCCCAAGGTTCGCGTGAACGCCGTTGCGCCCGGCTATGTACTTACGCCCATGCAGCGCGCGGAATACTCCGACGCGATGCTGCAAGCGGTGAACGCAAAGATTCCGCTGCGCCGCCACGCGCAGCCGGAGGAGATCGCGGGGCTGTTCGCGTTTCTCGCCTCCGACGATGCCGCCTACCTCACTGGCCAGGTCTACGTGATCGACGGCGGGGAAACCGCGGGTGGCTTGGCCAGCCGATAAGCAGTTTCGGGTTTCAAATTCACGCGTCCAGCATCCTTACGAGCGACCTTGATACCATTGAGTGAACATCGGCTATTGGAGACTCGACACTGCCTGTCCGCAACCGGAAACTCGAAACTCGAAACTTGAAACTCTTTCTTGTTTGCGTTCTGCTTACGATCCCGTGTTGCGCACAATCCACCCGCACTTGGGAAACGACGAAATACGACGACTTCGAAAAGGGGACGGCCCACGGCATCGCCATCAACAGCAACGGCACGCTGACGCTCGCACCCGCTTTCACCGCGCTCTACACCTCGCCCTCGACCTATCTGTGGGACATTGCCGCCGACGCGCAAGGCAATGTTTATGCGGCAGCGGGCTCGCCGGCGCGCGTCTACAAACTCACCTCCGACGGCAAGGCGCGCATCATCTTCGCCTCCCAGGAACTGGAGGTACAGGCGCTGGCGGTCGACAGCAGCGGAGCGATTTACGCCGCAACCTCCCCTGATGGCAAGGTCTACAAGCTGGTGCATGGCGGGCCGGCGCCAGGCAAGACCCCCGAAGGATCGCACACCACCGCCGAGATCGCCGCCGCGCAGGAAGGCGCTAAACCGACGGAAAAGGCCCGACCCTCCGTCGAAGTCGATCCCAGCTATAGCACCAGCATCTTCTTCGATCCGAAGACGAAATATATCTGGGCGCTGGCGCTCGATCGCGAAGGGCAGCTCTACATAGGCACCGGCGATCGCGGCGAAATCTTTCGCGTCGACCGCAACGGCAACGGCAGCGCCTTCTTCAAGAGCGACGAAGCGCAAATTCGCGCCCTGGCCTTCGACAATCGCGGCAACCTCATCGCGGGCACCGACGGCAGCGGTCTGATCTATCGCATTTCGCCGTCGGGCGAAGGATTCGTTCTTTACAGCGCCCCCAAGAAGGAGATCACCGCGCTGGCCATCGATCCGCAGGGAAACATCTACGCCGCGGGTGTCGGGGAGAAGCGCGGTGCGGCGCCGGCGGGCGCTCCGCCGGGCAGTGTTGGAGTAGTTGCGACCGCTCCCCCGGGCGGGAACCCACAAACGCCTGCGCCCGCCGGTCCACCCGCTCCCTCAGGCACAGCTCCCGGAATCCCGAATCTTGGCGGCTCGGAAATCTACCGGCTCTCGCCCGATGGCTGGCCAAAAACCATCTGGAGCCCGCGTGACGACCTGGTCTACGCCCTGGCGTTCGACAACCAGGGCCGGCTGCTGGCCGGCACCGGAAATCGCGGCAGGATTTACGCCATCCTCGATCACCAGTACATCGATCTGGTGCAGGCCAGCGCCAATCAGGTAACCGCCCTCGCCCGCGATCCCAAAGGCGGCTTGTACGCAGCCACCAGCAATCTGGGAAAAGTTTTTTCTCTCGGGCCCAAGCCGGTTGCCGAAGGCAGCTACGAGAGCGATGTCTTCGACGCCGGAATTTTCTCCCGCTGGGGACGGGCGGAGGTACGCGCCGACGGGAGCTTGCAACTGTTTGCCCGAAGCGGCAACGTCGACAATCCCGACCGCAACTGGAGCAGTTGGAAGCCGCTCGATGTGCAGCGCGATCAGCCAATCGATGCGCCCGCGGCGCGATTCATCCAATGGAAGGCAGTGTTGAAGCCGGGCAAGCCCATGCCCCTGATCGACAGCGTGACCATCAACTATTTGCCCAAGAACATCGCGCCCGACGTGGATGCCGTCACCGTGATGGTCGGCTCGCGCGTTCCCGCGGGTACGCACAGCGAGCCCGAAAGCTCCGCCGGATATGAGCCGCCGCTGCCGGTCATTAAAGACAGGCACTCCATTGCGGTGAAGTGGAAGGCGCACGACGAGAATGACGACGACCTGGTCTACAGCATCTATTATCGCGGTGACGGCGAGACCCGCTGGAAGCTGTTGCGCGAGGGCGTGACCGAGCGCTTCGCCAATTTCGAAAGCGATCTGTTCCCCGACGGCGGCTACGAGATTCGCGTGGTCGCCTCCGATTCGCCTTCCCGCTCGGCCGAGGACGCTCTCACCGGCGAGGCCGCCAGCTCGCGCTTCGAGGTGGACAACACGCCGCCGCAAATCGAGGCGCTGAACGCCAAGCCCGACGGCGGCGGCCTGCGCGTCTCCTTCCGCGCCGTCGATAACTTTTCCCGCATCATTTACGCCGAATATTCCGTAGACGCGGGCGACTGGCAGGTCGTCGATCCCGTGGGGCAGATTTCCGATTCCAAAACCGAGAACTACGATTTCAAGGTGCCGCTGCCTGCGTCCGAAGCATCCGGCACGGGCGCGGTGGAACATACGATTGTGGTTCGCGCCTACGACCGCTTCCAGAACATCGGCAGCGGCAAGGTGGTGGTGAACGCGCCGGCTGTGCGCTGAAACATGCAATTCGAACTTTTCGTCGCCGCGCGTTATCTGCGGGCCAAGCGCCGGCAGGCCGTCATCGGCATCATTACCGGCATCTCCATCATCGGAGTGGCCGCCGGCGTAGCGTCGCTCATCGTTGCACTGGCCATCAACAACGGATTCCGCCAGGACCTGCAGGATCGGCTGCTGGGCTCGACGTCGCACATCAACCTGTTGCGCATCCAGAGCGACGGCATCCGCAACTGGCAAGCGCTGCTGCATCGCCTGGAGAAACAGCCCAACGTGGTTGCCGGCGCTCCCGCCATCTACGAGCAGGTGCTGATCTCGCGTGGCGCGCGCGCGCAGGGCGCCATCCTGAAGGGCATCATCCCCAGCGACGAGCGCAAGGTCAGCACGATCTTAGACAGCGTGAAGCAGGGCTCGACCGCGCCACTGGAGCAAACGCAATCGCAAAACGGCAGCTCCGGCGAGACTGCGCAACTGCCGCCCATCGTTCTCGGCAAAGATATGGCGGATGAGCTTGGGGCGAACGTCGGTGCGGTGGTCACCGTTACCAGCCCGCAAGGCGAGCTCACACCCTTCGGCGTCGTTCCCAAGTACAAGCGCTTCAAAGTCGTGGGCATCTTCGCCTCCGGCTTCTTCGACTACGACAATTCGTGGGCGTTCATCCGTCTGGCCGACGCGCAGCACCTCTTCGACCTGACCGATGTCGTCTCGGTGCTGGAGTTCAAGGTCGATGACATCTACCGGGCGGGCGAGATAGGGCGCCAGCTGGAAACGGAAGCCGGCAAGGGCTTCATGTCGACCAACTGGATGGAGCAGAACCATGCGCTGTTTCACGCGTTGCGCCTGGAGCGCGTGGTTACGTTCATCACCATTGGATTAATCGTCTTCGTCGCCGCACTCAACATCCTGATCTCGCTCATCATGATGGTGATGGAGAAAACGCGCGACATTGCCGTGCTGGTGTCGATGGGCGCCAAGCGCCGGCAGATTCGCCGCATCTTCATGTTCCAGGGCATTCTGATCGGAGTGATCGGGACCGTGGTGGGATTGATCGCCGGGTTCGCGCTGTCGTGGGCAGGCGGACACTATCATCTCGTCTCGCTGTCGGCGGAGGTCTACTCCATCGACTACGTACCGTTCGCGCCGCGTGTCTCGGACGGTCTGCTGGTCGCGCTGGTCGCCATCGGCGTCTCGTTTGTGGCGACGCTCTATCCCTCGTGGTCGGCGGCGGGCGTGCTGCCCGCCGAGGCGCTCAGGTACGAGTAGGAAGCGCTTTCGCGGTCTTGCAAAGTAAGGAGCATACACTTAAAGTAAGGAAGATGAAGAAGCACGCCAAAGTCACCAGCAAAGGCCAAATTACGATCCCACTGGAAGTCCGTCGCGCTCTCAGGGTGAAGACCGGAGATCGTGTGCTGTTTGAGGGCGACGAGAGGAGCATGCGGATCCGCCGCGTAAAGGCCGACAGCCCCTTTGCGAAATACAGCGGGATCGGAAATCCGGGAATTCCGGGCAGCATCGAAGGGATCAACCGATGGTTAAGAGAACTCCGCGGGCATGGCGACAGCGATTGACACGAACGTGATTGTGGCGTTGTGGGAGCGCTCACCCGAAGTAAGCGGACGGGCACGAGCGGCTTTAGATATGAGCTTGGAACGTGGGGTTTTGGTCGTTGCCGCCCCCGTTTTTGCCGAACTTACGGCTGCGCCTGGCAGAAATGAGAAGTTTGTAGACGCGTTTTTTCGGCATACGGGTATTGCGGTTGATTGGACGCTCGACGAGAAAGTCTGGAGAATTGCAGGGACGGCCTTCCAACGTTATGCAGCCCGGCGCAGGAGTCACGGCGATCCTGGACCTCGGAGAATTCTCACCGATTTTCTGATCGGAGCACACGCATTGCGCTACGGACATAGACTGCTGACCACGGATAACAGGCTGTACAGCGCCGCTTTTCCGCGATTGACGCTCATGTCGATGTAGCCAGTGAAGCCCGTTAGCATGTGCGCCCTGGATGCCTTGCCGGCCACGCTCCTCGGGCGCCTCCGACCTTTGCCCACCAGGTTGAATACATGAAGATCGAAGCCATCACTCTTCGCGAGTTGGAGATGCCGCTGGCGCATTTCTTCGAGACCAGTTTCGGCCGCACCTACACGCGCCGCATCTTGCTGCTCACCTTGCATGGCGAAGGCCTGGAGGGTTGGGGCGAGTGTGTCGCCGGCGAAAATCCCTTCTACAGCGAGGAATACGTCGACGGCGCATGGGACGTGATCACGCGCTACCTTGCGCCGATGCTCCTGGGAAAAATTGTGGAACGCGGCACCGAGGTCCCTGGGCTGCTGGCGCGGGTGCGCGAGCATCCCATGGCCAAAGCCGCCCTGGAAAATGCCGTGTGGGACGCCGAGGCACAGGCCCGCGACATCCCTCTCTGGAAGCTGCTGGGCGGCACGCGCCGCGAGATAGCCAGCGGCGTTTCCATCGGCATTCAGGATTCCCACGAGCAGCTGCTGGAGAAGATCGAGACTGAGCTGGCGGCCGGCTATCAGCGCATCAAGGTGAAGGTGAAGCCCGGCTGGGACGTCGATGTGCTGGAGAAAATCCGCGCGCGCTGGCCCGCCATCGTGCTGAGCTGCGATGCCAACTCTGCCTACACGTTCGCCGATACCGGCCATCTGCGCACGTTTGACCGCTTCAACTTGCTGATGATCGAGCAGCCACTGTGGAGCGATGATTTCTACTTTCACGCCAGGCTGCAGAAGCAGCTGCAAACCGCGCTGTGTCTCGACGAGGCCATTCGTACCGCGCGCGATGCCGAGGCAGCAATCGAGCTGGGCGCCTGCCGCATCCTCAACATCAAAGTAGGGCGGGTCGGCGGCTTCTCCGAAGCCCGGGCGGTGCACGACGTCGCGCAACGCGCGTCAATTCCGGTGTGGTGCGGCGGCATGCTGGAGTCAGGAATCGGGCGCTCCCACAATGTGGCACTCTCGACTCTGCCCAACTTCACCCTTCCCGGAGATGTCTCGGCCTCAAAGCGATATTGGAAGGAGGACATCATCGAGCCAGAGGTTGAGGTCTCGCCGCAAGGCACGATTGCCGTCGGGGACCGGCCTGGACGAGGATATGAGCTGCGCCCGGAGTTAATTCACAAACTGACGGTACGACAGCAAACGCTCAAGTGTTCGTAAAGGGTTGCCTTACGTATCGCGAATGCGCCCAATCAAACATCCCCCTGAAAGCTTCCGCTGAGGCATCTTCCCGAGTTCCCGCGGCTTCCAACTTGCAACTCGCCAAATGCGCGAGCGAATGTCTCTGAAGGAGTCGAATTCCGAATGCTGATTATCCTGTTGGTTATCCTGTTAGTCCTTTCCATCGGTAGCTTTCCTGCATGGCCACACAGCCGCGGCTGGGGCTATTACCCTTCTGGCGGCCTCGGACTGGTTGTCCTCATCCTGGTAGTGTTATTGTTGCTGGGACGTATCTAGGACACGACTCCCAGCTCCATGTCGATCGCAGTCACCCGCCATCCTGCGGCCCGGCTTTGTGTTCTGCTGCTGATTTTTTTGCTGGCGCTTGCGCCGGTTTGTCCGGCCTACTCAGTGCTGACCCACGAAGAGATTGTGGATCTGCTCTGGCAGCAGCAGATTGTGCCGCTGCTGAAGGCGCGCTTCCCCAACGCCACCGATCAGGACCTGCAGAAAGCCCACGCCTATGCTTACGGCGGCAGCGTCATCCAGGACATCGGATACTACCCGTTCGGCAACGAGCTGTTCAGCGACCTGGCGCACTACGTGCGCAGCGGCGATTTCGTCCAGGCGCTGATACGCGACTCGCAAGACCTGAACGAATATGCCTTCGCCCTGGGGGCGCTGGCGCACTACTGCTCCGATACCCATGGCCATCCCTATGTAAACCTGTCGGTGGGAATCCTGTATCCGGAGCTGTCCCGCCAGTATGGGCCGGCGGTCCCATATGATGTCGACCACAAAGCGCATTTGGCAACGGAATTTGGCTTTGACGTGCTGCAGGTAGCCAAGGGCCGCTACGCCTCTGAGGACTATCACAACTTTATCGGCTTCGAGGTCGCTACCCCGGTCTTGGAGCGAGCCTTCCAAGACACGTATGGCCTGCCGCTAAAGAGCGTGATGCCAAACGAGCAGCTAGCCATCAACACCTATCGTCGCAGCATCAGCCAGATCATTCCGGAGACCACCAAGATCGCGCTGCTGGTGAAAGGTGATCAGTTGCGTCAGGAGATCCCCAACTTCAATCGCCAGCGCTTCCTCTATCACCTGTCGAAGGCCGACTACCGCAAGTCCTGGGGCGGCGAGTACAAGCAGCCCGGGCCGGGCACCCGCGTTCTAGCAGTCCTGGTCAAAGTGCTCCCCAAAGTCGGGCCGCTGCGCGCCGTCAACTTCAAAGAGCCCACCGCCAAAACCGAAGACTTGTACTTCCGCAGCGTAGACCAGACGGTCAGCGCCTATGGCGAGGCGCTGCACCAGGTGAAAACCGGCAACCTCGATGCGCCGGAGATCGATCTGGACACCGGCAAGCCGACGGCGCGGGGCGAGTATCCCCTGGCCGACATAACCTATCGCGAGTTGCTCGACAAACTGGCAGCCGCCAAGTTCGCCAATGTCACGCCGGAGCTGCGCGACAGCATCGTGAATTTCTATCGCGACTTCGAGCTGCAGTCGCTCCCGGCGGGTGTACAGAAATGCATCCTCGAGCGCCGTAGCCAAACCTACAAAGAGCTGACGCAGCTGCGCGCGCTGAATCTCTCCCCGCCGGCCGCCCGGCTGCAACCCCTCTCGCCTGTCAGCAAGTGGCCTTGATTGTGCCGCAGCCCTCCGGCTCTTCCGAACGTTAGCCGAACAACGCTTCCTCGTAAGCCGCAATCCAACTTCATATGTTGCAATTAGTCTGTGATTATTGTGGCAATGTGAAGCAGAGCGGCGAAACCTGGATCAACGGCGTAGCCGCCGAAAATGTCGGCACGCAGGCGGCGCGGCGCGAAGTCATTGTCGACCCCGCGTGGCGGCGCGAGCGCGCGATCTTACCCTTCGCCGTCCACTTCTGCTCGGTGGAGTGCAAGAACAATTTCCTGGCGAAGCTGTTCGACAAACCCGCATCGTTGCTGGAAGTGGAGAGCGCAACGGTTGAGCCCTCGACCGGCCGCCGCGTAGTGCGCGCGCGCAAGAAGCCCGCCACCGAAGTTGTCGAACGGCGGACGAGCCGCAGCCGAAAGAGCCGCAGCCGCTGACCCGAACCCCGGCTTAAAATGGCGACAGTACATTTACTGTCACTTCGGTGGTGGAGTTTCGGCCTGCAGAATCCCCGCTTCGGACCTTCAATTCACGCGCTAAAATGCTGCCCTTTGTGACCGAAATCACTAGAGGCTGGCCGCTGCTTCAGTAGAATCGGGCTACATGATCGACGCTTATTTTGTTTCGCCCGAAACCGCTATCGCCGCCAAAGGTGACAGCCAGCCGCTCGACATCAGCAGCTCGGGAAGCCGCATATTTCTGTTGACACTCTCCATCATGTCGATGGTGGAGCAGGAGTCGCTCGAGGTGAGCGTGTTCACCTCCGAAGATGCCACAACGTGGGATGCGAAGCCGGCAGCCTTCATCTCGCAAAAGTTCTACGTAGGCGAGTACCCCGTAGTGGTTGACATCACGTCGGCGCCGAACGCAAAGTTTGTGCGCGCCCACTGGGAAGTCAGCCGCTGGGGCCGCGGCGCAACTGCTCCGAAGTTCGAGATCGCGCTTCGCCTGCGCGAAGTTCCGCTGGAAGCCCTCCACGAAGCCCAAGCTGAGGCCCACGCGAGCCGGTAGAAATTCCCGCCGGCACCATTCAGCGCGCCGCCTACTCCGCGCCGATGGGCTCCTTCACTTCCTCTTCAGACTGCGTCTCTTCGACCTCCGGCGGCCCGCTTTGCACGAATTCGGGAGTCACCTGCGCCTCCATCGCGCGCAACACATCGTGCTCGGAGATCTCCGGCAGGCCCGCCTCCTGCGCCGTCAGCTCGCGCAACAGCACAACCGAGCGGCCGGCCACGTCCAGCGAGCCATCCAGCAAACGCTCCTCGAAGGGATTCTCCAGGTCGTTGGTATTCATGATCAGCTTCCAGCCCCGATTCAGCGGCGATTGCGGCAGCGTGTAGGTGACACAGTCGCCATGCGAGTTCAGCATGATGAGGAAGGAATCGTCCTGGATCGGCTCGCCCATCTCGCCGGCTTCACCCAGCGTCTTGCCGTTGAGCATCATCGCCAGGCTGCGCATCCAGCCGGTGTTCCACTGCTCCGGCGTCATCTCCTGGCCGTCGCTGCGGTACCACGCGATGTCCTTCGACGAGGGGTGATAGACAGCGCGGTCCTGGAAGAATTTGCTGCGGCGCAGATTGGGATGCGTGCGCCGGAACTCGATTACCTTGCGGGTGAACTCCAGCAGCTTGCGCCCCCGATCGTCCAGCTCCCAGTTGTACCAGCTGATTTCGTTGTCCTGGCAGTAAGCGTTGTTGTTGCCATGCTGCGTGCGGCAGATTTCGTCGCCGCCGCAAAGCATCGGCACGCCCTGCGAGAAAAACAGGGTTGCCAGGAAGTTGCGCTTCTGGCGCTCGCGCGCCGCCAGGATGACGGGATCGTCAGTTGGGCCCTCGACGCCCATGTTCCAGGAGTTGTTGTCATTGGCGCCGTCCTGGTTGTTCTCGCCGTTTGCCTCGTTGTGCTTCTCGTTGTAGCTCACCAGGTCTTCCAGGCTGAATCCGTCGTGCGCGGTCACGAAGTTGATGCTGGCATAGGGACGCCGGCCGTCGTTCTTATACAGGTCGCTGCTGCCCGTCAGCCGGTAGCCCAGGTCGGAGAGCTGTCCTTCGTCGCCCTTCCAATAGCGGCGGACCGTGTCGCGATATTTGCCGTTCCACTCCGCCCACAACACCGGGAAGTTGCCCACCTGGTAGCCGCCGCTGCCGACGTCCCACGGCTCGGCGATCAGCTTTACCTGCGAGATGATCGGGTCCTGGTGAATGATGTCGAAGAACGCGGAGAGGCGGTCGACGTCGTACAGCTCGCGCGCGAGCGCCGACGCCAGATCGAAACGGAATCCGTCGACATGGCACTCGGTGACGAAGTACCGGAGCGAGTCCATGATGATCCGCAGGACGCT
>DASRGM010000030.1:0-49517 GCA_035651035.1 Terriglobales bacterium
GGCGCGCTGCAGCAGGCTGGCCGCAATCATGCTGCGATCTCCGCTCTTGCAGTGAACGGCAGTGGTGGTGTTGGCTTCGAGCGACGGTAGCGCCGCTTTGAAGCGGTCGAGCGGATACCAGTCCGCCTCGGCAATGTGGCCGGCCTCCCATTCGCCCTGACGGCGAACGTCGAGCACGCTCAGCTCATGATTGCGCAGCCGCTGCTGCAACTCCTGCACGGTCATCTGCGCCATTTGCGCCAAGTGGAAGCCGGCTGACTTCCATCCGGCGATACCGCCCGCCAAATATCCGGCAACGTCCTCGATGCCCACGCGCGCCAGCCGGACGCGGGCTTCGGCAACCTGCTCCGCAGTGTCGGCGATGAGCACCGGTCGCGAGTTCAACCCCAGCACCGAGCCTGCCCACGAGGCGAACTGGCCTGCGAGGGCAATATTGATGGAGCCGGGGACGTGGCCGGCGGCAAAATCGCCGCTGGCACGAACATCGAGAGCTACGGCGCCGCGCTGCAGCATGGCATTCAGATCGGCGGCCGAGATCGCCTGCAGTTGCCGCAACTCGTTCAGCGAGGTCGCGCCACTGCGATTGATCGCGGCATCTTCCAGGAAGTAGTCGGGACGCGCCGGCAGGTTGGCGGTCATCTGGCGCACGAATTCGTCGCGATCGCGAATTTGCAAGGCGTAGTTGGTGAGCCGTTCAGTGCCGATGGTGGAGAAGCGCTCGGCGCGCATGTTGCGTCCGCAGAGCGAACCGGCGCCGTGCGCGGGATACACCAGCGTCGCGTCGGGCAGCGTCATCAGCTTCTTGTGCAGCGAGTCGTACAGCATGCCGGCGAGTTGTTGCGGCGTGTGCTTGGGCGAGAGGTCGGGCCGCCCGACATCGCCGATGAAAAGCGTGTCGCCGGTCAACACGGCGTAGGGCGCCTGCGACTTCTCTTCATCGGTAACCACGAAGCAGCAGCTTTCGGCGGTGTGGCCGGGGGTCTCGAGCGCGGTGACGCGGATGCTGCCGACGCGCAGCTCGAAGCCGTCGCCGACGGGAACGTGCGGGAAGGTAGCCCCGGCGGCTTTGCCGATGTAGATGGTGGCGCCGGTTCGCGCCGCCAGTTCCTTGTGGCCGGAGACGAAGTCGGCATGCAGATGGGTCTCGAAGATGTGGCGAATCGTCAGTCCGTGTTTCTGCGCGGCCTCAAGATAGATCTCGACATCGCGTTGCGGGTCGACGACGACCGCTTCGCTCTCGGAGCCAAACATGTATGACGCGTGCGCCAGACAACCGAGATAGAACTGTTCGAAGTACATTGGCGGCCACCCCGGGCAATATGATAGCGCAGGCGCGCATCGGCGATCTCGGCAGGTTCGGCGAGGATCGCGGGCGAAACGGTATGCTTGAAATATTCCAGCCGCCGGAGATTCGCATGAACCCAGAGGTGAAGTCCACATTGCAGCAGCTCGACGAAGCGCTGGGCCGCTACGTCCGGCCCGACACGTTTCCGCTGGCCATCCGCATGATCGCCCCGGGAGAGGCGCTGCCCGAAGGCGTGAAGGTGCCGAGCCAAAGCCTGGGAGAGCAGTGGATCGTGTGCCAGTCGATCGGCGTGGCGCGGCGCTACGGTTGGAGTATCGCAGTCGGCAGGGACGACGTGATCTGCCCGCTGGCGTCGATTGCGTTCGGCTTCCGCGAGGCGAATGACGCCTACCTGAAGGGCTTCGCCTCGGTGGGGATGTACTGCAAGGACGAGGAGGCGGCGAGCAAGCTGGAGGCCGCCACCTGGAAGTTCCAGCCCGGCAGCTACGATTACGTGTGCATCGCGCCTCTGAATCGCGCGAATTTCGAGCCGCACGTGATTGCGGTGTACGCCAATAGTGCGCAAGTGCTGCGGCTGGTGCACGCTTCGCTATTCAGCCGCGGCGGGCGTGTCGAGTCGAGCAGCGGCGGGCGCCTGGATTGCGCCGAGATCGTTATCCAGACGATGACAACGCACGCGCCCAAGGTGATTCTGCCGTGCACCGGCGACCGCGTCTTCGGCATGGCGCAGGACAACGAGATGGCGTTCGCCTTTCCCTGGAGCTATGCCCGCGAGATCATCGACGGCCTGGAAGGCACGCACAAGGGCGGCACGCGCTATCCCATCACGGTTGCCATGCGCGAGACGGTCACCATGCCGAAGTCGTATCAGGAGCTGATGAAGATGCTGGGCGGCGACGGAGGGCCGACGAAATAGCGACGAGCCGTGAGCCATGAGCCGCGAACTTGCAAATGGTGCTCCCCGGTTGCACGCAACCCGCACTATTGCTGCTTCGCATCGACCTTCTGCGCGCTTCGGTTCGGCTCACTGCCCGCGGCGAGCGCTTCCTGCATAAGCTGCTGCAGATCTCGCAGTCGCGGTTCGACCGGACGAAGCTGAATCTTGCGGCCAAGCTCCATCCAATCCTCCGATCGTTGTCCAGATGCGGGCCACTTGGTGAACCCGGACGCGTTGGGGTTGCCGGTCTTGACGAACTGTGTCCAGTAGGCGCGGATCGCCTCACTCAACTTGCCGTCGTCGGCGCTGTGCTCCCAGTCCGGCGGAAAGTAGTTGCACAGAAACTGGAGCTCCAGGCCGTGATAGGCGCCGAGGGCGGCCCGCTTTCCGGTCTCCGCGTAGGTGAAGTGATAGAGATACGCATTTTGTCCGGCGTGCGTCATGGCCTGCGCCATCGAAGCCGCGCCGTAGGCGAAGGTGTCGCTTTGCAGTTGCAAATAGCGCGATCTCACTTCGGCATCCGACGAAGCGGGATAGAGACGAAACTCCTCGCCGGAAAACTTGCCGGTGTCTTTTTGCAGATAGGCCTTGTATGCGTCGACGGTCTTCGGTCCGCCGTTGCCGAAGACGGTGGCTTCGTCGGCGTTGCTTCCAACCAGCACCGGGATGTGCATCTGCCGGCCTTCGGCAAAGATCGTCGCGGGCTGCTCAGGGACGACCCAGCCGTCAACGATGGCGTCGAACTCGATGCGGTGGTCTTGCGACCAGGCTTTCAGAATCGCGTCGGCCGACAGGCCACGTAGCTTCTGCAATCCCGCCTGATCGTTGGCGGCGCCCAGGTCCCCCGCGAGAAGCTCTCCCGTTCGCTCGCCGGTGCTCTCGATGAGGTTGTAGGGAATCGGCGTGCGGATGTCTTCGTTGTAGGTGCTCTGGCAATCGCCGCTTTGCATGATCGCGCCACGAAACAAGCCACTCGCTAGCGGCGAAGCCATCAGCAGGCAGATATCGACCGCGCCGGCAGACTGGCCAATAACAGTGACGCGGGCGGGATCGCCGCCGAAGCTCGCGATGTTGTCGCGCACCCATCGCAGCGCCTGGAGTTGATCCAGCAGGCCGTAGTTGCCGGAGGAGTGGTGCGGCGACTCCGCCGTGAGCGCGGGCAGCGCGAGAAATCCGAAGGGGCCGAGCCGATAGTTAGCGCTCACCACGACGATGCCAGGCGGCGCCAGCGCCGGGGCCAGCGGCGTCATCTGGCTGTAGCCCGCGGTGTTGCCTCCGCCGTGGAAGTAGACGAGCACGGGCAGTCGCGCGCCGGCGGCGAGCCGTGGTGTCCAGACATTCAGGTAGAGGCAGTCTTCACTCCAAGGGACAGAAGGGAACCAGTTGGCGGGAAGCTGCGGACAGGCCGCACCGAAGTGCGTGGCCGAACGCTCACCGCTCCACTTCTCGACCGGCGCGGGCGGCTTCCAGCGCAGCTCGCCGACCGGCGGCGCGGCGAATGGAATGCCAAGAAATTCGGCTCCCGCGGGAGCAGCCGCGAATCGCTCGCCTGCAAGCGTGCCGCTTTGCACATGGACCGTAGGGAGTTTGTCGGCTTGGGCAAACACTGTGCCCACGGCCGTAGCGACCAGCACACCCATCGCGAACGCACCTAGCTTTGATCGCATCATTGATACCTTCCTGAGGCCGGCTGCATCGGCCGCTGCGCATGAAAGCGAAATGCGGCTGCATTTCTTCCCACGTCCATCACTGTGAATCCCGCGTCTTCCAGACGATGCGCGACGGTGTCGGGGTCGATGGGGACTAGCGTGTCGCCGAGATGGATCACGCGCATGAACCAGCTTTGCAGCGAATCGCTGCCCACGAAGACGCCTCCCGGCTTGAGCACCCGCCAGACCTGGCGCAGCAGTTGGTTCTGCAGCTCCGGCGAAGGCACGTGATGCAGCATGGTGAAGGCCACAACGGCGGAGAACTGGCTGTCGGCGAAGGGCATGGCGGTGGCATCGCCGGCGACGACCTGGACGTTGCTGCCGCGCAGGCGCGAGGCCAGGGCCGCCGCTGAGGCCGCATCAATCTCGATGGCGGTAAGTTGCTCCACCCGCCTGCACAGCAGTTCGGTGGTGAGACCCGGGCCGGGGCCAAGCTCAAGCACGTTCTGCCCCAGCTCAGCGGTCGCAATGGCCCACGGCACGCGCTCACCAATCGTCTTGCGCCATCGCGAGGACCGGCACAACCAGTGATGCAATCGGTTCATGAATTCCCCACACTCGATTTCAACTACAGGCAGGGTACGGCTTGCGGGGCGCTGCGTGCTTTCGCTATTGTGACAAAGAATGTCGCAAAAGCGCCAAGCCGCGATTTTCGATCCGCTGCGCGACCGGCGCTCTCAGATCTCCACATTGACGCACGACTATCCCGCAGGACATGTGGTTCCGTCGCACTTTCACGATCGCGACCAGCTGGTGTACGCCTCGCATGGCGTGATGACGGTGCGGACCGGCGCGGGCACCTGGGTGGTGCCAGCCTATCGCGCGGTGTGGATACCGGCAGCGGTGCCGCACACCATCACCATGTCGGGCCCGGTGGCGATGCGTACGCTTTACCTGAAGCCGCGGCTGGCGCGCAAGCTGCCGCGGCACTGCTGCGTGGTCAACGTCTCGCCGCTGCTGCGGGAGCTCATCCTTCACGCCTGCAGCTTAGCGTCGCTGAGGAGAACGATCTCTCGGCAGCGCCACCTGATCGACCTGCTGCTCGACCAGCTGGGAGCGGTACAGACGGTGCCTTTGCAACTGCCGCACCTTTCGGATGCGCGCGCGCTTCGCGTGGCGGAAAGGCTGCTGGCCGATCCCGGCGACAACCGCACACTCGCACAGTTGTGCAAGGGCTCCGGCGCCGGCAAGCGCACGGTGGAGCGGATCTTTCACGAGGAGGGAATGAGCTTCGGCCGATGGCGCCAGCAACTCCGCCTGATGCACGCGGTGCGCCTGCTGGCAGAAGGCGCCAAGGTGACGCACGCGGCGATCGAGGCCGGCTATAGTACGCCCAGCGCTTTCATCTCGATGTTCCGCAAGACGCTGGGCACGACACCGGCGACTTACTTCCGAGCGACGCTGGCGAAGGGCTGTTAGCCTCCGGCGACCGCTCCAGCAACCGGCCCGGGACCACTGCTTACGTTTGTATCCAGGGTTCGTCCAAACTGTGACGTAACCTCCCCAGTTACATCGGACCGTGGCCGGGCCTTGGAATTGCAGATTCACTTTGCCCAGCCAAGCCGATTCATAAAAACCAGGTCGCTGCTGTCCCGGAACATTTCTTGCCTCCGGAAGAGCGAGCAGTTGTCGCTAAATGCAATCTTTAGTTTTAGGAGGAAGTACACAAACATGACAGCTTGGATTACCCGTGGATGGATGGCTTGCCGCAAGCGGCCTATGGCTGCAGTGTTGGCACTGGCGTTGGTGGCAGGCCTGGTCGGTTACACCGCACACGGTCCGGTACGGGCCGGAGTTTCGTCGAACACCGCGCCGCTGGACAACGATCAGGTCGGCGCGCTGCTTTCGCTGGACAAAGCGATGGAGGCGGTAGCCGCCCGCGTGACGCCGGCCATCGTCAACGTTGCCGTCACTTCGCGGGCGAAGGTGCAACCCACCGCAGGCATGCCGGACGATCTGCAACGCTTCTTCGGACAATTTGGTGGAGAGATGCCGCAGCAACAGCAGCCGCGAATCGAGCGCGGCATCGGCAGTGGCGTCATTATTTCGCCTGACGGCTACATCGTTACCAACAACCACGTGGTTGACGGCGCGACCGAGATCAAGGTCACGCTCAGCGACCGTCGCACCCTGCCGGCGAAGGTGGTCGGCACCGATCCCCTTACCGATCTGGCGGTAATCAAGGTCGACGGCACGAACTTGCCGAACATCCCGATCGGCGATTCCGCCGCGCTCCGTCCGGGACAGACGGTGCTGGCCTTCGGCAATCCTTATGGTTTCCGCTTCACGGTGACGCGCGGCATCGTGAGCGCGCTCAACCGGCCGAGTCCTTACACCGACGATCCGCACAAGCCGGGGCAGTTCATTCAGACCGATGCGGCGATCAATCCCGGCAACTCCGGCGGGCCGCTGGTGAACGCTCGCGGCGAGGTGGTGGGCATTAACACCTTCCTGTACTCGCCCTCGGGAGCGTTCTCGGGTATGGGCTTTGCTATCCCGACGCAGATTGTGAGTCCCGTGGTCCAGTCGCTGGTGCGATATGGCAAGGTCGCGCATGGGCGGATGGGCGTAGGCATCACCGACGTGACTCCGGAGAACGCGAAGTTCTTTGACGTTCATGACAGCAATGGCGCGGTCGTGACGCAGGTGGAGGCCGGCTCGCCGGGCGAGAAGGCCGGGCTGAAAGTTGGCGACGTCATCACCGAGATCGACGGCAAGAAAGTAACCGACGCCGGCCAGTTGCAGATGGAAGTCGGCGAGATCGCCCCGGGCACGAAGATCGCGCTCGAGGTGGAGCGCGATGGCAAAGCGATGAATGTGCCGATAACGCTGGAAGGCATGGACAGCAGCGATCACGATACCAAGGTCGCCGAGAACGCGAGCGACAAGCCGCACTGGGGACTGGGGATCACCGACATGACGCCCGAGGTGCGCGAGCAACTGCGCGCGCCTGACGATCTTCAGGGAGCGGTGATCGAGCGCGTGCAGCCGGGCAGCCCCTCCGACGATGCCGGATTGCAGGCGGGACAGGTGATCGTCGGCGTCAATCGCCATCAGACCCCGAGCGCGTCGGACGTGCAGAAGGCGCTGGGCAGCATCCCGAAGGGACAGGATGCCCTGGTGCTGATCTGGGCGCATGGCGGCAGCACCTTCCGCGTGTTGCACTCCTCCAACGGCGCATAAGCGCAACTACTCTCCGCGCCGGCCGCCATGGCTGGCGCACAACAGAGGCCGTCCAAGGTGGCGGCCTTTCTTTTTTCCCGCCACGTTTTTCCAATTGCAGTTCGCTGTTTCCTGCGATAAGCTGCGGAGCCTTGACGGTCCTTAGCCGCTCGCCATTGGTAGTTATCGGTTCCGGGTGTGGTGCATGTTCACCGTGTTGACGTACGCGGCACTCGCCTTTCTCATCGATCAATCGAGCAAGCAGGTTGCGCGAAGGCATCTGCAAGGCGTGTCATGGGGCCGCTTTGTTCGAATCAGGCACACTTGCCATCGCGAGCAGTTTTACGACCTGCCCTGGTGTCGCGCCGCTCTGGTCGCGATCTGGTGTCTGGCAGTGGTTTCGGCAATGTGGCTGCATCGCTCAGGAGTGTGGCTGCAGGACCGCTTCGCAATTCTGGGCCTGGGATGCGCACTGGGCGGCGCAGCGGGAAATCTGGCTGACATTCTGCGGGAGCGGCAGGTCATCGACTTCATCGATCTGGGATGGTGGCCGGTGTTTAACCTTGCCGATGCAGCCATTGTCGGCGGGCTGGTGTTGGCCTTGCTGGGCTGAGAGGCGACAGTCATGCGACGTGTGCTTTTCCGTTGGCGCGGCCTGACGGTCTGGAGCTATCCGGCCATGCTGTACGTTGGGCTGGTCCTGGGTGTGCTCGCGGGCAACATGGCTGCGCACGCCGCCGGACTGGATACGCTGCGCGTGTACATCGCGACGATGGTGCTGATCGTTCCGGCGCTGATCGGGGCCAGGCTGCTCTTCGTCGCCAGCGAGTGGGAGTATTACCGCCGCAATCCGCAAATGATTTGGGACCGGCGGCAGGGTGGCTTCATGATGTACGGCGCCGTCCCCATCATGCTGCTGTGCTCGGTGCCGCTGCTCGGAGCACTACATGTCGGCTTCGGCGCATTCTGGGACGTGAGCACCTTTACCATCCTGGCCGGCATGATCTTCACCCGCGTGGGCTGCCTGTTGAACGGATGCTGCAGTGGCAAAGCAACCAAGCACTGGTTCGGCCTGTATCTTCCAAACGCTCAGGGGAGCTGGCGTAAGCGCGTACCGACACAGCTCCTGGAGGCGCTGTGCGCCGTCTTGTTGCTACTGGCGGCCATGGCGGTCCGCCGCCGAATGCCGTTTCCCGGCGCGCTGTTTCTGCTCATCATGCTGGCCTATGCGAGCGCCCGGCTGCTGCTGGAGCGGGCGCGCGAACAGGCAAATCGCGGGCGGCAGTTTCGCGTCGCCTGCGCGTTGTCCGTGGTTTTTGTTCTGACATCGATCTCGCTCCTGGCGGTGAAATGGCCGTAGGCGCTGCTGGGTTGAACCACAGAGGCACAGAGAACACCAAGACTGGGAAGAGAAAGGCATGACTCCGTGATCTCGGCGTCTCCATGATGAATTTCACGCTGTGAGCGAGTTCATAAGGAATGAATCGAGGGACGATATGCCAAGTCCTACAACCGGCAACTACGACGTTGTGGTACAGGTCTCGCTTCCTGCCATCGACCGTTTTCTGGCAGTGATGCACGAAGCCGAACGGTTCCTGCACTCCACCTCCGGCTATTTGAACGATGCCACCCCGCCGCAGCTCCACCTGCCGCCAATCGTGCTCACCGGTTTCGAGGACCAGTTCGGCAAGGCCATTGCCGACCAGCGGCAGGTTCCGCGCAAATCGTTCAGCGGAACGGTTCTGACCAACGATGTTCTCTCTGCCTTGCGCCCACCGATCGTCAATCCCGGCGGAGGAGTGTTGCGGCCGCCCGTGATCATCCACAGCAATCTATCGGGCCAGGTTCAGCTTCAGATTTTTCCTCCCACGGTCGACGTACCGGATGCCTCGGGCACGAAGCTCAGCGTCACGCTGAACGCGATGGTGCGGTACTTCCCCGATCCCAAGACGGCGCCGATTGCGGAGTTCCTGCGCGGTAGTCTGCAGATCGTGGCTCCCATCAACCAGGTCTCCACGCAGGTGGGTAACGTCATTGAATTCGACTTCAAGGCCGACGAGGTGAGCGTCACCTTCACGCCCACGTTCACCAGCAGCACGCTTAGCGCCGAGGATACCGCGGCCATCAATCTGGCGATCCACAATGCGCTGAAGACCAGCTTTCAGCCCTCGAGCGCCACGCTGCCCAGCGGCATCTCGAGGTTGCAGTTCAAGACGCTACTTTCCGGCTCGCAAAAGGCTGCCGCCCTACTGCTGAACCTGACCGATCACTCGAGCGATCCCGGCAGCGTGCAGCAGATCGCGCTGAACGAAAACGATGACTTTGCCTTCGCCATCAGCCCGGCATACATTAATTCGCTGTTGAGTTCGTCGCTCGGGCAGCTCACGAATTTCCCGCAGGTTCCTGTCAGCCTGGGGCCATTCTCTACCACGTACAGCATCAGCCTGACCAGCCCTCCGCCGGCCCTCAGCTTCATCAGTGGAGCGATTCAGATCACCATCAATGCGCATGCGCACAGCCCCGACACCGGCTGGCCGAGTTTTGATTTTCAGGCGGTCGTTTCCTTCACGCTGAACCTGATTGCCATCGACTCCCAAGGGCGACGGGGCGCAGCTGAGCTGGCGCTCTCCAAAGTTTCGTTTAATTTCACCGACTCCGGGGTCCTTGGCGACCTCAAAGACGCCATTGTCAGCGCGTTCCAGGGCGGCACGATCACCAACAACATCGCGGCCGCGGTCAACAACATCCTGAACTCCGCGGATCCCAACGGTATTCAGGCGACGGTGCGCAGCCAGACGAACATCGACACGCAAGTCGGCAACCTGGTGAACTCGCTGCTCAAAGACCCGACCACCGGCGATGAGCCCGACGCTTCCCTCCGGCTGGTGTTCTCCTATACGGCGGTGGACATCGAGCCGGGCGGCGTGATCCTGCGCGGGCTGGAGGCGGTGCGCGCCTGGGCCGATCCCTACGTCGAGTTCGATCAGATTGCCTCGCAGCCAAAGACGGGGCCGGGCGGAGTGACTGTGGGCGGCATCGGGCAGAGCGGGCCGGACTACAGCGCGCTGAACACGTGGATTCCCGGCGGCACCATCACGCAGTACGAATGGAGCGTCAGCGACAACAACCAGCTTTACCCGTTCGGGGTCGACCCAAATAAATTCGTGCTGCTGCACTCAGGATCGGTGAACGAAGCGGATGCGGTGTCCACCGGATCGACAGGATCGACCGGATCGACTGGTTTAACCGGTGCAACGCTCCCCCCGTACACGCCCTTATGCCTCACGGTTCGCGGGACGCGTCCGGCATTCTCCGGGGCCGGGCCTGTGGTGGCAGTGAGCGCCAGCGTCTGCGCTGTACATCAGCTGCCGCTGCCGGGAGTCAATCTGGGCGACGTCGGAAATGTGCCGGTCATCGCATTGGCGCGGCGCGGAGCCGGCGGCCAGGTCGTGGTCACCGGCCACGCCGCGCCGCGGGCAGCCGTAGGCGCAGCTCCCAATCTGCTGATGCATTTTGCCGATGCAAAGTCAGCGGCGGAGATACATGTGCTGATCGAGGCGCTGAAGCACGCAAAGCGGACCGACGCGCCCACAGCAGTAATGGCCGTGGTGCCCCATGGGCATCTCGAGAGTCTGCATTACACGCCTGGAACGATCTATGCCGAGAACGATGCCGCCTGGGAGCGCGCCTTCGGGCTGGGCAAGGCAGCGCGCCCGCTGACCATCATCGTCGACCCAGCGGGCAAGGTGGTATGGCGGCACGAGGGCACACTTGAGCACGAAGCACTCTCGGCGGCATTGACGAAGACGCTGGTGCCCACCTTCACCGGCCCGCCGAAGCTGATGCGCCTGAACGCTACGCTAAGCCAGCCCGCGCCCAACTTCCTCTTCGAGTACACGCCCGGGCACGCGCTGCCGCTGGCGAAACTCAAGGGCCGTCGCGTTGTGCTGGTGTTCTGGCGCAGCGGCTCTGCGCCTGCCATGCAAGCGCTCGTGAGGGCGACGCAGGCCAACAATGGCGCCCTGTCCCCGCTCGTGCTGGCAATTAATGACGGTGAGTCGCCGGAGCATGCCCATCGCTCGCTGTCGCAGGCGAAGCTCTCGGCGATCCTGGTTGCCGATCCTGGACGGCAAATTGCCACGGCCTACGGCATAAACGTCTGGCCAACGACCGTCTCAATCGACGCGTCGGGGATTATCTCCGGCATTCAATTGGGCTACGCCGAAGGCGAGCACGAACACGCTGCGGCGAAGGCAGGGACAAAATAAAGCGCTACGAATGAGGCCAATCAATGTTTGATCTTTTCCTGATTCTCACACCGCTATTGCTGCTGCCCATAGTGGCGCTGCTGGCTTTCCTGGGCTGCTACCAGGACGTCACGTTGACGCCGGCGACATTGACGCACGTGCAGACGGTGGTGCAGTCCGCGGCAGCCGGCGCGAACACTGTCACTGCCGACCCGCTTACGCTTCAGGGTGGTGAATTCATCGTCGTAGCCGTGCAGTGGAGTTCGGCGATCTCCGTCCCCAGCATGCCGGAGCTTAGCGAAACCTCGCTCGGTGCCCAGATCCACTTCTCGGGAGTCAGCGGCGGCGGCCCATTCGCGTGGTACGCCATCGACAGCCTGCACAACATGATGGTGCAGATATTTTCGGCCGTGAATCCGTCCGGGAACAGCCAGTTCCAGGTGAAGGCATCGCTGCTGCAGGCCTCGACCGTGCCGTGGAACCTTTGTGTCTCGGCGTATGCAGGTGTGAGCGAGGCTGCACCCCTTTCCAGTCCGCAAACCAGCCGGCTCAATTATCTCGGCAACAATCCGCAGACGCCGCCGATCAGCTTCGGGACGGGCGCGTTGGTCTACGCCGTTGGCTTTGCAGCGGACAGCAATGGCACGTTTCCGGGAAACAATCCCTTGACCTCGGGAACCGGTTTTACCACGGAATTTCCGGCGAGCACCAATCCTCTGGTGGAAGACAGCGCCGGCACCAGTCCTGTTACCGCGCAGGTGACCAACGCGAATTCCGATCCGAATGCAAAAGGATTCATCTTCGCGATGGTATTGAATCCGGCGACGTAGCGTGATTGCAGTCTTATGATCCAACACTGATCGCTGTAATCAAGGGGAAGCAGTCTGACTCGCAGCGAGCCCTCAGGTCCGGCGAGCCGGGAGAGCTTTACTCCATCCTCAACGCCTCCATCGGCTCGATGGACGAGGCGCGCAGAGCGGGCAGATATGCCGCCAGCAGACCGGCGATGGCCACCGTCAGGCACACCAGCCCCAGCACCAGCGGATTGCGCGCCCCGGTGCCGTACAACATACTTCCGAGCAGCGAACTTGAAAGCAAGCTGACCAGCACTCCGATGGCTACTCCGATGGCGAGCAGCCATGCCGCTTCCCGCAAGATCATGCTCAGCACGGCGACACGCTGAGCGCCCAGTGCCATGCGCACGCCAATCTCGCGTGTTCGCCGCGCCACCGCATAGGTCATCACGCCGTACAGACCGACGACGGTCAGCACCAGGGCAAGGCCGGCGAAGCTGCCCAGCAACACCATGGCGAAACGCGGCTGGGCCATCTGCCGGAAGATCAGATCGTCCATGGTGTGGACCTCGACCACCGGGATGTCCTTGTCCATGGACGCGACGATCTGCCGAATGCTCGATTCCAGGCTGACCGGATCGACCGAGGAGCGCACCACCGTGAACAGGCAGCACCAGTTCGGCAACTGGTCGGCAGCCAGGAACATCATGGGGCGCTCTTCGGTCTCGGTGGGACGCAGCCGGTTATTGCCGACCACCCCCACGATTTCGCGTATCGGCCGGCTGCCATCGGGATTGGTCGTCGCTCCCGGCGCCAGCTTCTTGCCTAGGACATTCTGGCCTGGAAAATAGGTGTCCACGAAGGCGCGGTTCACGACCATCACCAGCGGCGAGCTCATGTTGTCGCGCTCGTTAAAGTCGCGCCCCTGCAGCAGGGGAATCTGCATGGTGCGGAAATATTGCGGCGTGACCGGCGTGAGGAATGCGGAAGGCTCCTGCCCCTTGGGCACGGGATGTTCGAGGTTCTCGAAGCTGATGGTTGCGATATCGTCGGTCATGGGCAGCAGATCGATGCCGCCAACTTGTTGCACCCCGGGCAGCGCCCGCACGCGCTCGAAGTATTCGCGGTAGAACTGCTCGCGCTTGTCTTTGTATTTTGTGTCGGGCGTGTCGAAGGTCAGCGTGAGCAGATGTTCGGGATTGAACCCCAGCCGGGTGTGGCGCAGGTTGAGGAAGCTGGTAATCAGCAACCCGGCGCCTGCGGTGAGCACCAGGCCCAGGGCCACCTGTCCCACAATGAGGGACGAGCGCAGCCGGTCGCGGCCGCCCGCCTCGGTGCGCGAAACCTCTTTCAGAGTCGACAGCAAATCTGTCCGCGAAGCGGTGAGCGCGGGCACGATGCCGAAGGCGATGCCCGCCAGAAAGGCGATCGTCACCGCGAAGGTCAGAACGCGCAGGTCGACCGCGGCGTCGGCGGCACGAGGAACGCTGTCGCCGATGAGCGAAAGCAGGGCCGGGGTGCAGAGGTACGCGAGCCCGCAGCCTGCCAGCCCGCCAAGAATCCCGAGCAGCACGCTTTCCACCAGGAGCTGGCGGACAATCCGCACCCTGCCGGCGCCCAGCGCTGAGCGCATGGCCAGCTCACGCTGCCGCTCACGCATGCGCGCCAGCAGCAGGTTGGCGATATTGCTGCATGCGATCAGCAGCACCAGCGCGACTGCGCCCAGCACGATCAGCAGCGCCGGGCGGGTGTCGCCCAGCAGCGCCGACAGCTCGCTTACCGCGCGCGCAGCATTGTGCTTCGTGTTGGTGTCCGGATATTGCTTCGCCAGGTTCACCGCTATGGCGTTCAGCTCCTGGCTGGCCTGCTGCACCGTGACTCCCGGTTTCAGCCGTCCAAATGCATTCAGGAAGTGCGAGCCACGGCTGGCAACTTGGGGATGCGGGTCCTTGGGGTCGTCGTCCACTGACAGCGTGGTCCAGATGCTCGTCTCAGGCTTATCGACCGGGAAGCGGAAGCTCGCCGGCATCACCCCAATCACGGTGAAGCGATCGCCGCTCAGGTTCACGCTGCGTCCGACGACGCCAGGATCGCCGCCAAACTGCGACTGCCACAGGGCGTGGCTGATGAGGATGACATTCGCGCCGCGCTTTTCCTCGTCGCGCGCAAAACCGCGGCCCAGCTGCGGACGAATTCCCAACGCCGGCAGCAGGTCCCACGAGGTAATTTCTGCGTCCACGTGCAAGGGCTCGGCGGTGCCGATCAGCGTGTACTGCGCGTCGTGATACGAGACCAGATGGTCCAGCGTCTGGCTTTGCGCGCGCCAGTCGAAGAAGTCGGGATAGCTGATCGCACGGCCTCGAGAATCATGCGCGCTGAACGACTGCGCCTCAATCAACTGTTCCGGATGGGTATAGGGCAGCGGCCGCAGCATGACGGCGTCGACCACACTGAACACAGCGGTGTTGGCGCCAATCGCCAGTGCGAGCGTGAGAATGGCCATCGCCGAAAATCCCGGCGACTTGGACATTTGGCGCAGGGCGTAACGAAGGTCGTCGCGAAGTGTACTCACAGGCCGCTCCCCTGGAACTCAGCCGGAAAGCTGCACGTCAGTAGCCCTACTGGGTCCGCGCTAATTGCATGATTTCTCAAAGGCCTGAAGGCGTGGGGCTGCCACGTTGCCGCCCCTCGATGTTCGAGATTGAGTGAACGCTGTTCGATAGCGGACATGGCGTGAGGCTCGTGAGGCACGCTCCGGGCGCGACGCTTGCCCGCAAACGCTATTGCAACCCAGGCGCGCTTTTACGCGGCAGCTTCGCCGGCCAGGCTTGCACGCCTGAGTTCCTGCCGCGAGAGCAGCAGCGGGACCGCCAGGCCAATCACACCGGCTACGGCAACATAGTGCGCCGGGACGAAGCGGTCGAGGTGGGCGAGCCACGAGACCACCAGCGGCGTGATGCCGCCGATCACCGCGCATCCCACATTGTAGGAGAACGAGACGCCGGTAAAGCGGACCGCCGGCGGAAAGGCCTGCACCATCAGGATCGGTGTCAGAACGGCGGAGCCGGCGCCGAGGCCTGCCATGAGATACAGCGCAGCCACGGCTGCGGGCGGCAGGCCCGCGCCAAGATACAGTGCGTAGGTCGCCGCTATGAGCAGTCCGTACACCACAAATGCCACCTTGCGCAGGCCGAAGCGATCGACCGCCGCCCCGGCGACAACGCACGAGGTTACCAAGCCCGCCGATCCCGCCAGGTTCGCCAGCTGCGCAACCCGGGAGGGCAGCCCGAACCACTGATGCAGCAACGCCGGCGTCATAAGGATTACGACGACAATCGTCGCCATCAGGGCCGACGTGCTCAGCAGCGAGAGCGCCACCGCCGCGCGATGTTCTCGCAGCACGGCGCGCACCGGCAGCTCGCGACAGAGCGCCGCCTCGCTGCGCATCGCCTCAAAGACCGGCGTCTCTTCCAGCCAGCGCCGCAGATACATCGCGGTCAATCCGAAGACGCCGCCGATCAGAAAGGGCAGGCGCCACATGCCATCGGCGATCTGCGCGGGCGCAAACGCCAGGTTCAGGGCGGAGGCCACAATCGATCCCAGCAGGATGCCGAGGCTCAGCCCGCTGGTGAGCAGGCCGACCGCCACTCCCACATGTTTAGGATTCGCGTGCTCGGCGCTGAAGACCCAGCCGCCCGGCGCTTCGCCGCCCAGCGCCGTGCCCTGCAACATTCGCATCACCAGCAACAGCAGCGGGGCGGCAATTCCGATCGCGCTGTAGGTGGGCAGCAGGGCAATGGCGAAGGTCGGAATCGCCATCAGCAGGACGCTGAGCGTAAACATGCGCTTGCGGCCGCGCGTGTCGCCGAAGTGGGCCATCACAATCCCGCCCAGCGGACGCACCAGGTACCCGGCAGCGAAGAGGCCGAAGGTCTGCGTTTCGCGCACCCACGCCGGAATGCCTGGCGAGAAGAACAGCTGCCCAATGACCGGAGTCAGGAAGACGAAAATCACGAAGTCGTAGTACTCGAGCGCGCTGCCCAGCGAGGCGAGCGCGAGTATGCGGGCGGGCGCTGAACGTTGCTGCTGAAGCATGCAGACTCGGTGAGGCCGGGCTCTGTCGAAATCGACGAGGTAAAAGATTCTACTTGGCTGCGATATTTACCACAATTTCTTATTCGAATGCAGGCTTTGGCAGCGCGCAGGCGCGAACATAAAGTGGCAGGCCACTCGTTTTGCCTCTGGCGAAATTGCCCCTAGACTGAAGAGTGCAATCCAGGAGACTACATTGCCGGACGTGATCATTCAGGCGCGCGGCGTCGAGAAGTATTACACCCAGCCCGATGGGAACCGCATCGAGGTGATCGCGCCCACCGACCTTGAGGTGCTTCCGGCGCAGATCGTCGCGCTGCTGGGCCCTTCAGGCTCGGGCAAGTCGACGTTGCTGCGCATCCTGACGGGGCTCTCGAAGCCGTCCGCCGGCCATGTGCTGTGGCACGGCCAGACAATGGATGGCCAGATCCCGAATGTCTCGATTGTCTTCCAGAGTTTCGCGCTCTTCCCCTGGCTGACCGTGCTGGACAATGTCGAAGCGCCGCTGGTGGCGCGGAGCGTGGGCGCGGTCGAGCGCCACAAGCGCGCCCTGCGGATGATCGATACCGTGGGTCTCGACGGCTTCGAGACGGCATACCCGAAGGAACTTTCCGGCGGAATGAAGCAGCGCGTGGGCTTCGCGCGGGCGCTCGTGGTCGAGCCCGAGGTGCTCTTCATGGACGAGCCGTTCTCCGCGCTGGATGTCCTCACGGCGGAAAACCTGCGCTCCGAGCTGCTCGAGCTCTGGCTCAGCAAGAAGATGCCGACCAAGGCGATCTTCATCGTCACCCACAACATCGAGGAGGCGGTGCTGCTCGCCGACCGCGTGATCGTGCTGGGGCGCAATCCGGCGAGGGTGCGCGCCGACTTCAGGATCGACATCCCCCACTACCGCGATCGCAAAGCGCCGCGATTTCTGGCCTATGTGGACTACATCTACAAGATCCTGACGCGGCCGATGGAGGTAGCCGAGGCGCCCGGCAAGAGTGTGGCGATGTCCGGCGACGGCCAGCCGCGCGAGCGCACAAAATTCCAGATGCTGCCTCATGCGCGTCCCGGCGGTATTGCCGGCTTCCTCGAGTTGCTGGTCGATCGCAGCGGGCGAGACGACCTCTATAAGTTGGCCGAACAGCTTTCCATGGACGCCGACGATCTGCTGCCGATCGTTGAGGCGGCCGAGCTGCTGGGGTTCGCCGTGCTGCGCGAGGGCGATGTCGAAATCACTCCCGACGGGCGCACCTTTGCCGAGGCCGACATACAAAGCCAGAAGGCAATCTTCCGCGAAGCCGCCCTGAAGCATGTCGCCATCCTGCGTCTCATCGAGAACACGCTGCACGCCAAGCGCGATCATGCCATCGGTGAAGAGTTTTTCCGCGACATTCTCGACGAGCACTTCAGCGCCGGTGAGATGGAGCGGCAGTTCGAGACCGTGCTGAACTGGGGCCGCTATGCGGAAATCTTCGACTATGACTCGGAGAGCGGGCGGCTCTTCCATCGCGAGGATTCCGATGTCTTGCCGGTGAAGGAAGAGGCGTAATGGCGTCGCCAGCCCGGCAACCCATCAGGATCTTCGGAAAAGGCCCGTGGTCGCTGCTCCCGGCGCAGACCTGGTCGGTGCTGACCGACCTCTTCCTGTTTGCCGGCGGGCTGGCGTTCTTCTACGGGATACTGGTCCTGGCCCGAAGCTGGTTCGGTCCCTTCAACCCGCACGTCGAGATCTCGCGCGACGCGTCCCACTTGCCGCTCTATGCGGCGTACTCTCTGCTGCGCATCGCCATTGCGTATGTGCTCTCGCTGGCGTTCACGCTGGTCTACGGCTACATCGCGGCATACAACGCCCGGGCCGAGCGCATCATGGTCCCGCTGCTCGATATCTTTCAGTCGATTCCCGTGCTCAGCTTTCTGCCGGGAGTGATGCTGGCCATGGTGGCGTTATTTCCGCACCGTCAACTGGGTGTCGAGCTGGGCGCCATCCTGCTCATCTTTACCGGCCAGGTATGGAACATGGCGTTCAGCTTCTACTCGTCGCTGAAGAGCATTCCGCGCGACATGCGCGAAGCCGCCAAAATTGCGGGTTTCAGCTGGTATCAGCGGTTCGTGCAACTGGAGCTGCCCTACTCCGCGATCGGGCTGGTGTGGAATTCCATGATGTCGGTCGCCGGCGGATGGTTCTTCCTGATGGCGTGCGAGATGTTTGTGCTGGGCTCGAACGACTTTCGGCTGCCCGGCCTGGGCTCCTACCTTCAGACCGCGGCCGGCGCCGGCGACACCCAAGCCATCGTTTGGGGAATCGCCACCATGATTGCGGTAATCGTCCTGATCGATCAGATCGTGTGGCGGCCGGTAATTGCGTGGTCGGAGAAGTTCAAGGTCGAACAAGTAGAGAGCAGCGATGCACCGCGATCGTGGTTTCTCGACCTGATGCAGAGCTCGCGCCTGCTGGTCAGGTTTCGCAAGCGCGTGTTGCATCCCGTGCGCGAGCGGCTGTCGCTGCACTTCGCCAGCCAGCACATCAGCGGTGAAGCCAGCCCTCCGCAACCCTGGAAGGTGTGGCTGGGTCGCATTATCGCGGCGCTGGCCATGCTGGCTGTGATTTACGCCTCCGTCCGCGCCATTGGCATGATGACTGAGCTGGGCAGGAGCGAATACCGGCAGATTGCCGAGGGAGCGATGGCGACTTTCGGACGAGTGCTCATTGCGCTGCTGCTCGGCTCCTTGTGGACGATACCCGTGGGGGTGGCGATTGGTTTCAGCCCTCGCCTGGCGCGCATCGCGCAGCCCCTGGCGCAGATTGCGGCGTCGGTCCCGGCGACTGCGCTGTTTCCCGTCGTGCTTCTGCTGCTGATCCGGATCGGCGGCGGGTTGGGCCTGGGCTCGGTAGTTCTGCTGCTGCTGGGCACCCAGTGGTACATCTTGTTCAACGTGATCGCCGGAGCCATGGCGATTCCTACCGATCTCAAAGAAGCCGCGGCGCTATTCAAGTTCAACAGCGGCCAGCGCTGGCGCAGGCTGATCCTTCCCGGAATCTTTCCGTATCTGGTGACCGGGCTCGTAACCGCCTCCGGCGGGGCGTGGAATGCCAGCATCGTGGCGGAATATTTTCGCCTGAAAGATCACACCTACACTACTCTGGGACTGGGAGCGACCATCTCGCGAGCCACTGACTCGGGTAACTTTCCCTTGCTGCTGGCTTCCACCGTGATGATGGCGCTGGTCGTCGTGATGGTGAACCGGCTAGTATGGCGAAGAATGTACCGGCTGGCCAGCTCGCGATATACGCTGGATATCTAACCCTTAAGTCCTGCCAAAGCACCGCCAAAAATGCGCCAATCGTAATAGGTTAGAACCCAGTGGGTACTATCAATTACTATGGTCCTATAGAAGATCTACTACCGGCGGCTCAACCTGCGTGCCGCAACCTAGTCATGGCCGAGCTTCGTCCGGGAAGTTACTACATCAACTGATTACTTACCCTCCAGAATTTCTAAAGCGCCTGTTACCTTAGTTCAGTAGTTGAATGCCTTTGCATTGCATGCTATGACTATGCGGGTTAGCTTTAGCCACGAGGGATGAACGACTGTCCCTCTTCCCCCGCGTCTGGCTCGCGCCTCCACCCCACGGAGAGGCGTGTTGACGGTTCGCGGGGACAATTCACCAGGGGGGACAACCGATGGATACAGTGACACTGATTCGACTGGCCTCAGGAGCCTTAGCCGTGGTCCTGTTGGGCGTGATCGTGGCGCGCCGCAAGCGTATGGCTTCGGCGCGGAGCAGCGGGCTCAGACGGTAAGCCAATTCGTCGGTAGAAATACCAGCGCTCGCGCCCAGGAGCTATTCGCCAGCGCCCTCGCCTCAGGAGATTGTCGCTTCCGCACGACGACGATCCACAAGGGACGCAGGCTCCGCTGGCGAATGCTCCTCAGGCGCTCGCGCACTTCCTCAGCCCTCCGTCTGCGCATTTGACACCACCGCGTAATGGCTGCGCCGTGGCAGCGTTGAATTCCCATGCTCATCCGCGCCGCCAGCGCCGCCGACCTTCCGCTAATGCGCGCCCTCGAGCAGCAGGCCGTAACCGCGGCCCACTGGGGCGAGCGCGATTATGCAGCGCTCTTCTCCCCCGACGCGCCGCAACGCCTCGCGCTGCTTGCGGAATCGGATTCCGGGCAGGTCTTCGGATTCGCCATCGCGCGCTGCAGCCCGGGCGAATGGGAGATCGAAAACGTTGTGGTCGCCGTTGAGCACCGCCGCCGCGGCATCGGCCGGGCGCTGGTCCAGGAGCTTTTACAGGCCGCGCGGGCGGGCGGCGCGGCGGTCCTGCTGGAGGTGCGGGAATCCAACTCCGCCGCGCGACAACTATATGAAGCGCTGGGCTTTGCGCAGGTCGGACGGCGGGTCGGCTACTATCGCGATCCGCCTGAAGACGCGCTGCTCCTAAGGTTTCCCGCCCAGATTTCGTGACAAATGCGCTTGAAGCAGAGTAGGCGGTGTGCTAGGTTTTTCATCGTAGATTCACAGGAGGTACCGTGGATGGCAACTCAGGTACGCGATCAGCTTCTCGCCAGTAACGACGAATTCCGCCGCCTGGCGGATGAGCACTTGCAGTACTCCCAGCGCCTCGATTCCCTCATCAGCAAGAAGTATTTATCCGAAGACGAAAAACTAGAGGAAGTGCGCCTGAAGAAGCTGAAACTGCGCCTGAAGGACCAGATGGAATCGCTGGAACAGAAGTTTCGCTCCAGTCATCAGGTCGTATAAGCAGCCGCTCGCCGCGTTCACGCGGTGGAAACCTCCGAGGCCGGGCGCCCCTCCCGCCAAGTGTATCCGCGCCTCTTCTGACATGCCTTCCTGAGTGTCGTACGTGAGCAACCGCCCGCAAAGTGAAGATCCCAATCAGTGGCGAATCGAGAATGCACGCCGTCTGCAAGGTCTGACCTTGCACTTCAGGCGCTACACCCGTTGGAGTGAGTCTTGGGACCATGATCATTGCGTGGCGTGTTGGGCGAAATTTGCGGAGTTTGACGGACCCGAGATTCTGCACGAGGGATACGCCACCGGTCCCGATTACGTGCATGGCGAGAACTATGCCTGGGTGTGCCCGAGATGCTTCCATGACCTTCAACGCGCGCTTGAGTGGAGAGCTGCGCCATTCACCCAATAACGTTAGCGATTCGCCGCGTCTGGCGCGTCTGCCTCGCCGAGTTCCTGTATCCTGACCCGTGCCTCGCGAATCCACTCCTCAGGAGTCCGGCTTGCGATCTTCTCTTTTGCGCATCGTCATTTTTGCATTCCTCGTCGGCGCCGTTTCATTGATCGCGCAAACCACGCCGCCTCCCATCGGGCTGTGGCAGGGCACCATCCAGAGCCGCGCCGGAATCGTCACCTTCCAGATCGAGGTGACGAAACAAGCCGGTGGCACACTTCAAGCCACGCTGATCAACGCCACCGACCGCCAGCCCTTCAGCAGCGCCGAGTGGAGCAACGGCACGCTGACGCTGCGCATGAACTACTACGACGGCGTGCTCACACTGCACTCGGTGGCAGCAGACAGCATGGAGGGCGAATATTCGCGCCAAACCAGCAAGGGTGTGGTGCACATCCCGGTCTCGCTCGCGCCGCGTCACGAGCTTGCCGCAGGCAAGCCGTGGACAGGCCCGTCCCTCGCCGGCGACTGGGTCTTCACCTGGCCGAGCGAGAGCGGCGCGGAGAAAACAACGCGCGCCAGCTTCCAGCAGCAGAAGGACACCAGCGGCCCGGACCGCGTGCCTGTCACCGGAACCATCCAGCCGGTCAGCGGCGATACGGGACTCCTGCACGGCGTCGTCACCGCGACGCCTGACGGCAAGACGCACTTTCACCTCAGCCGATTCGACGGCATCCACGTCATGGCCATCGACGGCGACTTCCAGCCCGACGGCAGCCTGAAGGGCCAGCAGGGCGGCATCAAGGGATTAGAAGACTTCACCGCCGTCCGCGCCACGGACGCCAAGACCGCCAACCCGAACGCGCTCGCCGAAACCCTCACCCACGTCAAAGACCCCAGCGAGCCCTTCCGCTTCAGCGGCGTCGATGCTTCAGGCAAAACCGTCACCCAGGACAGCCCGGAGTTCAAAGGCAAGCCGCTGATCGTCGACATCTTCGGCACCTGGTGTCCCAACTGCCACGATGAGGCGCCGGTGCTGGAGAAGCTTTACCAGAAGTACCACAATGAGGGACTAGAGATCGTCGGCGTGGCCTACGAGTATGTCGACGACACGCCGCGCAACCTGAAGCAGATCGCCATCTATCGCGAGAAGTTCGGCATCACCTTCCCGCTGCTGCTTTCCGGCACCACCGACGAGGGCCAGATCGCCAGGACCCTGCCGCAACTGGTCGGCTTCGGCGCCTTCCCCACTTCGATTTTCATCGATCGCAACGGCCACGTGCGCCAGATTCTGGCCGGCTTTACCGGCCCGTCCACCGGCGAGAAATATCAGGAGGTACAGCAGCGGATGGACGAGCTGGTGCGGGAGATTGTGGCGAAGTGACTCGGTTATCGAGTGGAGGCTGAGCGCTCGTCAGAGCCTCGGTGGGAGCAGGGCTGAGGCATGGGGGCGTTAAATGTCAGCGAGCGCGCGCCCAGCGCAGGAAGCGGAGTCCGCGCTTGCTTTCCTCCTGCGCGGCATTATCACCGCCGCCCACGATCAACGCCTCCAGCTCGCCGCGGTCCGCCCACGAGGCGTCCGGGTGCTCCGATGACAGCAATGCGCGCAGCTTCCGGGAGGCGCCTTCGGCATCCTCGATTTGGCGGACGAGTTCCGTAACATCGATTGACTCTGCAGCTTCCAGCTTGCGCAGGCTTTCATAAGCCAGCGCCAGCGATTCGTCCAGCGAAGCCAGCGCGGATGGACACGGTGAGCTCATGGGATCCTCACAGTTGCACGCAGTCTCTCACACGTTCTGCGCCCTCCCTCGCATAACTCAGCGAGAGGTATTGACGGCTGTGGTTCTTCGGCAGATCGCGTCTGGCTAACTTTGCCTCAGATTCGCGGGCAGAAGAAGGTCAGAAGATGGCGAAGCGCGCTGCCACCCAGGCGGGGGACACCGCAGCCTGGTTACCACACCTAAGGCACGGCACGCCGGGGGGGGTGGAGATTATCGACCGTGGAAGACGGCCAGCTTACCACGGATTCGATTTGACCAGGTATAGTGACAGCAGTTCCGCCAGGATTGTTCGTCACCCCATAATAGTTGTAATACGTAACAACTCCTAACTGATCGGTCGTACTGTCCGGTCGCCAGTAGTACGGGTCTTTGGTGTAGTCGGCCGAGTTTGTGGCGTTATTGGGATCCGTAAACTGCGTGACTACCGCGCCGGTGCAGTTATAGGCGTAACGCGTAGTGAGCCCTGCGACCGTTACACTGGTGGGAAAAGCGCCCGGGCAACCAGATCCTGGAGTTCCGGTTTGCGGGCCAGCTGACTGTCCACCTAGTCCTTTCCCTGCCTATCACGCAACCGGGTCGGCATGGGGCCCACCAGGGATGTATAGTGGCAGCTTCCAATGGGGTACAACCTGTATTAACGGAGTATGTTGGCCATCATGGCCGGAGCTGGATCTCTCGATCGGAGGTGGTGTTGGTAGAACGAGGGTCTCGGTAAATCCGAACCCGAACCCGGCACCTCAGCCTAAGCCTTCAGATTCGCAAATTCGATGCAATACCGGAGTGTTCTTAGGTGCGGTCTGGGCTGGTGCTACGGAAGCGGTCGTCGGAGCATCTAGCGACGTGAAACAGCTCGTATACACAGTTGTCCAAAATCCCGTACAAAGAGCTATGACTGGAGCTGCTGTTTCCGAAGCTGCTGTCGCGTACTTCGCGCTCGAAGCAGGGACGGCGGTAACAATTGGAAGCTTCACAAGTGAAGTGGTTATTCCGCTGGCCGCTTATGCCTATACCGGGTGGAGAGTTTACCAGGGGGCGAAAGCGGCGGAAGCGTATGCCAGTCAGTATACATGTCAGTAACAGATGCAGCGGACGATTGGATCAGTCGTGAGTAGAAGGAGCATGAGCGGAGTTACGGGGCTAGTACTAGTCGCTCTCGGGATATTGCTGCAAATTGTCTTTCCCGAACACCCAGCTGTGGTTCAGGTCACCCTTTTGACAATTCTGGTTTCGGCAATGATTGCCCTGGGAAATTACCGTCAGCATCGAGAAAAATGGTTTTGGAAGGCGATGCTGTATGCTGTGTTGATACACGGAGTCGTGTTACTAAATCTCAGAGCGCGTTTACCCTTCTCAGGCCTGGGACCTGTAATCCTGATCAGCGTTCCAGAGGCGATCTTATTGCAAGGGGTGATCATCTTAGCATCGCGATCTTTCTCCAATTGAATTCTAGCTGTCATTATCACAGACTCATACGGGCGCGTGGTCCACCCAAGCGAGTCAGCTCAAATGGATGCGGGCTTTCGTCGTCGGAAATGGACGGTTCAGACGCCGCCCTGAAGGGCAGCTCTAGCCACGGTGACCTGCTTCCCATAAAGTAGACCAGTCAAAATGTGACTTCTCCGGAGTTACGCCCGGGCGGGTGGCCCACCTGATCTGCCCCCTTACTTCGCATACTCCTGAGTACGAAAGTTGAAGTTAAGACCAGCCTCGCTTCTAGCGGGGATGGGGGCGTGGGGCAAATGCACCGTTGTAACCGCGGGTAATCGTAGGAGCTTTCGCCCGGTGCTTAAGCCGCGCTCAAGCGGATCGAGCCGCGCAGCGGCGGCTGCGCTGTTAGCCCCGGTCGCAAGACCGGGGCATGCTTCCCCCGTACTTCGTTACAGCCGCGCAGCGGCCTATGAAGCCCACGAGCCCACGCGCGAACGGCGCGCTCGCTGGGGTTACCGCCGGGCCATGCCGGAAAGGCCGCTACGCGGCCAACCCACTTCTTCTTCTTGCAGCAACCCCGGGCTTGCGCCCGGGGCTAGAAACGCAGTCGCTGCTTCGCAGCTTGATTTGACGCTCTCTCAATGTAACGAGATTGAATCGGGCCAGATTGGCACATTGCGGGCATCTCGCGCCGGTTGCTTGCACGGGGCATCGTGATCGCCCGACACAAGCCCCCACGGAACGCATCCTCGCACCCTGCCTCTATAATCAAACGAGACAATGGTTCGCGACGGCATCTACTATGGACTGGGGTTCATCGCCGTGGCCGCTCTGGTGGCCTGGCTGACGGCGCCTGCCTGGGCAGCCATTCCTCTGCTACTGGCTGCATTCTTTCTATGGTTCTTTCGCGATCCGGAGCGGCGCATTCCCGCCGTGCAGGGCGCGGTGGTTTCTCCGGCGGACGGCAAGGTCACCAGCATCTCAGCCTTCGACCAGGACGGCCGGACATGGACCCGCATCAGCATCTTTCTTAACGTCTTCGACGTACACGTCAATCGCTCTCCGGTTAGCGGCGTGATTGAAGACATCCGCTACCAGAAAGGGTCGTTCGGCAACGCCATGGACCCAGCCTGCGCCGACCGCAACGAGCAGAACGTGGTCACCATCCGCAGCGATGTCGGCCTGGTGGTGATGAAGCAGATTGCCGGGCTGCTGGCCCGCCGCATTGTGTTCACCAAGAAGGTAGGCGATACTCTGGAACGCGGCGAGCGAGTGGGCATGATCAAGTTCGGCTCCCGCACGGACGTGATCTTTCCCGGAGGCGCTGAGATGAAGGTACGCGTCGGCGATCGCGTGAAGGGCGGCTCCACGGTGCTGGCCATCACGCAACCGGTTCCTCGGCCGCCCCAGTTGCGCGATGTGGCGGAGGTGCGATGAGCGATCCCGTTCCCAGCCCCGAGCCGCACGGCGTTCCCCGGCGAAGGCCCGCCAAGGGTCTCTTCCTTCTGCCGTCGATGTTTACTGCCGGCAACATGGCCGCCGGCTACTACGCCATCTCGCAGGCAATCCAGGGGACAGCGAGCGATCCGTGGCACTTCGATCAGGCGGCCAAAGCGATCGGTTTCGCCATCGTCTTCGATTTCTTCGACGGCGGCATTGCCCGCCTGACCAATACGGCCAGCGCCTTCGGCAAGGAGCTGGACTCACTCGCGGACGTCATCACTTTCGGAGTCGCGCCCGCCGTGCTGGCGCTGATGTGGGGCTTTCGCATGCTGCCGCTGGAGACTGGCCCCGACCTCCGGATGCGCGTGTTGCAGTTCGGCGCCGTCGCGACCTTTGTCTTCCTGCTGGCCGGCGCTTCGCGGTTGGCGCGCTTCAATATCCAGGCCAATCCGCAGCCATCGAACCCGGGGCGTCCCGGACGCAAGTATTTTGTCGGCATGCCCATCCCGGCCGGCGCAGGTTCGGTTGCCGCCGTGGTTCACCTGGTGCAGGGCAATCCACTGCAGACCTGGTGGCTTTCGGTGGGCTGGGGCGTCTTCGTGTTTGCCGTCTCATTTCTCATGGTGAGCACCTGGCGCTTTTTTAGCCTGAAGGGCATCAACTTCAAGCAGCCGCAGAATTTCCGCTGGCTCATTGCCATGGGCGCTGCGGTCCTGCTGATTGTGTTTGCTTCCCAGTATGTGCTCTTCGCCCTGGCGCTGATCTATATTCTTTCCGGAGTGCTGGCGCGGCTGTCGTTTGTCTTCCGCCGTCCCAGCCTGCCGCCTCCGCCACCCCACGATGAGGCATGGCACACACGATGAAGACTGACATCCGCAATGACGGTGGACACTGGGGCGGCATGTTTCGCGTCGCCATCATCGGCGCGGCCACGCTGAAAGGCCGCGAGCTGAAAGAGGTCCTGAGCGACCGCAACTTCCCCAGCACCGATATTCGGCTGCTGGACGACGAAGAGTCGCTGGGCCAGGTGCAGGCCGTGGGCGAGGAGCCGACCTTCATCCAGAGCGTGCTGCCCGAGCACCTGGAGAACGTGGACTTCACCTTCTTCGCCTCCGACGAGAACTACACGCGCGACACCTGGAAGCTGGCCAGCGACGCGGGCAGCGACATCATCGACCTCTCCTATGCGCTGGAAGGACAGCCCGGCGTGCTGCTGCGCGCGCCCTGGGTGGAGAAGGAACTGGGCGCGACCCCGAAAATCGATTTCTCCGACGCTCCGGTTGTGATCGCGCATCCGGCGGCCGTGGTACTGGCGCTGCTGCTGCTGCGCGCCCAAAAAGTCGGCAAGCTCACGCGCTCCATTGTCACCATCCTGGAGCCGGCCTCCGAGCATGGGCGCAGCGGTATGGACGAGTTGCACGAGCAGACGGTGAACCTGCTGTCATTCCAGCAACTGCCCAAGGGTGTCTTCGACGCCCAGGTGGCCTTTAACGTAGTGGATCGCTACGGCGAAAAAGCCAAGCCGGCGCTCTCTACGGTGGAAGATCGCATTCAGCGCCATTTTCGCAGCATGGTGCAGGACAAGCTGAGCGTACCTTCGCTGATGCTGCTGCAGGCCCCCATCTTCCACGGCCATGCCTTCTCGCTTTACATTGAATTCGAAGGCGCTGCGCAAACCGAGGAGTTGGTTGCCGCCGTCTCCGGCGAGCACGTCGACGTGTTGCAGGGCGCCGACGAATCGCCCAGCAACGTGAATGCCGCGGGGCAGGAGCAGATACAGGTGTTCGTTCGCAACGACCCGCAGACCGCGAATGCATTCTGGCTGTGGGCAGCCACCGACAACCTGCGCATCGCCGCGCTGGCCGCCGCCGAGTGCGCGGAAACTATGATCGCCTCCCGCCCGCGAGGCACCGTGCAATGAGCGCTGCGGACGACTCGGTGGGCCCCACGCGACAATCACCAATGCAGTGGGTGCCCCACCCTTTCGCCTTCCGTTGGCGAAAGGGTGGGATGGCAATGATGACGATCGTCATCCTGCTGGCCACCTGCGCCTGCGGCTATCACACCTCGGGCAGCGCGGTGCTCCTGCCCTCCGACCTGCACACCCTCTACGTTCCCACCATCGTCAACAACTCGCAAAGCTATCGCTTCGGACAGATCCTGACCGAAGCGGTAGTCCGCGAGCTGCGCACCCGCACCAACTATCGCGTGGTCACCACCAACGACGGCACCGCCGATGCGACCTTGTCGGGCAACATCACCAACGTCTTCACCGCGCCGCTCACCTACGACCCTTCGACCCAGCGCATCGCGTCCTCGATGGTGGCGGTGGGTATCAGTGCGAAGCTGACCGGCAAAGACGGCAAGGTGCTGTGGAGCAATCCCAACTTCCTCTATCGCGAACAATACGAGGAATCGACCGATACCCGCACCTTCTTCGAAGAAGCGGGCCCGGCGGTGCAGCGCGTGGCCAACAGCTTCGCCAAGACGCTGGTCGCCGATATGCTGGAGACGTTCTAGATGCGCAGCTTCGCCGCCTCCGACCGCTTCGTCGCCGCGGTGAAGAGCGGCAAAGTGGCGCCCGGCTATGTGTTCGTGGGCGACGAGGCCTTCTTCCGCAAGAAATGTCGTGACGCGATACTTCAGCACCTGGTACCCGCCGAGGTGCGCGAGCTAAGCCTGTATGATATGGACCTGGGCGAGGTGGAGTTGCGTGAGGTGCTGGACCGCGCGCGCACGCCGTCACTGATGGCGCCCTTTCAGGTGTTCTTCATTCGCGGCATCAAGAACCTGTACGGCCGCGGCAAGCACGACGAGGAATTCGCCGCGCTCAAAGAGTATTTCGCCGACCCCAATCCCGGGGCGCTGCTCATCTTCGTCGCCGACCACATCAGCATTCCCGCCGACGCTCGCCGCATGGAGCTGACCGACAAGGACCGCTACGAGCGCATTCGCGAGACGCTGGGCGAGTTTGTGCCGGTGCTGGAGCTGGCGCGGGTGGAAGATGGCGACGCGGCGAAGTGGGCGATCGACACGGCGGATGCCGATGGCGTGAAGCTCGACAACGACGCGGCGCGCGAGCTGGTGGACTCGCTCGGCGGCGACATGATGATGCTCGCCGGCGAGCTGGAGAAGCTGGTGCTCTTCGTAGGCGAGAAGAAACGCATCACGCTGGGCGATGTCGAGACGCTGGTGCTGGCGGCCAAGCAGCGCTCGTTCTATGAGCTGACCGACGCGATCTCGTCGCACGATGCAGCACGCGCGCTGGCGGTGCTCGACGCTATCCTCAGCACCGGCGACGGCGAGGATGCCGCCATCGGCCATCTCTACATGCTGTCGCGCACCTTCCGCCAGATGCTGGTGATTCTCGAGCGCAACGTGCGCGACTCGCGTGCGCTCTGGCAGGCCTTGTGGCAAGGCTTTCGAATTCCGCCGTTCGCCGCCGAAGACGTCATCCGCCAAGCTCGCCGCTACAAGTCGCGGCGCGAGCTGACCGGCGCGATTCGGCGAGTGGCGTGCGCCGATCTGGCGTTGCGCTCCAATCCTCCCAGCAAGCGCCTGGTGCTCGAGAACCTGGTGCTCGATCTGACTGTCGCGCCCAAGCTGCAGGAAACCGGCTGGTTGCAGGAAGAGCTGCCGGTTTGAACTTCTGCCACCGACGATCAACTTGCTGCCTATAACCTGCTTAGCAGCAGGCGCTTACAACATTGTTCTACGTAGAACAATGTTCCGATCACCGCCGCCCGCCCGAAGCATCGATCTTTATCTGGTGCATTGGCGTTCGCTGAGTATCTAATGAAGCGGGAAGCCGCGCATGGACATTGACAGTTATCTGGAGCGCATCGGGTACGATGGCGCGCGCGCGCCTGACGCGAGGACCTTGCGCGAGCTTCATCGCCAGCATCTCTTCGCCATCGCCTTCGAGAACCTCGACATTCCGCTGGGCGTGCCCATCGTTCTGGACATCGACAGCACCTACGACAAAATCGTCGTCCGCCATCGCGGCGGATTCTGCTATGAGCTGAATGGGCTGTTTTGCGAGCTGCTGCGGGCGCTCGGCTTTCAAGTCGCAATGCTTTCGGCGCGGGTGCGGCGCGAGGACGGCGGCTTCGGCCCCGAATTCGATCATATGCTGCTTAAGGTCGAACTCGACGAGCCCTGGCTGGTCGATGTCGGCTTCGGCGATTCGTTCGTCGATCCCATCGTGTTTCACGCCGGCGGCGCCGATCAGGTCAACGGGCATCGCTATCTGGTGGCGCCCATCGATGACGAGTGGCAACTGCTGCGCGAAGACAAAAAAGGCCAGCTGCCGCTGTACGCCTTTCGCGACGCGCCGCACACGCTCGACGAGTATCGCGAGATGTGCGCGTTTCATCAAACTTCGCCGGAGTCGCACTTCACGCGAAGCTGGATCTGCAGCCGCGCCACACCCGATGGGCGTATCACCATCGCGAACATGTGCCTGATCGAGACCCGCGGCAGCCAACGCACCGAACGGGAGCTGCGGTCCGAACAAGAGCTGCGGCAGTGTCTGGATGAGATGCTCGGCGTGAGGTTCGATGCTTCGATGGATTTGTCGGGGCTTTTGCAGGCCGGCGCGAAGTCGCCAAACTAGTCGCTAGTTGCTAGTTGCTAATTGCTTCCTTCCCATCGGCAACCGCACCAGGAACTGCGCTCCTTTGCCGAGCTCGCTGCGGGCGGTGATCGTTCCGCCGTGCGCCTCGACAATACGCCGCGCCAGCGACAGCCCCAGCCCGGTGCCGTGACCCTTGGTGGTAAAGAATGGGCGGAAGATGTTGGGCAGAACGTCCGGGGCGATGCCTTTGCCCTGGTCGGCGACGGTGATCAGCGCGGCCTCGCGGTCTCTTTGCAGCGAAACGTAAATCGTTCCCGGCTTCTCCATCGCCTGAATCGCGTTCAGCAGCAGATTGAGCAGCACCTGATTCATCTGGTTGGGGTCGTGATCCACCGGCGGCGCGTCCTCGGCCCTCTCCCACTCAATGCGAATGCCCTTGGTGACGGCCTGTTGCCGCGCGAAGAGCACGGCATGTTCTACCGTGCCATTCAGGTCTTTCAACTGGAAGTGCGGCGGCTTGGGGCGCGCCGTCTCCAGCAGATCGGTGAGGATACGATTGATCTGCACCGCCTCTTCGCGAGCGTCTTTGATGACCTCTCGCGCCCGGCTCTCGGGCGGCAGATCGCGACCGACAATCTCGATGACGCCGGCGATGCCTGCCAGCGGATTCCGAATCTCGTGCGCCAGGCCGGCGGCCAACTCGCCCAGCGTGGCGAAGTGCTCGGCGCGCGACATCTGCGTCTGATGCAGGCGCTGGATCTCTTCGCGGCTCGCCCGAAGCTGCGCCACCATCTCATTGAAGTCGCGTCCCAGGTCGCCGATCTCGTCATTGCGACTGGCGAAGTTGACCGAAGCGTCGAGATCGCCGAGGCTGACGCGCGCGATTTTGTCCTGCAGCTCCAGCATGGGCCGGCGCACGGAGACGGCGAGCACCATGATGATGGCAGTGAAGATGACGATGGCGCCGGCGGTCGCCACGCTGATGATGATGTGGCGCTGGTCGGCTTCGAGCGAAAGCGTAACCAGAATGAACAGCAGCAGCCCATTGAGCAGCACCACAGCGATGGGGAGGATGGCCTTCAGCGCCCAGTTGATGTGGCGGCGGCGCGCGATCGGTGCGTCGGGAGGCGCGATTGCTATATCGCTAAGTCCGGGCGCGGTATCGTTGCCGGCGACGCGGATTGTGGCGGAAGCGCTCATGGTTTGCTGTTGTTCCGGTTTTGCTGCTGCTGTCGGCTTCGTTTGCTGCTGCCGGCTTCTCGATAAGGGTCCTTCGACTCCGCGACCGGGCAAGCCTCTCGCCAAGCGCAAACAGCGCGCTTGTCAGGATGCTTGCGCGGTCGCTGCGCTCAGGATGACACCACGATAACTGCCCACCGATCGCTGCCCCCTTCACACCCCACCACTGCCCACGATTACCGAAAACCGGCTACTGACCACCGACTACTGACTCTACAAACTGGCCACTGGCTCTACCAACTGACTACTAACTACTGACCATCGACTACTGGCAACTGACAACTGACCACTGCCTTTCCAGGCCCGGGCGAACGGAGCTGATTCTTTGGGGCCATCTTTCCTCAGACCCGCCGCCCGGCCCCGAATTTCCTCAGGCGTACGCGTGTAAGCCGGGAAGCAGATACGTGACGCCGAGGAAGGTGAAGATCACGATGCCGAAGCCGAGGATGGCGAAGTACGCGGCGCGTCGCCCGCGCCATCCGCGCGTGATCCGCATATGCAGGTAGCCCGCATAAACCAGCCAGGTAATCGCCGCCCAGGTCTCCTTCGGGTCCCAGCTCCAGTAGGAGCCCCAGGTGCGGTTGGCCCAATAGGCGCCGGTGGCGATCATGCCGGTCAGCAGCGGGAATGCGATGCAAACGTCCTTGTAGGTGACGCGGTCGAGCGTGTCGGCCGAGGGCAGCAGCGCTTGCAAATCGTCGCGCCGCCACACCAGCATCAGGTACAAGAGTGAAGCGAAAATTCCCGTCACCATCCCCCCGAGGAGGAAGGGACTGGCGGCCAGGCTGGTCGGGAAGAGTCCATCCTGATCGGGTGACGGGTAACTCGAGTTGCGCACCCGCAAGACGAACGCGGCCAGCACAACAACCTGCAACAAGATGCCGATGAAGACGGCCTTGTTGGCGATCGCGAAGAACGATTCGTCTTTCTTGAAGCGGCCGATGCCATACAGCGCCAGCGGCGCGAGCGCCGCCAGCCCGGCGATGACGAACAGCCAGCCGAGGTCGGGGATGGTGACGAACAGCCTCATGCCGCGGCCCAGGAACATGTCGGACTTGGCGCTCGCGTCCCATGCGGTCACCGAGAGGCCACCCTTGTCGAAGCGCGTCGCAACGATGGCGATGTAGATGGCGCTGATGAAGGCGCTTGTCCAGGCGAGAAAGCTCTCCGTCTTGAAGCCGTCCTGGATGAGAAACATCGTAGCCAGCGCGAAGCTCACCGCGCAGGTAGCGTAGGCGAGCATAGCCAGCGTGACATGCACGTGCAGCCAGGTGGATTGCAGCGCCGGCACCAGCGGCCTGACTTCCGAGGGCAGCAGTTGCATCAGGATCACGCAGACCACGGCAAGCGGCATGGTGATGCTGCCGATGATCTTGACGTCGAACTTCTTCTCCGCCACCAGCGTGAGCAGCGCGACCGTCCACACGAAGCTGAGCAGCATCTCGTAGATGCTGGCAAAGGGCGGGCGTCCCGAAAGATACCAGCGGTGCGCGACTGCCGCCGTGTTGGCGATCCAGCCGATGGCGGTTGCGGTGGAGGCGAACTTCACGTAGCGCGATGTACCGGTGACTCCGAAGCCCATGTACAGCGCGGCGGCGCCGGTATAGAAGATCAATGCGACATAAAGCAGATTGCTTTCGTTGAAGAGCGTGCCGCCGGCCTTGGATGCGCCGAACAGCGCCACAATCAGCAGAAACGTTACTGCCAGTCCCACCAGGATGAGAAGCGTGTTGCCGCCGGTGGCGGCGGGCTGCTCCATCCTGACCACTCGTGCTCGTGTTGCCATACTTGCCTCCGTCTTCCCATACGGGTTTGATCTTCTAAGTAGCGCGGACATTCTGGTTCATGTTGTGAACCGACGCTCCGGTAGAGCGAACCTTTAGAGCCTGCCCTGAGCTAGCCGAAGGGTTCGCGTCACCCGCATTCTCTCTATGAAGGAGGGGCTTTAGCCCCGACAGAACTCTCCGCCTTGCAGCGGACGAATATGGATAATCCTCGGCGCGCTCCACTAAGCCCTTGCCCACCGGATTTTGACGAATGTAACGAGAGACTTCGGCGAACTCGTCCTCGTCGCAAAGACGGCGGTCGTAGTATCTCTGTTCCCACACGGCGCGAAAGATGATTCCGTTTTCCCGCAGCGCGTGCGAAAAGCCGCCTTTGATCAATTGAATAACTCGGCTTAGCTTTTGTTGATGGTGTATTGAGAGCAATACATGAATGTGATTCGGCATGACGACATATTCATGAAGTTCGAATTCCCCTGTATCGCGGTATTTGAGGAAGGTGGCGACCATGAGTTCAGCAACCTGGTCACGTTGGAACAGGTTTTGCTGCATGTTCGCGCAGGCGGTAATGAAATAGGTCGTCATTTGTGTCGGGGCTAAAGACCCTCAGTTCTATTTCTTGGCCTGGACGCGAACCTAAAGGTTCGCTCTACCAATTTCTCTCCGGCTTGACGCGAACCCTTCAGCAAGCTCAGGGCAGGCTCTAAAGGTTCGCTCTACCAAAGGTTCGCGCCACCCTACTTCGCGCCGGCCAGCGTCAGCTCCGGCTTTGCCTTTTTGGCGGAGAGCGGTACGATCTCCGCGCCTTCCAATTCGGTTCGAATGCTGTCGACCAGCTGGTTGAATTTCTGCTCGAAGCGGTCGCGGTTCTTGTTCGACTGGCCGCCGATCCACAACACCAGCGCGCCGCGCGCATTGGGAGCGGCCGTGACCCACACCCGCATGTGCACCAGATAGAAGGCCACGAACAGCCCGCAGCCCATCAGCAGGCACCCCGACCACACCAGCCACTGTCCAGGCTCGTGCGAAACCTCCAGCCCGGTGAAGTAGCCCATCTGCATGTCGCGATAGTCGATGCGGTAGCCGGTGTCTTCACCCTGCGCCGCCGGGTTGTAGGCCGGGAAGATCCACAGCTTGGTGTCTTCGCCCTTCCCGTTCTTCACCTGAAGGCGGAAGGCAGGATTCACCGGATCGTCGGAGCGCTTGAAGATCTGGTTATCGCGCACGAAGAAATCGGGAATGTACTCGGCCAGCGTGACCGAGCTTGCCGCATCCAGCGGCACCGGCTGGTTCATGGGCAGCGTGATCTCGCGGGCATCGCCTTTCGCGGGGGTCACCAGGACCTTGAGCCCGTCGAGCTTGCCCGTCGGCCCGAAGCTTGCCTGATAGAAGCGCAGCCCCTTGTGAATGAGAGGATCGTTGACGACGATCTGCTTGGCTTCGACTTCGCGCCCGTCCTGAACGACGGCCAGGTTGGACCACCAGCGTTTGGGTGAGCCGTCGGCGTAGTTTTCCTGGCCTGCCCCGTTGCACTTTACGGCGAAGGCAATCTGCCTGGTCCCGCCGGTACGCAGCTCAATGACGTTGCTGGTCTGCCCCTTCTGCAGGGCCATGAATCCGCTATAGCCGAACAGGCCATCGATGATGCCGCCGGCGAAGATGAGCAGCAGGCTGGCATGCACGATGTAGACGGCCATCACCGAGAAACGATGCCGCTCGCTGTATAACGCTGGCTCGTACATGTCGGGGATGCGCTCGACCGGCCAGCCGGATTTCTTCAGCGCGCGCTCGGCGGCATGCAGCGCGGCTTCGCTGTCGGTGATGGAAAGCTCAATGTGGTTGGGCAGCACGGAGCGGAAATGCGAATCGGTCTTGCGATACGGCCGGGAGTAGAAGCGCCAGGCATTGGGAAAGCGGTCGATGGAAACCAGGACGATGCTGAGACTCACCAGTCCAAGCAGGGTAAGAAACCACCAGGTATGAAAGACATCGGTGAGTCCCAGCCGGTCGAGCCAATGCAGCGTGGCCGGCGAGTAGGCGCTCGCCAGCTTGTCGGGATCGGTGGCCGGCCGCTGCAGGATGAAAGTGCCCAGCGCTGCCGACGCGCCCACCAGGATCAGCAGGACTACGCCGGTGCGCAGACTGGACAGGGTTGAATGAATGCGTTTTGGAATCGATTGGAGGGTAACTGCCATCGCTGCCCCTTCCCGTGAGCAGCTTCATAAGTGCAAACCGAGAGCCAGACTTGCGCCCGGTGGTAAGTTATTGCTTTATAGAAGAATTCGGCCCGGCAGGTTACTATCGTACCCGGCGGTGGTGAGCTTTATCACCCATTGCGGTGATCAAAGCGCGCATACTGGAACCGCATCCCGTGCTGTCACTGCGATCTATTTTCGGCGCATGTTTACTGCTGCTCGGCTTGGGCTGTCTGGCGCGCGCCGGCGACGACTTGAAGGTCGTGCTGCTCGACAGCAAGGATGGGCATGCGCTGCGCGGCAAGCTGGTCTGCCTCAAGTTCCCGGTGAGCAATCCCAACGACGCCATCGTCGAGCATCCGCGCGATTGCCGGCGCACCGACTCCGGCGGCACGGCCCTGTTCGTCCTGCCCGATCCTAAGCCGGAGAAGGTCGAGATTTTCTTCGCGACCGACGGCCTGGAGCCGTGCTTTTCGCCGCACACTGTCGCCCTGGCAGGGGCGATGGGCGATGGCGCGGTGATCCACAACACCTGCGGGCCAGCCAACACGAATACTACCGAGACCGGCGAGCTGATCCTCTTCGCCCACCAGAAGTCGCTGAAAGAGGCTTTGGAGTCGGTGCGCAACGAGTGGTAGCCGTCCAACCTGCCGGCCCTTCGAGGTGTGGGATTTCGCGGTTGTGCGGGGAAAAACCCAGTCCTGCCGCCCCGGCAGCTTTCCGGGGCGTTTCCAACCGGCCAATTCGCGCGAGGTAAGCCACTGTCGAACAATGGCTTATGCTCCCGGTCACATCCTCGTGTGACCTGTCCTGCTTCGGCCCTTGTCGTGCACTTGTCGACGTAAGCCTTGGAGGCAGTTGTGACCAGAGTTGTGCGGGTTCTCGTGGGGTGGACCCTTTTCGCCGGCGCCAGTCTGCTCTTCGCCAGCATCCATCCCGTGCCGCTGGACAAAAATACCGATCCGGCGAAGTGTGCCGAGTGCCACGCGGACAAGGCCAAGGGCAAGTTCACCCATTCGGCCATCGCGACCGGCTGCACCAGCTGTCATGAAATCCGCACCAACAAGGACGTCACGCGCATCAAGCTGACGGCCACCACGACGCAGGCGCTGTGCCTGAGCTGCCACGCCGATCACAACGCCGCCGACATCAAGGGCAAAGTGCATCCTCCGGCGGTGCGCGACTGCGTGAAGTGCCACGATCCGCACCAGTCCGACAACAAGTATCAGCTGCTCAAGCCGACCTCCGGCGACAAAGACCAGAACCTCTGCCTGTCGTGCCACACCCAGGGACTCAATGTCCCCGACAAGGGCAGCCGCCACGCAGCGCTCGACATGGGTTGCGAGACCTGCCACGTCACCCACAAGACGGGCGAGCGCGGCAAGCAGGAATTCGACTATCACCTGACCAAGGCGACTCCTGCGTTGTGCCTCGACTGCCACGACGCCAAGGACGAAAGCCTGATCAAGGCCCACCAGGTACAGCCGTTTGCCGGCGCCAACTGCGTGCAGTGCCACGATCCCCACCAGTCGCGCTCGCCCAAGCTGCTGCAGGCTTTCGTGCACCCGCCGTTCGCCATGGGCTCGTGCGAGAGCTGCCATCAGCCCGCCAAAGACGGCAAGGTGGTGCTGACGCAGGCCGATACCAGGGCGCTGTGCGTGAGCTGCCACAGCGATAAAGCCGAGCAGATCGACAAAGCGAAGGTGCCGCATCCCGGCGCCCAGGGCGAGTGCGTCGCCTGCCACAACCCGCATGCCGGCAAATCGCCGGGCTTCATCCAGCCCGATCCGGTCAATGCCTGCCTGGCTTGCCACAGCGACCAGGCTGAACAGTTCAAGAAGGCGCATCTGCATCAGCCGGCCTTCGGGCTGGGCTGCGCCACCTGCCACGAGCCGCATGGTAGTGATAACGAACACCTGCTGCGCGCCAAAGGCAGCGCGCTCTGCCTGGAGTGTCATGGCCCCGACGCGCACCCGCAGAAGCTGGAAGCCGAGCATGTGCTGACCATCTTCAACGGCCAGGTGAAGCTGCCCTGGGATTATTACCAGAAAAATAAGGTCGTGATCCTGCCTATCAAGTATGGGCTGGGACATCCCATGCTCGGGCATCCGGTACAGGACGTGATGGACCCGTCCGACATTACGAAGGTCAAGACGCACATCGATTGCATGACCTGCCACCAGCCGCACTCTTCGGCGCAGCCGGACCTGCTGGTGAAGGACCAGGCCAACAACATGGCGTTCTGCGACAACTGCCATAAGAACCGGCTGACGCTATCGAAGTAAGGTTCGGAGAGATAGAGAGAGACTGCAATGATCAGCAAACTACGCCGCCGATGGATTCGGCTGGATTACGCACTGACCGTGGCCGCGATGATGTTGGCGGCGCTGTTTCCGAACGCCGCATCGGCCGGCGCCAGGAGCAAGAAGCAGCCCGATCAGCCGGCGCAACAGGCCGCGCCGCAGAAGCCGCAGGTGGATGTCAGCAAGCTGGTCTGGCCAAGCCCGCCGAATATCGCGCGCGTGCGTTACACCAGCTACTTTGCGGGCATGAAGCTGGACTACACTCCCGCCTCCGAGCAGCCCAAGAAAAAATCGGGCTGGATGGACCGGCTGGCCGGCGTCCAGGACCCCGACAACAAGCAGCACCTGAAGCCGCTCCCCTTCCAGATGCTCGCGCCCTACGGCATGGCGGTGAACTCGAAGGGCGATCTCTACGTCGCCGACCAGCGCGTGGGCGCAATTTTCATCTTCAACACGGAAACCAAAGACGTCACGCTGATCGGCAACGGGCATGAAGCCAACTTCGGGCTGATCAACGGAGTCGCCATCGACGATGACGATCGCCTCTTCGTCACCGACGGCAAGTTGCGCCGCGTAGTTGTCTTCGACAAGAAGAACGCCGTGGGGGAACAGATCAAAGACGGCCTCATCGATCCCGTCGGCATCGCCATCGATACCGAGAACCGCCAGCTCTATGTGGTCGACACCCAGGCGGACCAGGTGGTGGTGTACGACGCGGACACGCTGAAGGAGAAACGGCGCATCGGGACCGGCGGCAAGAAGCATGAGCTTACAACGCCCGGCGACTTCGCCGCTCCCACCGGTGTAGCGGTCGACGGCGACGGCAACGTCTATGTCACCGATACGCTGAATTATCGCGTCGAGATCTTCGATGCCGACGGCACCTTCATCAGCCAGCTTGGCAAGCACTGCGACGGCCCCGGCTGCTTCGCGCATCCGAAAGGAATTGCCGTCGACAGCGACGGCCATATCTGGGTTGCCGATCCCATGCTCGACCTGCTGCAGGCCTTCGATCGGGAAGGACAGCTGCTGGGCGTAGTCGGCGGCCACGGACAGATGCTCGGGCAGTTCTCGTCGCTCGACGGCGTCTTCATCGACAAGAACAATCGCATCTTCACCTCCGAGCAGTATCCCGGACGCGTGCAGATGTTTCGCTACATCACCGACGCGGAAGCCGACCAGTTGAAGAAGGAGAAAGATGCGGAGAAGAGCGCGCGCTCAGGCGAAAAGGCCTCTGTGACGCCGGCGGCCTCCGCCTCGCCGACACCGGCATCGCAGGCATCGGCCAAGTCCGAAGCGCCGAAGTAGCAACTGCGGGCGGGGTTCTTTGGCAACCATCGCATGGGAATGCCGCTGCTGCGCGGGGTGAGCTACTCGAACTGCACCTTCAGCATCAACCGGGTGCCGCTGTTCAGCTTGATTTCTTTGCTGTCGGACGTCAGCAGGGAATCGACGCCCATCTCCAGGTTGCGAAATCCGACCACGCCTCTCGACTGCGCATTCAGCCTGTTCCCTGAATCCTTATTGCTGCTGTTGGCGCTCGCATCAAGAGGGGCGGTCGGAGCCATGGTGCTACCGGCGCCGCTGCTGCCGAACTGAGGAATGGTTCCCGAGCCGGCGCCGCCCGTGTCCACCTCTTCCGCGGGAGCGACGGCCTGCAGCGTGCCGTGGATCTTCAACTCCTTGCCTCCCGCAACTTCGATCCGATCGAAGACGAATCCCAGCGACGATTGCGCGTCGCCCTTCGCGGAGGCCGAAGCCTCGGTCACGTGTCCCAGAACTTTGCTGCCGCTCGGGACCAGCGCTCCCTCGCCGTTCCGCAGGGTAGCCGTCGTGGCGCCGACCACGGCATCACCCGGCCTGGCTTTTTTCGAGTCCAGCGCCTTGGAAAGTCGCACCGGGACCACGGCGTGCGCAGCCTCTGGAGCGTCGGACGCAGCCGCCTGGTTCGGCGGCGCTGCAGCGGGTTGCAGGGCGCAAAGCGAAGTTGCGAGACACAGGATGGCGGGTAGGACGAGCCAGCGATTCATCTTCGTATACTCCGGTGATTCCGAGAAGCAGAAGGTCTACTGCGGCACGATGTGCGCTGTCGCCCGGAACTTCTGACATTTTTCGAATCGCAGTTCGTTGCGGGTCCGCGTGCCGTTGCGATCCACGCCGTTCACCACCGACTCGACGGGAAGCACAAAGCTCGTGCCATCGCCAAATGCAACGTTGTCGTACTTGATGTCGACATCCGCCGTGCGCATGGGAAAGCTGCGCGGCAGCTCGGAGGCAGCCACCACCAGGCGCAATAGAGTGGCTTTCTGCGCGTCGATGCGCAGCTGCCCATGGACCGGGGGCGCCGTCACCTGGTCTTTCCAGTGCAATCGCCACACCGGGAAGTCCTGATGCGTAATCCGGTATTGGAAGGTCAGTATCTGCCGTCCCTCGATCTCGCGTTCGTTGGCAAACTGAAAACTGACATGATTGCCCGGCAGGAAGAGGCTCTGAACGTCTCCGCCAAACTGTCCGGTGGACCAGGCTGCGGCATTCAGCACATCGGGATTGCTGGGCGCCGTCCGGTTTGACTTGATCTCCCGGTACGATTCCTTTCCGCTGTCGTAGGAGACGATGGCCGTGACGACGTCGACGGGCTTATCGGCGATGTAGCGCGCCGTTGTTTGCTCGCAGGTAAAATTCGGCAGGCGCTCGGGCAGCATCAGGGCGTACTCGCAGACTTGGCGCAGCGCATCGCCGTGCGGCATCTCGCCAGTCAGCGAGGCGCAAGTATCGGATGCGCTCTGCGGAGGCGGGGCCGGGCGTGATGCACTTTGAGCGACGGCTGGACGAGCCGGCAGGAGCATGATCGCCACTGCGCAGCATACGAGGCATGCCGGCGATATGGTCCGGATGCTTGCCCTGGAATTATGGCCGTTCATACGAAATACCAGTCTGAGGAATAGCATCGGTGACAGCTACCTGTTCACGGGCACCGTCACCGTTCCGATGCGTCCGGCGGCGTTGTCGCGAACCACGAACTTGACCACCGACGGGCTTGAATCTTGCGGCAGCGTCTCATCGTAACGCCAACCTTTGGCGAGCGCCTCCTGCGTTTTCTGCGCGTCCAGGTCGAGCCGCGTCGTCTTTATGTCAGTGAGCGGCTCTCCCTTGTCGGAGAGCGGCACCATTGCGATTTCGTAGCTGAGCTTCTGTTCTCCGGACTCGAGCATTACGCTGCTGGCCGGAACGCGGATACGGAAGCTGAGCGAAGCAGGCGGCGGAGCGGTTGCCGGAGAGGCTGCTGAAGCAGTTCCAGAGGCAGGCGTGGCCGGCTCCGCAACGGCAGTTGCGGGCGGCGCAGCGGGCAAACGCTCGACGGTGAAGGCCACTCCGGTGTAGCCGATTTTGGCGTTCACCGCAGTCAGCATCCCGTTGCGAAGGTCCTTGTCGGTGGGCGGCGTCTTCGCTTCGAGGTAGTATCCCGAACGCGCGTGGACCTTTTCTTTGCCGCTGGCCAGCTTCACGTCCAACTTGTGCCACCCGACGACGCGGTCCTGCTGGGAGACATAAAATCCGAGCGTGTAATAGCTGGCACTGTCGTCGATGGCCTTGTCGATACAACTTTGCAGCGCCGCCACTGAGCCGCAGAACCTTCCTCCCGTTCTGGTAGCCAGTCCGCGCCTTGAGTCATCCTGATACTGCGGCCCGAAGAACACCGAGGTGTCGGTGACCACGCCCTGGTTGCCGCGATCGTCGGTCGTGTTTGGAAGGTTGGAATCTTCCGCCAGGTACTGCGAGTCGGAGTGTGCGCCCTTCAGGTCGACGGGATAGATCGCGATATTGCTCCGGTTCACCAGGTTCGCAATCGCGATGTTGCTCTGGTCCTGCATGTTCGAGACGGCGTTCACCTGCGGCGGATTGGCCGAGAGCCAGAGGACCGATTTGCGGCCGGGTATCCCGGAATATGCCTGCTGCAACTGCGCGAAACTCTGGACCGTAATATTGGCCGCGTTGGCCTCTCCCGCCTCCTGATAAATGCCGATGTCGTTGTTGCTCAGGTGGCTGAGCGGCGCCAGCGGAGCGTACAAGGTCTCCTGGGTTTGCTCGGTTTTACCCAGCTTGGCAGTCTCGCCTTTCACCGCAGCCAGCAATACTTTGGGATCGGAGGTGAAGGGCAGCACCGAACGCAAGCCGTCTTTGGTGATCGTCATCAGTGCGAAGGACTGTCCCGCGGAGAGTTTGGCGTTGGCGAAGTACTTCATCAATTGCTGTCTCGCCTGCCCCTGCTCTGCCACCGGCGTGTTCAGCTGGTCGAGGACAATCACCAGAAGCTGTTCGGGTAGTCCCTTCTCGGGCACGCTGGAGTATTGCGGATTGCCGTCGTCTTTGTCCGGCTGCGGCTTCTCGTCCGCAGCGGAATCCTGGGTTCCGTCCAACTCCTCGAATACTTTGACGGTTTGTACCTTGCCGTCGGAGCGGAGGACAAAATCGCTTTGCAGCAAGCCATGTACCGGCTTGCCTGAGGAGTCCTTCACCTGCACCGGGACCTGCACCAGCTCAGCGTTCGACGACAGTGTGGTCTCAGCGCCGGAACCGGCGCCCTGCTGGGCAAAGCCGGCCAGCGTGCACGCCAAACCCATCAGGGCCATTGCGAGCGGGGCAAACCGCTTCGCGACACACCGGATCGCTGTTGTTTCGGGAAGACTACGAATGCCGCGCCGCGTTTCCGGGATGTTCACGAGACCGCCGTTTCGCCGATTTGTTGCAACCGGCAAGTGGGCCCGGAACGATAACGCGACTCGCGTGCTTTGCGGAAGGAATGCGAGCGGGACCCACCGACTCCCGGGCGAATTATAGCCCAGTCATGCGAAGGCGAAGGGCGGGGCTGCCAAATCGTGGCTGGTTTTCGCTAATCGTTTGCGGGGGGTTCGCCGTAAATTCCTGTTGGTGGAGGCCGGGATCGGAGCAAAAAAAGGCGCGAACTCAGGTTCGCGCCTGCAGGTTCCAGTTTGTGATTTCTTAGCGGCTGCTGGGCGCAGACTCGCTTTGCTGCGCGGTCAAACGGGCGTTATTACGCTGGGCGACGACCTTTCTGGCGTTGTCGGCCAGAGCTTTCGCCTGCGGCAACAGCTCCAGCCCCTTCGCCACTTCGGGATCGCTCTCGGCGTGCACCCGCATGCCTTCCTGCTGGCCGAACTCGTTGATGAACAGCTCCGCCTTGATGTTGGACTTGATCCAGTCACTGTTCTGCGCCAGGTCGGCCTCGGTGAACGGGACCTTCTGCTCGTCGAGGAACTTGCGGAACTCCTGCATGACCGCGTCGTCCACTTCGAACTGCTTCGAGACCTGGTGATTGATCACGTAGTGCTTGGCGAAGTTGAAGAAAGCGTACTTCTCCAGCAGCGTGTCTTCGAACTTGTTGGTCTTCTCGTTGGGGATCTTCACGTCGGGGGTGATGCCGCCGCCGCCGTAGACGGTGCGGCCGCTGTCGGTCATCTTCACTTCATGATTGCCGATGGCGGAGTCGGCGTTCTCGCGGTCGTTGTAGTAGTAGTCGTAGAGCGAGACACCGTTGTAGTCGCGCTGGATGAGGCGGCCGCTGGGCGTGTAGTACTTCGCCGTGGTCAGCGCCAGGCCGGTGTTCTCCGACAGCGGGTAGACGGTCTGCACCAGGCCCTTGCCGAAGGTGGTTTCGCCGACGATGAGGCCGCGATCATGGTCCTGAATGGCGCCGGCAACGATCTCGGCCGCCGAAGCGGTTCCGCGGTTCACCAGCACGACGATCGGGTAGTCCTTGCCGCCGTTGCCGTGCGTCGCCTTGTAGACCTTCTCCGCCGAGGCGCGCCCGTGATGCGAAACGATGACCTGCCCCTTCTTCAGGAACTGGTCGGCCACGCCGACGCCCTCGCTGAGCAGGCCGCCGGGATTCTGGCGCAGGTCGAGGATGAGGCCGTGAATGTCGCCGAATTCATCCAGCGCGTCGCGGACTTCCTTTTCGGTCGTCTCCTGGAATCCGGAGATGTGTATGTAGCCGACGCCGGGCTTGATCAGGAAGTGCACATCGACGCTGTAGCGGGGAATTTCGTCGCGGATGACGTTGAAGTCGAGCGGCTTGTCCGAGCCCTCGCGCAGGACGGTGATCTTCACGCTGGTGCCCTTGGGGCCCTTGAGCAGCTCGGCAACGTCGCTGGTGCTCATGTTGTCGGTCTGCTTGCCGTCGACGGCGATGATCACGTCGCCGGGACGAATGCCTGCACGATAGGCCGGGGCGCCGGCAAACGGCGCAATAACGATGACTTTGTTATTGCGCGGGCCGACTTGCATGCCCACACCGTAGTACTTGCCGCGCTGCTCTTCCCGGAGGGCGGCATAGGATTTCGGGTCGAAGAAGTTGGAGTGCGGATCGAGCACCCGCAGCATTCCGGGGATGGCGCCGTTATAGATGGCTTTGTCGGGATTGACCGGCTCGGCGTAGTTTTCCTGCACCACGCGGTACACGTCGCTGAAACTGCGCAGGTTGTCGCGCACATCGCCATCGCCGCTGGAAGAGGAGGTAAACGCCAGCTTCTGGCCGAACAGCATGCCCAGACAACCGCAGGTAAGAACAATGGAAAAAACGAGAAGTGCGGAGCGACGCGAACTACTTGCCATTTGTTTTCCTTCGACTACGGGCGGAGCGTTGCTAATGATGCTCGCCGAAACCTCATCTTGCAGGGGAAGCGCATGAGGACTGGCGCCAAAAGCGTGAGACTTGGCCGCAGTATAACACGCTCAGCAGGCCCTACAGGCCGCAGTTCACCCCACCAGATTGGATGCTGTCCCGAAAATCGAGGGTGCGAGAATCTGACGCCGCCTGGATGACAGACGCGGCCGGGAAGGGATGGTGAGCAGTGCTGGAACACGGCATTTGGCAATTGGTTAGAGCGTGAGGTTCGGCGTTCCGCCCTGAATGTTGAAGTCGCTGGGGGAGCGAAAGTTCGCACATGTGGCGCCGGCTGAAGCCGGCTCGGGAGAGGTAAAGGAACGCGGGACGCGAACCTAAAGGTTCGCTCTACCCGGATGAGGTGAAAGATGGGGGATGCGAACCTGAAGGGTCGCTCTGCACGAGTCGCCTCTGCACCGGTCGCTCTGCACCGGTCGCTCTGCAAGGTTCGCTCCAGGAAAGTGCCAAAAAGCTCGCCCCGCATTATCATGAACACATGAATCTCGGCATGCCGGAGATGATTTTTATCTTCCTGCTGGCGCTGGTGGTCGTGGGACCGCGCAAGCTGCCGGAGCTGGGCCGCCAGCTGGGCAAATTCCTTGCCGAGTTCAAGCGCGCCAGCAACGAGTTCAAGAACCAGCTGGAAACCGAGATGCTGAACATCGAATTGGAAGAGCGCGCGAAGAAGAAGCCGGAAGAGACTCCCGCGACGGCATCGGAGCAATCGGAGCAGCCATGGGAGCGGCTGATGCGGCCGCTGAACGAAACCGTCAGCCGCACGCGTTCCGAACTGGTGGCAGCCATCAGCGCGCCGCCGGAGCCGGTCAAACCTCCCGCCACTGATCTCGAACCCTCCTCCTCGCCCGCCACTCCTTCAGGTCCCAGGTAACGATGTCTACCCCCGCATTAGAAGCCGCCCAGAAACGCGCCTCGGAAGAGATGACCGGCATGAGCTTCCTCGAACACCTCGAGGAGCTGCGGCGCCGCATCATCCATAGCTTTCTCTATATCGTCGGCGGTTTTGGCGTGTGCTGGTGGTTCCACGAGCAAATTTTCGCCATCATGCAGAAGCCCATCGTGACGGCGCTGTCGGCGCACAAGATGGACACGCAGCTGGTCTACCTGAACCCGACGGACCCCTTCAACATGTATCTGAAGATCTCGTTCCTGGCGGGAATCTTCGTGGCCTCGCCATTCGTGCTCTACCAGGTGTGGGCGTTCATCGCGCCGGGGCTGTATCGCCACGAGCGCCGCTACGTGATGCCGTTCATGTTCAGCACGGTTGGACTGTTTCTGGCGGGCGGCTACTTCGGCTACCGAATGGTTTATCCGGCGGCGCTGGATTTCCTGATCGGCTGGAGCGCGCAGTTCAAGCCGATGATCACCGTCCAGGAATATACCGACCTGTTTCTCACCATCATCGCCGGATTGGGGCTGGTATTCGAGATGCCGATCCTGGTCTTCTTCCTTTCGCTGATGGGCATCCTGAGCGCCGGCTGGATGTGGCGCAACTTCCGCTACTCCATCCTGGTCATCTTCATCATCGCCGCGATCATCACGCCGACGACGGACATCATGAACATGTGCATCTTCGCCGCGCCCATGATCGTGCTTTATCTGGTGAGCATCGGTATCGCATGGTTCGTCCACCCGACGCAGCGCCGCAAGCGGGCGGAGAAGGCAGGCAGCTAGCAGCCGTAGAAGACGGGAACCATGGCTGCACCCTGTCGCGTCCCGGCCTCATCTACCACAGCATCGGCTCGCAGACCTCTCAGGGAGAAGCAGTGTCATGTCCACAGCATCCACGTTGATTTCCATTGCGCCCGGCACCGAGGCGTTTCCCACGCTGACCGCTGCGCAAATCGATCGTCTGCGGCCCGCCGGCAAAGTGCGGCAGGTGCACGCGGGGGAAATTCTTTTCGAGCCTGGCGACAGCAGCGTACCTTGCTTTGTAATTCTTTCGGGCGCATTGGACATCATCCCGCCATGCCCGAAGAACACGACTGAGCAGCCGCTGGTGACGCATCTGCCGGGCAGCTTCACCGGCGAGTTCGCCATGATCTCCGCCCAGCGCAGCATGATGCGCGGGCGGGTCAAAGAAAGCGGCGAATTTCTGGAGATTCCCGCCGCCGAGTTCCGCACATTTGTCGCGAAGGACGCCGAACTGGGCGACATCTTCATGAAGGCTTTCATCCTGCGCCGCATGGCGCTTGTCCACGAGGGCATCGGGAACGTGGGCCTGCTGGGCTCGCGCCACTCGCCGGACACGCTGCGCCTGCGCGAGTTTCTGGGGCGCAATGGCTATCCCTACAAGTATGTCGACCTCGACACCGATGAGCGCTCGCAGGGCATCCTCGACCAGTTTCACATCGACATCAGTGAAATTCCGGTGGTGCTGTGTAAGTCGAGCGCCGGCGGCCCCAACATCCTGCGCAACCCGTCCAACCGCGAGCTGGCCGACTGTATCGGCATCAACGCCGTCCTCGACGAGTCGCAGGTGCGCGACCTGATCGTGGTGGGCGCTGGTCCCTCGGGCCTGGCAGCCGCTGTCTATGCGGCTTCGGAGGGCCTCGACGTGGTGGTGATCGAGACCGGAACGCCCGGCGGGCAGGCGGGCTCGAGCTCGCGCATCGAGAACTACCTCGGCTTTCCCATGGGAATTTCCGGGGGCGAGCTGACGGGACGGGCGCTGGCGCAGGCCCAGAAGTTCGGGGCGCACATGATGATGGCGCGCAGCGTAGCGCGGCTGGACTGCGACAGCCGGCCTTACAAGGTGATTCTCGACGATGGCACGACCCTGCTGACGCGCGCCATCGTGCTGGCCGCGGGAGTGCAGTACAACAAGCTGCCCCTACCCAAGCTGGCTCTGTTCGAGGGCAATGGCGTGTATTACGGCGCAACCGCCATGGAGTCGCAGCTTTGCGAGGGCGAGGACGTGATCGTCATCGGCGGCGGAAACTCGGCGGGACAGGCGGCGGTGTATCTGTCGCAGAAGGCCAGCAAGGTCTACATGCTGGTGCGCTCCGGCAAGCTGGCCGATACGATGTCTCGCTATCTGATCCGGCGGATCGAAGAGAATCCCGCCATCGAGCTGCACTACAAGAGCGAAATCACCGAAGTCGAAGGCAATGGACATCTGGAGTCCGTCGCCTGGCGCGACGGCGAGAGCGGTCGTGCGTCACCCCGTGACATTCGGCACCTTTTCGTCATGACGGGCGCTTCGCCGCGCACTAACTGGCTGCAAGGCTGCCTGGCACTGGACCACAAGGGATTTGTCCTTACCGGCTATGACCTGGACAAACCGACGCTCGAAGAGAAGGCGTGGCCGCTGTCGCGCCCGCCGCAGTTGCTGGAGACGAGCTTGCCGGGCGTGTTCGCGGTGGGCGATATTCGATCCGGCAACGTCAAACGCGTGGCCTCGGCGGTGGGCGAAGGATCGATCGCGATCCACCTCGTACATCGCGCCCTGGCGGAGATGTGAAGCGATGATGTGCGTGCCCGAGGTTCGTGGCCCAGGTTAGGCCAAAAGAAGGCCGAACCTGGGGCACCGCGCTAACCCTGGTATTGTCGTGGACCCAGGTTAGGCCAAAAGAAGGCCGAACCTGGGGCACAAAGCGATCCGAATCGCACTACTGGCAATTCTCGCTGATCATCTTGACGTGAGTAACCTTCATATCGACAACCGAGGCGTTGCCGGCCTCCTGCTTCTCAGCTGACTCCCGCTTCTGCTCCATGCTCTCCGGCATCTTTTCCTCGTGGCCGGTGACTGTCACTTTGTGGTTGACGTGTGCGCTCAGGCCTTTGCCCCACAGCTCGTAGGTCTTGCCGTCTTCGCTGGTGAGATAGAAACCGTTGGCGTCGCTGCCCTGCTTCAGGCAGCCGGTTGCCGACATGCTCTTGCCCATGTTGTTGCCCATGTTGTCCTGCTTGGACATGGCATCCTGCGCGCTTAACAACACCGGAAACAGCGCGAGGACCACCACCGGGACCAGACACAGGGACAGCTTCTTTACGGTAGACATTCCTGATTCTCCTTTCGATTTTCCGGGTCAACCGGAATGGTTAGCGAGGCTTGGCAGTCCTCGGGTTGCTGGCCGGTGAAGTGTGTGTGCAGAGAATGGCCAGCGCCCGTTAAAAGCTGATGTTGCAGCTTCAAAAGGGGTTGTCATCGGAACATTGAGAGTCTCAGGCTCCGAGTTCCTGCCTTCCGGAGGCGAGGCCACGGGAAGCGCATAGTGGGGGTTACGCGGCGCCCTGGAGGTGCATATAATGCAAGTAGCAGCAGGAGTGTCCTTTGACCCGTCCGATGATTTATCGCATGCTGGCGCATACCGCATTCGGTCCTATGCGGCCGCTCGGCCTGCGCGACGCCTGGTCGCGGGCAATCTCGAGCCGGGCCGACGTCAAGCTGGCGCCCTGTATGGCACGTCCTAACCTGTTCTCCGGCGACTAATTCCTTTCCTGCCCGGCTTGCCGCGCACATTGGCTTAACCGGCCAAACTTGCGGCTGACCACAGCTCCGGCCCCAGACCATCCCATCGCGGCAACCATGCGCGACACGGGCTCCGGTCCAGGGGCTGCCAGCCTTTCCGGAGGAAAACATCATGACTGCCAACGTTCTTACTCCTGTCGCCGGTCCGAACATCAAGACCGCGCTGCCCGGACCCAACGCCCGCCGCGTCCTTGAAGGCGACGA
>DASRGM010000031.1:0-11046 GCA_035651035.1 Terriglobales bacterium
GATTGCCTGGGTGAGCGGCCGTACCGGACTGCCGCAGATTTACACCATGGCATCGGACGGCACTAACGTCGTGCGCATGACCGACCAGGGCTACGCGGTATCGCCTTCATGGTCGCCCAACGGACAGTTCCTGGCCTTCGCGTGGGTGCGGCATTATGGGCCGGGAGCGCCGGGCGCCAGCGACATCTACATCATGGACATTGCCAGCAAGCAGTGGGCGCAGTTGACGCACGACGGCGGGCGCAACGATTTTCCATCATGGTCGCCGGATGGCAGGCACATCGTCTTTCAATCGAACCGCACCGGCAAGACGCAAATCTGGACGATGCTGGCTGATGGCAGCGAGCAGCATCAGCTGACAACACAAGGCGATAATTCGCAACCGAATTGGAGTTTCAAGTAAGCTGAATCACGGTAGAGCGGCGCCCTTAGACTTTGCTCTCAGCGCCGCGTCGACAAGAATTTCGAAGAGGGTCGGGCAACAGGATCATCTGCGATGGCCCTGTTGCCCGAGCAATCTATCTGGCCACGTTAACGCCAGCCTGAAGGCTGGCTCTACCTGTACTTTGGAGGGTCGAATTGAAAATCACACGGAGTCAATGGACCCGGGTCGCTGTTGCGCTGGCTATATGTCTGACGGTCGGCGCATGCAAGAAGAAGACCGCGCCGGCCCCGCCGCCGCCACCGCCGCCGCCCGCGCCGGCCCCGACCGCGTCCTTGACGGCGAATCCCAACAGCATCGCGGCCGGCCAATCGACGACGCTGATCTGGCGCACCGACTATGCCACCGATGTGAGCATCGACAGCATCGGCAAGGTCGATCCTAGCGGCTCGCGCACTGTCACGCCGACCGAGTCCACGACCTACCACCTGGTCGCGCGCAACGACACCGGCACCCAGGAAGCGACCGCGCGCGTGACGGTGACGCAGGCGGCCGCACCGCCGCCGCCGCCCAGCAACGAGACGGAAGCGCAGATGTTCGCGCAGAACGTGCAGGACGTCTTCTTCGACTACGACAGCTACGACGTCACCCAGCAGTATCAGCAGGTGCTGCAGGCCGACGCGCGCTTCCTGCAGCAGCATCCCAACATTCGCTTCACCATCGAGGGACACTGCGACGAGCGCGGCTCGACCGAGTACAACCTGGCGCTGGGCGACAATCGCGCCAACTCCACCAAGCAGGCGCTGGTGTCGCTGGGGATTCCGGCCGACCGGATGCGGACCATCAGCTACGGCAAGGAGAAGCCGTTCTGCACCGAAAGCACCGAAGCGTGCTGGGCGCAGAACCGCCGTGCGCACTTCGTGTATCAGAGGTAGGGCAGGAGGCGGCTTCTTTGCAGGGTCTTTTGAGGAGCTCTGTGAAGATGCGCAGCTTTAGCTGCGCCATTGCCGCCTCAAATCAGAGTTGTCATCCCGACCGGAGCGTCCGCCTCTTTTTCCGGCTCGCGCTTTTTGCGAGTCGGGCGGCCGCGGAGTGGAGGGACCTGCTGTGTGCCACGAGCATCAGCCGGCGCGCGCAAACAGCAGCTCCCGCGACTCGCTTTGCTCCGCTCGGGATGACAGTCCAAAAACAATTTGTCATGGCGCGGCTGAAGCTGCGCCCTTTCGGGAAAGTGTATATGCGCAACCCCAACCACATACATTCGCTGCTCGCTGCGGGACTTCTCGCCGCGGCGCTCGTCTTCATCCCGCTGCCATCCGGCGCCGCCAACAAGGACATGGTCCAGCTGCAGACCCAGGTGCAGGCGCTGCAGGACCAGGTAGCGCGCATGCAACAGTCCATGGACATGAACATGGGCGCCATGCGCAATCTTATCGAGCAGAGCGCCGACAGCGTCAACAAGATGAACGCCACGGTCACCGACCTGCAAAACCACTTGCAGGGGATGAACGCCGACAACGGCGGCAAGATCGACCAGCTCTCCGGCCAGGTGCAGTCGCTGCACGATTCGGTTGACGAGCTGAAGTCGCGCCTGGCGAAGGTCAGCAAGCAGCTCGACCAGATGCAGCAGGGCGGACAGAATCTTGCACCCGGCCAGCCGGGAATGGCTGCAGGCCCGGGTGGTGGCGCGCCGCCCGCCGGCGAGGCGCCGGACAACAATGCTGCTGCCAGTGCGCCCCCGCCCGACCAGCTCTACAACAACGCACTGCGCGATTACAACTCGGGCAAGTACGATTTGTCGTCACAGGAATTCAGCGATTACATGAAGTATTACTCGAATACCGATCTGGCCGGCAACGCGCAGTTCTATCTGGCCGACATCGAGTATCGCCAGGGCAACTTCGCCGCCGCCGCGAAGGACTACGACAAGGTGCTGGAGCAGTATCCCGGCGGAAGCAAGGCCGCGGCGGCGCAACTGAAGAAAGGCTATGCGCTGCTGGAACTCGGCCAACGCGATGCGGGCGTGCGCGAGCTGAACAGCCTGATCGCGCGCTATCCCCGGTCGATCGAGGCCTCGCAGGCGCGCGACCGCCTGCGGCGGCTCGGCGTCACCAGCAGCAACACGGTGCATCGTCCCCCGAGCAACTCGCAGCGATAGAGAATTTTGGCGCGGTGGTAATGAATGTTTGGACCGCCCCGGATGCCCGAAGTAGAAGATTGTCATCACGAGGAGGGCTTCAGCCCAAGGAGGGATCTGTTTTCCGCCACCGAGTGGCTGCCACTGCGGGCGGAAAGCAGATCTCTCGCTCCGCTCGTGATGACAATCTTCTTACCCGAGCGGGGTCTGAATCATTCGCTAATCATCACCGCTCGTCTTTGCTATGGAAATCCCCCTCATCGAAACCGCTCGCCTGCGCCTGCGTGGCTATCGCCGCGAAGACTTCTTCGCCACGGCGGCGATGTGGAGCGATCCCATCATCAACCGATACACCACGGGCAAGCCGCTCGAGCCTGAGGTTGCGTGGGCCAAGACACTGCGCAATGCCGGACTATGGCCGGTGCTGGGTCATGGCTACTGGGCGATCGAAGAGAAATCCAGCGGCGAGTTCGTTGGCGAGACCGGGTTCGCCGACTTCCATCGCGATATCGAGCCGTCGATAGTGGGATTGCCCGAACTCGGCTACGTCCTGTGCTCACGCGCGCACGGTAAAGGCTATGCAATAGAAGCGGTGCGCGCGGCAATCGACTGGATCGATCGCCAGCTTCAACCGCAGCGCACGGTCTGCCTCATCCACGAGGGCAACGCCGCCTCCATTCGCCTGGCTGAAAAATGCGGCTACCGCGAGTTCCACCGCGCACAGTACAAGGGAAACAGCCTGATCATGCTCGAGCGGAAAGTTTAGGGCAGTTTTTCCGGTTTCAAGTTTCCCCAGCTATCGGCTCACATCCTGCGCTCGCCCCTTCCACTCGCCACCGCGGCCGGTCCAATACTTCACGGCGGAGTGAATCGTTGCCGCGGTGTAGAACCCGGCCGCGATAGGCAGCGCCAGCGCCCACAAGGGATTCAGGCGATAGAAGCGCACCATCGACAGATATACAAAGGTCATCAGGCCGCAGGCGAATGCTCCGGCAATGGCCAGGCGCGGCGAGCCGCTAACGATCAGCGCGAGCGGCAAAACGTACAGCAACAACATGCCGAGCACGGTGCCTAGCAGCAGCCAGGCCGAGTGATGGAGCTGGTTGAAGGCCGTTCGGGCGATCATGCGCTCGACAGCGCCGAATGATTCGTAGGGACGCAGGCTGCGCGTCTCGCGCGTGGCGCCCAGCCAAACCTTGCCACCTGATCGTTTCACCGCACGCGCCAGCGCACAGTCGTCGATCACCTCGCCCCGGATGGCCGCGATGCCGCCGATGCGCTCCAGCGCCGCCGGTCGGACCAGCATGCAGCCCCCCGCTGCGCCCGCCGTGCGGCGACGAGCGTCGCGCACCCACTCCGGCGGATAGAGCATGAAAAAGAAGAAGACAAATGCCGGGATCAGCAGCTTCTCGGCGACGCTGCGGCAGTGCAACTTCACCATGACCGAAGCGAGATCATAGCCGTCCACTTCCGCCGAGCTTACGAGCGCCGCCAGACTGCCGGGCGCATGCTCGATGTCGGCGTCGGTGAGCAGGAGGTAGTCAGGATGAAGCCGCAGGGCCTGCTCGATCCCCTGCTGCATGGCCCACAGCTTTCCCGTCCAGCCCGGAGCAAGTGCGCCCGCGGCGATTACGGCCACGCGATTCGAAGCTGCGCCTTTCATCCGGTCGCCAAGAGATGACGACGAACGCCTGTCCCGAGCTTGCGGAGAGAATGGCGCGCCCGCGCTGACCAAGGACAGCGATGCCGCGCTCGCGGTCTCCGCTGTGCCATCGCTGCTGCTGTCGTCGACGACAAAGATCCGGACGATGTTTGCGCCACCGGCTTGCGCCAGCAGCGACGTCACCGCCTTGCCGATCATGTCGGCTTCATTGCGCGCCGGGATGACCACTGCAATGGCCGGGGTGGTCGTCTGGTTTCGCAGTCGTTTCGGTTTGCGGGGAGCAAGCTGCGCCGGCACGATCCGCCAGAAGCGCCCGTGCGCCGTCGCCAAATACACCCACGTGGCAACGCACAGCCAGCCGGCGATCAGCGCGAAGCTGAACATGCAGACTAGGGTAATTGAACAGCAGACTCAATCTGACACGGTCAGAAAGCGGCAATGGCTTGGCAGCGCCGGCAGTGGCTCAAATTTGAAATCGTGTTCAACGACCCCGCGTGGCAGTCGAGGTGCAGTTGGGAATTTGTAGCGGTGCAGGCAGGCCGCTTTTCCGTCGTCGTCCTTTCGGCACGGCTGAAGCTGTGCCCTTTCAACGCTCAGATCGGCCGGTGTAGCAGAACCTTAGTGACATTCCCGGTTTTTCAGCGGGCATCGGCCGGCCACTGTGTCGCCGGATTAGCGCCGGCTCGCAGGCAAATAACTTACGCCCGATTCCTCGCATCCAAACCGCCTGATACTCTGAAACCGAATGCCGGCTCTCTACCCATTCCTCATGGTTCCCATCTTCGACGAGCGGCCCTGGGGCGTGCTCGACCTGCGACCGGTCTACACCCGCGCGGTAAGCAAGCCGACGGGGGAGAGCTGGCTCACCTGGGAGGACAACCGCGTCGCCAACGGTCCGATGGCGGGGCGCTCGCTCGCCGATCTGGCGAAGGAATACCGCCGCGATCTGGTCGGCACGCTCGCCTGCTACGAAGACCGCTTTCCGCTGCTGGTGAAATTCCTCTTCCCCGGCGACAAGCTCTCGGTGCAGGTGCATCCCGATGATGAGCAGGCGAAGAAAAACGGCCAGCCCTGCGGCAAGACCGAGTGCTGGTACGCGTTGCGCGCGGAGCCGGGGGCGCAGGTCGCGCTCGGGTTGAAGCAGGGCACTACGCTCGACGATTTCCGCCGCGCCATCGAAGAGACGCGCGCCGAAGAGCTGCTGAACTGGGTGGATGTCTTTGCCGGCGACATGCTCTACGTCGCCGCCGGCACCGTGCACACGATCGGCGGCGGCATGGTGCTGGTGGAAACCCAGCAGACCTCCGACACGACGTATCGCCTGTACGATTATGGGCGGCCGCGCGAGCTGCATCTCGAGCAGGGCCTGGCCGCGACCAAGCTCAAGACGAATGCGGGCAAGGTCGTGGGTAGTGCGCCGGCTCAGCGCCGCGTCGATGGCGATACAGAGAATGTTCGGCCGTCGTCAGCCGGCGCGAACGTCCTCGTGCGCTCGCCATTCTTTCAAGTCGAGAAGATGCCGTTGCGAAGCGAGCTCCACGCAAATGTCACGCCGGAGTCGCCGCATGTCCTGGTCGCGGTGAGCGGTGCAGGCGTGGTCGAATCGCATGGCATGGAGCCAATCACCTTCGGCACGGGCGATGCGGTCGTCATCCCGGCATATGTCCGCGCGTACTCCATCCGCCCGCAATGGGACCTGGAGCTGATGCGCATGTCGCTTCCCGCCGGCAACGTCCCCGAGCCCGAGACCACATTGCCGCAATCCGTTCGCGTGCGATAGCAAGTATTCGACACGCTGACGCGCGTAGCCTCGAAGTGCGCGTCCCGGTTCGTGTTTTCCTTTGCCTTCTGCGAATCCTGCGCGATAATGCGGATCGCATGCGGAGGTGCGCGATGAAGCTGCGTGTGGTCCTGCTTGGTTTGCTGCTGTGCGCTGCGCCGGCATTTGCAGGCGAGGTCTACAACAACGGACCTATCAATGGGACGACAGATGGCTGGACGATCAACTTCGGCTTCGTCGTTACCGACACCTTCACCGTCTCGACCGGGCCCACCACCCTGGGCAGCCTGGCCTTCGGTGCGTGGCTGTTTCCTGGCGACGTTCTCGAGTCGGTGCAAGTTTCCGTCACCTCCGAAGCGTTTGGCGGGACCACCTACTTCAATGGGATCGTCAACTTCACCCAGTCCGGCTGCTCGGGGAACCAGTATGCGTACAACGTCTGCACCGAAACCGGCTTCTTCAATGGACCCACGCTGACCAATGGTACCTACTGGCTCGAACTGCAGAACGCGGTAGTTAGTAATGGAGACCCGATCTACTGGGACGAAAATTCAGGTGTGGGATGCACCTCGCCGGGCTGTCCTTCGGTGGCACAAAACAATAACTGCATAAGCAACGGCGAAATCGGCTGCATTCCTTCCGAATCGTTCACGCTGGATAGCAGCGGAGCGAGCACGGTACCCGAGCCCGGCAGCCTGGTGCTGTTCGGTTCGGGATTCTTCGGCATAGTCGGCATCATGCGCCGGCGGTCGCGCTAGGTGGTCGGTCGAGCAGCGCGACGGGAGAACCATCTAACATCTTCATCCGCTGGGCCCCGAATGCCTGTCGCGAGGCGTAAACTATTGGCGCATTCCGGAGGTGGTGGTGCCGATGCGACGAAGACTATGTTTGCTGTTTTTCATGCCGATGCTGTTCGCCGTTGCCGCTTTCTCGAGTTCGTATTCGAAGGTCATCGTCTACGGGGACAGCCACTCCGATAACGGCAACGTCTATCGCCAACTCGGAATTCCGGGCTCTCCGTACTGGAACGGCAGGTGGTCGAACGGGCCGGTCGCAGTTGAAGACTTGGCGACGAGCCTGCACGCGCCTTTGGCCGACAATGCCTGGGCGGGTGCCACTACCGGAATCGGCAACATCGTCGATGGAGGCACCACGACCAGGTTGGGAAGTCACAACCTGCCCGGCATGACCACCAGCTTCAACGCCACCAAGTACTCGTTCACTCCCGTCGTACTGCAAACTGCGTTATTCGTGATTTGGGGCGGTGGCAACGATTTCGCTACCGATGGCTACACCACTACCACAGCCGATCACGCGGCCGCCAACCTCATCGCTATTGCAAGCGGTTTGCAGCGGCTGGGGGCGCGATCCATACTCGTTGTTGGAATGCGCGACGAAGGGCTCGATCCGGAATATGTCTCGCAGGGTCCGCAGGTCGCAGCCATGCTCACGTACTTGAGCAACTACTTCAATGAAAAGCTCACTGCCGGCCTTCCTGCGGGCGTGATGTATTACGACAGCTACAGCTTTGAACACAGGGTGGTTGCCAATCCTGGCACCTACGGCCTGACCGATGTTATGGATCCGTGCTACAACAACGGCGTGGTATGTGGCAATCCCGATCAGTATTGGTTCTGGGACGGCGTTCACATGACCAGCCACGTGCACGCGCTCTTCGCTCGCGAGTTCTTCGTCGCAGTATGCCGGTCGCTGTGTTTCCAGCAGTAGCGGGCGCGACTTAAACGGGAGCGACCCCGGGTGCGCTTGTTGAAAATTTACGGCGTGATCTCCCACGCCACGCCATTCACGCCGTCGATCCCTCCCTGGGGAGCCGTCCCGTACACGTTGTTATGAGAATCAAGGCTCACGCCGCCCTGGGGAGAAGCTCCATCACTGCCGCCAGTGAAATCGTGCAGGTCGCTGTACGTCCAACCGCCATTCGACGGGCTGAGCCTGAAGACGTTGCCTTTTCCGAACGCGCCGTCTCCAAAGGTTGTGCCGTAGAGATTGCCGGCGGCATCCATCGTCACTCCGCCGTAAGGTCCGCAGTTGCTGCATCCGTTGAACGTGTACAGCACGCTGAAGGTCCAGCCACCTGCTGAGGGCGACAACTCCCACACCGCGCCACCGCTGGAGAAAGCACCGGGAGCCGTTCCGTAGAGATTGCCGGCTGAATCCAGGATTGGAGTGCCGCTGGGCCAGGCTCCGTCGGCGCCATCGGTGAAAACGTGCAGGATCGTCTTGGTCCATCCGGAGCCGGAGCGCGTAAGCTCATAAATCGTTCCGCAGCCCAGACGATCGCAGCCGCTGTTGCCCCCGCCGCCGGTCACGCCAAACAGGTGGTCGAAGCTGCTGTCGGCAACCGGGTCGCGGGGTCCCGATCCGTCAGTTCCTCCTTCAAAGGTGTAGAGAACGTTTTCCGTCCAGTCGTTTCCGGAGGGGGTGAACTCAAACACCAGGCCATTGCCTGTCGGCCCACCGAAGAACGATGTGCCATACATGTTGCCGCTGTTATCGAAGATGAGCGCTCCCGGCCGGGGGCCGCCATCGTTGTTGCCGGTGAAAACATGCAGCACCGATTCCTGCCACGAAAATATGAGGGAAGCGGGTGTCTGCGGGGGAGGTATGAGCCGGAACACGGTGCCGCAACCGTAAGGTGAGGAGGAGCACGTGCCGCCGACCGAGGTCGTGCCGAAGACAACGCCTCCCGGTCCGATGGTCAGTGGAGTTGTCGGGTAGGCTCCGTCACGGCCGGCAAAGGAAAATAGTGTAGCCAGCAGCCACGAGGAGTTGTGCTTCCACAGCTTGAACACGGTGCCGCAACCAATTTCCGCATAGACCTGGCAAAACGGCGGCAGATTGAACGAGCCTCCACTACGGGTCGTGCCGTACAGGTTGCCGCCGGCATCTACGGTCAGACCGGCCATTGGCACGTAGCCGTCCGGGCCATTGAAGGAATGAATGACTGCGAAGGTTTGTGCGTGCGCCGCGCCCACAACGACGAGCAGCGAAAGCGCGACCATGCCGCCCAGCCACAGTGGGCGTAGCCGGGCGTGGGGAGTTTGCGTAAGAGCGTTCATCTGCCAACCTCTTCGGGCGGAACTTTCAACGTTTTGACCTTCGCGTCGGCCTGAGACTCCGGACGGTCATCGAGAATACCACTCTGGTTGCCGGTATTGCTGCTCAACGGTGGTGGTGAATTGGGGGCGTCGCGTCGCGCCTGCGCTCATTCTCCAGTAAAATCAAGCATCAAACCCCGGTGTTCCCCGTGTCTTCATGGTGAACCAAAGGACGCTCTTGGCTAGCAATTTTTATTCTGTCATTCTCGCCGGCGGACGCGGCACGCGCTTTTGGCCGCTCAGCCGCAAGCGCCGCGCCAAGCAACTGCTGCCGCTCAATAGCTCGAAGTCCATGATCCAGGAGACGGTCGAGCGTCTGCTGCCCCTGGCCAAGCCGAAGCAGTTCTGGGTCATCACCAATGACGACCTGCGCGAGCCGATCGTGCGTCAGCTGAAAAAGCTGGATAAAAAGCAGATCATCGCCGAGCCTGTGGGGCGCAATACCGCTCCGGCGATCGGCCTGGCAGCGTTTCTGCTGGAGCGCCGCGATCCCGGCGCGGTGATCGGCATGTTCCCCTCCGACCACGTGATTGCCGACGAGAAGCGCTTTCGCGAGGACATTCGCCGCGCCGCGGAGATCGCCGCCGCGGGGCCGAACATCGTCGTGATCGGCATCAGGCCCACGCGCGCCGAGACGGGGTACGGGTACATCGAAGTGGCTCCGAAAAACGAAGGGCGAAAAGCGAAACGCGAAGAGCGGCTGCTCAACGTTCGCCGCTTCACCGAGAAACCCAATGCCGAGCTGGCCGAGCAGTTCGTCCGCGCCGGCAACTTTTTCTGGAACAGCGGCATGTTTCTCTGGGGCGCGCGTACGCTGGCCGACGCCCTGCGCGAGCATCTGCCCAAGACCGCGCCGCTGCTGGAAGAAATCGCCGCCAGCCACGGCACGCGCAAGTTCGACAAGACTTTCGCCAAACTGTATCCGCAATGCGAGAACATAAGCGTTGACTACGCGGTGCTGGAGCCGCGCTCGGCCAAAGGCGAGGGCCGCTCGGGCCTGTGTTGTATCCCGGCGGGTTTTGGATGGAACGATCTCGGCTCCTGGGCGGCGCTCTACGAGCACAGAACTTCCGGCAACAAAGCAGATGCCAACGTCATCGTATCGGACGAGAGTTTCACGCTGAATGCCGAGGGGAACTTCATTCATTCGACGCGGAAGTTCGTCGCGGCGGTGGGCGTGAGCAACCTGGTAGTGGTGGAGACCGAAGACGCGCTGCTCATCACCACGCGTGATGCCTCGCAGGATGTGGGCAAAGTGGTGAAGTGGCTGGATGACAAAAAGCTGAAGAAGCTGGTGTAGGTAGCGCGGCGCTTCAGCGTCGCGGCCAGCCGTATTTAATTATGCGTATTAATTATGATTGTCATCCTGCGCGGAGCGAGTGCGAGACGCGCTTGTAATTATGGATTGTCATCCTGAGCGGAGCGCCCGCCATGATTTTTCCGGACTCGCCCCGCGAGACGAGGCCGCCGCGGAGTCGAAGGATCGCTCTTGTGAAGCCGATATAGCCGTCCTTCGACTCCGCGACCGGGCAATCACCCCGCCAAGCGCAAACAGCGGGCTTGTCAGGCTGATTGCTCGCGGTCGCTACGCTCAGGATGACACTTCCTAATTAGTTGGACTAACGCTCGGCACGATATAGCCGCGCCCTATACAAACCTTCAAGACCAACACAAATGACCGCTTCCATCAAATTCGGCACTGACGGCTGGCGCGGCATCATTGCCGACGACTTCACCTTTGACAACGTGCGCCGCGTCGGCAACGCCATGGCGCACTATGTCCACAAGCACGAGGACGCGACGAAAGGCCTCGTCGTCGGCTACGACACGCGCTTTGCCTCCAAGCAGGCGGCGGAGATCATTTCGGAAGTGCTTGCGGCGTCCGGCATCGCCGTTCGCCTCTCGAACGACTACACGCCGACTCCCGCGCTCTCGTACGCGGTGAAAAGCCTGGGCATGGCCGGC
>DASRGM010000032.1:0-12256 GCA_035651035.1 Terriglobales bacterium
CGAACTGCTCTTTGACTTGCTCATGGGTCGTCTCGTTGATTAGTACGGCGACGCGGTATTGCTTGGTCATGCCCTCCAGGCGGGAGGCGAGGTTGACATTGTCGCCCATCACCGTCCAGGAGAGGCGCTTCTCCGATCCTATATTGCCGACGCTGACGGGCCCGCTGTTGATACCGAGGCCGATGGCGATGTGCCGCATACCACGCCGCTCCCAATCGCTGTTCAGCTCGATGAGCCGGTCGCGCATCTGCAGCGCGCAATTGCACGCATGGAAGGCATGGTCTTCCTGCGGATAGGGCGATCCCCAGAAGGCCATGATGGCGTCGCCGATGAACTTGTCGAGCGTGCCCAGGTTCTTGTAGAGCACGTCGATCATGGCATTGAAGTACTCATTCAGCATGCGCACCAGGTCGTCCGGCGACATGCCTTCCGACATGGTGGTGAAATCGCGAATGTCGCTGAAGAGGATGGACAGCTCTTTGGTCTCGCCGCCTGGGCGAAAGTACTTGTCGGGATCTTTCTCGATCAGCGCGATCACGCCGGGCGCAAGGAACATGCCGAACTGCTTACGGATTTTGCGCTTCTCGCGCTCCTCGAAGAAGACGCGATAGCTGATGGAACCCAGATAGGCGAGGATCAGAGTGCTACCGGGAACCACCAGGCTGTACCAGCGGCCCCAGTGCACGAATCCGAAGTAGACGAAGCCGGCGAAGAGCGTCAGCAGGACAATCGTGGCCGCTGTGGCGGTAAGCGGACGCGTCCTGCCGAGCCACACGCCGAAGATAGCGCCGAACAGAATGATGAAGCCGATGTCCACCATCTCCTCGCGAAAGCTGCGCACCAGAAAGGTGCGATGTGGCTCGGCGCTGTGCAGCAGATTGTCCAGGATGTTGGCGTGTACCTCCACTCCCATGTAGGACGAGCCCTGCGAGAACGGCGTGTTTCGCAAGTCGCCGATGGCCAGTGCGGTCGCGCCGACCAGCACGATCTTGTCGCGGAACACTTCCGCCGGGACGCGCCCGTGAACGACGTCGGTCATCGAGTACTGCGGATACGAGCGGTACGGGCCGACGTAGTTGATGAGCGCGGTGCCATCCGTGCGCGGATGCAGGTTGTGCGAGCCGAACTGAATTCGTTCCAGGCCGTCCGGGGAGATGTACGCCGCAATCTGCTGGTCGGGGATCGACTCGAACTGCTGCAAGATCATTAGGTCAAGCGAAGGAAAGTAGTCGTCCTTGCCATAGCGGCTCATCAACAGCGCACGCCGGAGAGTGCCGTCGCCATCGGAATTGATGTTGAAGAATCCGTAGGACGCAGCCGATTGCGTGTAGAGCAGCAGATTGGGCTCAACACCTTGATAAACAGGGCCTCCCGCATCTTGCCAGGCCTTGGCCATGTCGAGGTTTTTCGATCCTACCGGGAAAATTTGTGGAAATGCCTTGAACAAAACGATATTCAGGTAATCCTGGGCCTGCTTCGGATCGGCGAACCTGGCGCGGTCGGCATCGAGGAAGAGATGCCCTAGCACGACATTGCCGGCATCTTTCAGCGCGTCGGCAAACTGCGCGTCCACGTCGGCGCGCTTCGCGGCGGCTTCGAGCTCCTGCTCCTCTTTCTTATTGCCGCTGAAATCGTGCTCCAGCTTGCTGAGCACGGAGAGCGCTTCGCTGCCGGCGGGGAGGGGAAAATCTTCGTCGAAGCCTATGACGCGAGCGCCGTCCTGCTTGAGCTGGCGCACCAGCAGGGCGTAAGAGCTTCGGGGCAGGGGAAACGAGCCGATCTCCTGCAGCGTCTTTTCGTCCATCCCCACAATCACAATGCGCGGATCCGGCTCGCGCCGGCCGCGCAGGAGGAAGCGAAAATCAAGGGAGCGCTGCTCGATGTCCTGCAGGAAGACAAAGGCGGCCTTGCCACTTTGGCCGATGCCGGAGTAGGCGAACAGCAGCAGGCCGACGACGGTTGCGGCCAGTGCGATCGCCGCGTGCGCATGACGCGACGACCATTGCGCCAGGATTTTCCAAGAATGCATAGGGCAGCGTCGACTACTTGCCGCAGCCGCAGGGCCTCGAGCTGGAGTTAGCTTGTGTAAGGCCGACGGTCAGGCCGGCGATGGCGCCAAGGGCGATGATCGTGAACGTCCTGCCCATATGCGATTGGTGAGGGTTGCGGCCTTCGCCAACCTCCGTGTCCTGCAGGCTGCTTTCGCGCAGCGCGGAATACGATTGCATCCCGCTCGCTTCCGGCTTCGCGCCGACCACCACCACCTGCCCGGCCGTGACACTGACGCTCTGCTCCGAACCGCTGCTCGAATTGTTGCTGTTGACGATCTTCGCTCCCGCGGCGGGGGTGACCGTCACCGTCCCTTCATAGCAGATGACCGTGGTGCGACCGTTGGCATAGGCCACATAAAAGTACGTGCCGATAACGCCGATGACCGCATTCGGCGTCTTCACTTCGTACTTTCCGCCAGGCTGCGTGATCTTCACCACCTGGTTGCGCAGCTTGCCGTAGTCGAGTTCGAGCGAGGTCTGCTGCGCGGCCGCGTCATGCTGCACCACGCGCAGCTGGCTGTTGGAGCCGACGCTGATGAGAGAGCCATCGGTAAGATTGGCGCGCACGCGGCCTTTGGTGTTGGTGGCGAGCAGATCGTTCCACTGCAGCGTATCGTTCACTGCCAGTTTCTGCGCGTTGCGGGTGGCATCGGGGACCATGGCTTTGACGGCACCAGCGGTCTGGTCCGCCGGCTCAGCCCACAGCGCCGAGCTCGCCATTAACAGAGACAACAGAAGGGAAAGCGCAGATCGGAACATGCAACGCTCCATCGCGAACAGGTTGCTGAGGTGATTGCAGCATTGTCTCCCATTTGCCCGACAAGTCAAGTGATTCGCTTTGGAGTAGTGGGTCAGTTTGAAATCCGAGCGTGAAAGATCACGGCTTCAGCCGTGCCGAAGCGGTGGAAGGGAACGGCTTCAGCCGTGCCGAAAGGGCAACGATGGAACAGGGCTATAGCCCCGGTTCCCGCAGCTAAAGCCGCCGTCAACGGCCCGTGGATACGCCGGACTGAAGCCCGGCTCTTCCACCGCTGCACCACTACCGCTCTTGGATGAAGCCCGCGCCAAGCGCTACTTCTGAATTCCGGCTCTGGAGGCGTTCGTAGCAAAGATGCGAGGCTGAAGGTCCGCTCTCCCCGACGATCCAGGTTTGATTCAGGCTGATCGCTATTCGTCGTGGGTCAGATGGGCAAAATCTTCGGTGATGTAGACATGGTCGCCGCTGGGAATCACGCTGACACCAACTACGTTGACCCTGGGATCGAGGATGTTCCGCAGGTGGGGAGGGTCGCCGATCAGCGCCTGATGGCCGTTAAAAACATTCAGGTCCCAGGCGACATTCTCGGCCTCAACATCAGTGGGAATGTTTTCGTCATCAAGGCGGTCGGGCAGCGGCAGCTCTCCCGGGAATTGGTGCGACAGCGAACCATGCTGCACCATGAGCAGGGTGTGTTTGCGTGCGGCCTCGCCCATCCGCGGATCGAAGACCAGTGCCGGCAGACCCTTTTCTGACCGGGTCTCATTGATCAGCTGTACCAGTTCGGCTTCATCGCGCGACGGAGGCTTCGAACCGGCGATGGCAGTATCTTCCTTGCTTTGCTCGATCAAAGGCAGGTATTGCAGCGTCTCGTCTTGAGAGATCTTTTCCCCGATGATCACGATCTGCCCGGCCGTTACCGTGACCCTCTCCTTGGTGCCCGGCTTTGCTTGCGTGCCGCCCAGCACCTGCGCACCTCCCAGCGGCGTCACCGAAACCACGCCCTGGTAGCAGATAATCGTGGTGCGTTCCTTCACGTAGCCGACGTAGAAGTCGGTGCCGATCACTCCGATCACCGCGTTGGCCGTCTTGACCTGATACTTGCCCTGCGGCTGCGTGATCTCCTTGACCTGGTTGCGCAGCTTGCCGTAATTGAGCTCGATGGCCGTCTGCTGGGTGGAGGCGTCATGCTGCACAATCTTGAGCTGGCTGTTGGAGCCGAGGCTGAGAATCGAGCCGTCGTTCAGCCCCGCGCGCACACGTCCTTTCGCGTCGGTTTGCAGCAGGTCATTCCAGTGCAGAGGCTCGTTCACGGCCAGCGGCGACGCATTGTCGGTCGCGTCCGGAATCATTGCTTTGATGGAACCGGCGGATGGACTCTCGGCGCCGCCCGAGACGATTGGCAGTGCGCAACCAAGTAAGATGAGCGCGGCAAGGAACACATAGCCGCACACGCGAATTTCGAGGGCCGAAGTGGCAGGGCGCATGGTATTACGTTGGCGGCAGTCTAGCAGATAAGGGGCGCCGCACTTCACCGTATTCAGAGTGACGGCGGAGATTTTCCAGCGTACTGAGCATTTTTGGAAGTCACTTACGGAAGTGATCCGGCTGGCGAATTACCTAGGTGGGTGATATGCCATCGCGAGAACACACTGTCGTGGTAAGGCAGCGAGAAGGAGTGCTACTTTACGGCTCGATGCCTCCCGTCGTGCGCTCCACGACGGGTGTCGGCGCTGCAATCTTCGCCTCCGGAGCCGCTCTACGGCGCCGCAATTCGCCCGGCAGCTTGGAGCGCGTGAGCCACAAACCGGCGGCAACTGCGGCCAGCCAGACTGCGCTGATGACGACAAGCGCGAGCAGGTCGGCGCGACGGCTGCCATTGACCACCATGACGCGAGCGGCCGCATAGCACGCAATCGCCGCAAAAATTGCGGTTACCATCGACTTGCTTAATTCCAGCCATTCCAATTCGCGCAGCCGAACAAGCCGGGTGCGATTTAACAGCCACGCGAGCGCCACAGTGTGGAGCAGGATGCCGATGTCGGAGGCGATTGCCAGGCCGGCAACGCCGGCGCGATGAAACAGCGTCGCGTATACCGGCAGTGAGATCAGCACGACGATGGTGCTGGCAATCATCGGCGTGAGGGTGTTGCCCGCGGCATAGAAGGCGCGTGCGTAGAGCGCCTGCGCCGACCACAGCGCCAGCGACAGTGTGAACCAGAAGAAGTAGACCGCGGTCTCGCGCGAGTCCTGAAAATTGAAGTGTCCGCGGCGATAGACCAGGTCGATGAGCGGCAGCGCTGCCGGCATCATCCAGGCCGACGACAGAAACGATGCGGCTGAGATGCGGTACACCGAGCCGTTCACCGTGTCGGCAAACTCCTTGCGCTTTCCCTCCCCAAACAGGCGCGCAAAGAAGGGCATCGACGCCTGTCCTGTGGCCTGTCCCAAAATTGCGATGGGGACGGCGAAGAGTCGCTTGGCATAGTTCAGGCGCGTGATATCGCCAACGCCGCCGGAGGCGAAGTGCCGCAGGATCCAATCGTCGACCGATACCAGCGAGACACCCAGCATCAGTGGGACCGAAAGCCTGATCCATTCGCGAAACTCGCGATTATGCCAGTCGAAGTTGAAGCGATAGCGCAGCCCGTCCTGTGCCGCGCCGATCGCATTAATAAGGAAGGGCCCGACCAGCGATCCGACCAGCGCGCCATAGGCCAGCGATGCGATGCCGAAGCGGCGCGCCCCCAGCAAGCCGCCTACGATAATGGATACGTTGTAGAGGATCGGGCTGAGCGCGGGATAAAGAAACATGCGCCGCGAGAACAGCACCGCCGAGACGATGCCTCCCGCGTAGAAAAAGATCTGGCCCGGCAGCAGGACGCGCGTGAGATAGACGCAGCTTTCCATTTGCGCGGCGGAGAAATGCGGTGCAACGATGCGCACCATCTGCGGCGTAAATATCTCCAGCAGCAGCGTGCCCGCGCACACCAGCGCCGACATAATAGTGATGGTCGAGTTGAAGGCCTGCTGCGCGCGCTCGTCATCGCCGCGGGAGGTGTAGCGCGTGTAGATGGCGATGAAAGTGATCGAAGCGGTGCCGCCGGCCAGGATGTAGTTCAGCCAGTCCGGCACAGTGAAGGCGGCGACATAGGCATCGGTGCTCGGGCCTGCCCCAAACGCCCAGGCGATGTACGCCTCGCGCAGGTAACCGATGATGCGCGAGAGCATCACTGCGCCCATCAGGAGCAGCGTGGCGGAAAATTCGGTGTGCTGGTGCGAGGGCCGCAGGGTCCGCAGCAGGCGGCTGCCGAAACTGCGCGAAGCCCCACTGGCGCCGGGTGCGGCCGGAGACGGCATCAGAGTGCGATTTTACACGGCGGCCATAATGACGAATTGCAAAGATGAGTACTGGTGCAGTTTGGAATTTGTAGCGGTGGAAGAGCCGGGCCTCAGTCCGGCGGAACCATGGGCCATTGACGGCGGCTTTAGCCGCGGCAATCGGGGCTAGAGCCCTGTTCCATCGTCGTCCTTTCGGCACGGCCGAAGCCGTGCCCTATCACTGCTCAGATTTCAAACTGACCCGCTCCCAAAGAACACGACGTTTGCAGCCGGGAGCCGAGGACCGGATTGCACGGAAAAGGGCTGCTTCGGTTATTACTTTTAATATGCCGAGCAGCTGGACGCCACCCGAGCATTCAGTAGAATGGCTGCATGTTGGCGGGACGTAGCTACTTCCAAGAACCGGGGGCGAATCATGAATCTCAAATCGTTAGTAGTTGCTTGCGCAGTAGTGGCTTTTAGCATGCCTGTGATGGCTGCTCCACCGCAGCGGGACTGGCAATCGGGAATGTTGATGGAGACGGAACAGCAGAAGGTGAAGGAAGGCAGCACCACCACCAGCAGCACCGATGGGAGCGCCAAGCCCAAAGGCAACAAGGTCAACTATTCGGAGAACACCACAACCCAAACCAACGATAACATCGACACCTATCAGATCTACACCATACGCGGCACGCACAAAACCTATATCGCGCGAGAGAAGCTGCTGTTTCCCTGGTCCAAGCCGGCCAACGTGACTGTGGGCGAGCATGTGAAGTACGTTGTCGACAAACACAAACTGATCCTGCTGGACGATGACGGCAAAGAGCACAAGGCTACCGTCACCAAGGTAAGCGTCACCACCGCGCAGTAGCCGTGGGGAAGACGGAATGGCAGCGCAGCTGATCTGGCATAGCCGTGGCTTCTTGCACGGCAAGGCCATTTCCTGCTCGACCTGCGCAAACGTGTAGTCCTCATTCAGCGGTTTCTGTGATAGAGTTTCCAGCAATTTCCAAGCTCAATTGGGCCCAGCGGAACTGCGCGTCCAACCCGTGCCGGGTCCTGAGGCCTGCGTCAACGCGGGAACGTGCATGGCCTGTATTCGAAGCTGGTATAAGTGCGTGCTGGTCGCACTGCTAGGTGCTCTGCTGCTGCCAATGGCGGCGCAGGAGCACGCCGATGCGGCTGCTGTCCTCACGCTCGATCAGGCTATCCAGTTGGCGCTGGCCAACAACCGCAACCTGAAGATTGTCTCGCTCAGCCTCGACAACTCACGGGAACAGGTGTCCATCGCCAGGACCCAGCGGCTGCCCGCATTCAACTCCTACGTGTTCGGCTCGCAGGTGCTGACGCCTCTCAACTTCATTGTTCCGGCCGGCCAGTTCGGCAAGTATCCGGGGATCGGGCCGATTCCTGCCCAGAACACCCCAATCGGCAATTCGCCTGCGCCCAGTGCGTACATCGTGGCCTCGGCGGTACAGCCGTTGCTCACGCTGCATAAGGTGAATCTGCAGGTCAAAGCGCAGCAGCTCACGGTCGAGCAGGGCGCGGAAAATCTGCGCAACACCCGCATCGGCCTCGTCGACCAGGTTCGCCAGGCCTATTACAGCGTGCTGGAAATTCAGGATGCGCTGCGAGCCACGCAGGCCTCGATCAAACAGTACGAAGAGCTGGACCGCATCACCCTCGAGTTCGTGTCGCAGAAGGTGGCACTCGAGTCCGACAGCCTGGCGGTGAAAGCCAAGCTGGCCGAGCAGCGCTACACGCTGCTGCAGTACCGCGACAAGCTGAGCACCGGCAAAGAGAACCTGAACGACCTGCTGGGCCGCGACATTATGATCGACTTCGAGCCGCAGCAGGTCACCGACATCGCGCCAGTCGAGGACAACCTGGCAGACGCGCAGGCGCGCGCTCTGGCGCAGCATCCGCAGATCAAGCTGGGAGAGATCAGCGTCAAGCAGGCCGACATGCAGCGCAGGCTGGCCAAATCGCAATACGTGCCCGATATCAACGCCGCCTTTCATTACATCTCGCCCTTTGGAGTGAATTTCCTGCCCAGCAACGTTGCCGCTGTCGGAGTGGAGATGACTTGGGTACCGTTCGACTGGGGAAAACGCAGGGACCAGGTGAATTCTGCCGCCATCGCTCTCGACCAGAGCCGGCTGAATCTCGAGGAGACGAAGTCGCAGGTGCTGCTCAACCTGGACAACCAGTTTCGCCTGCTGCACGAGGCGCGGGAGGCGGTGTCGGTGGCCCAGGCGCAGCGGGACGCCTCGCAGCAGAAAATGCGCGAGGTCGCCTCGCAGTACCAGCAACAGACGGCGTTGCTGCGCGATGCATTGCAGCAGCAGGCCGCAGTGGAAGCTGCCAACAGTTCCTATAGCCAGGCGCTGGCGAATTTCTGGACAGCGAAAGCCAACTTCCAGAAGGCGCTAGGCGAGGAGTGAAATCGATGCAGACACGCAGCAGGACAATTCTGCTCGCCGCAGGCGCAGCCGCCCTCGCGCTGATGATGGGCTGCGGCTCGGCCACATCGGAGGCGCCGCCGCTCACCCCGGTGCGGCTGGGCAAGGTGCAGACGATCGATACTGCGCAGGCCAACACCTACTCGGCCAATATCCAGCCCTATGAACAGGTGGATCTCGCCTTCAAGTCGGGTGGATACGTGGCCTCAATTCGCCAGGTTAAAGATGCCAATGGTCATGTGCGCAACATCGACCAGGGCGACTACGTCAGCAAAGGCACGGTGCTGGTCACGGTGCAGCAAGACGATTACCAGCAGAAGCTGACGCAGGCCAACTCGCAATTGACGCGCGCCCAGGCGGACCGCGATCGCGCCAAGCTCTCGTTCGATCGCATGTCGGCGCTGTACTCGGCCGGCGCCGCCACCAAGCCCGATTACGACAACGCCAACGCGCAATACCAGACGGCACAGGCCAGCGTGGATTCAGCGCAGGCGCAGATAGCGGAAGCCAAGATTGCGCTCGGCTACACCGAGCTGCGCGCGCCCTTCAACTCCTGGGTGGTGAAGCGCAGCGTGGATGTGGGCGCGCTGGTTGGCCCGGCGACCAACGGCTTCTCGCTGGCCAACACGCGATCGGTGAAGGCGGTCTTCGGGGTGCCAGACATCGCCATCGGCAATGTTCCGCTGGGCAGCACTCAGACGATCACCACCGATTCGCTCCCCGGCAGCTTCACCGGCCACGTCACCTCCATCTCGCCGTCGGCCGATCCCAAGAGCCGCGTATTCTCCGTCGAGGTGACCATCGATAATCCCGGCGACCGCTTGAAATCGGGCATGATCGCCTCCATCACCATCAGCGGACCGCGCCGCGGCCGGAAGGTGATGGTTGTACCGCTGACAGCAATCGTGCGCAATCCAGCCGAGCCGAAAGCCTTCGCCGTGCTGGTGGCGGAAGAGGGCTCGGGCGACACTGCGAAACTCCATCTCCAGAATGTCAGCCTGGGCGATGCCTACGGCAACCTGATCGCCGTCGAGAGCGGCGTGGGAATGGGCGACCGCGTAGTTACCTCCGGGGCCACCATGGTCCATAACGGCGACACCGTGCGAGTGGTCCCGTAAATGGCACACGTTCACAAAAGCGACGCCGAGTTCATCGCCACCACGCATAACACGGCGCGTTTCTTCACCGAGCATCGCCAGGTTGCGATGGTGTTGCTGCTGGCCAACTTCGCCTTCGGCTGGTACGGCTACCAGCAGATGCCGAAGCGCAAGGATCCGAATATTCCGGTGCGGATTGCCGCCGCCCAGTGTCAGTGGCCCGGCGCCACCGCCGAGCAGGTCGAGCAGCTGGTGACGCGCCCGATCGAGCAGACAATCGCGCAGAACTCCACCATCAAGCCGACCAGCCCCTCCGACTTCGGCATTCGCTCCGTCAGCTTCCCCGGCAATGCCGTGGTCTACGTGCAGCTCGACGATAAAGTCAAGGACAAGCAGAAGCAGTTCAGCGACATGAACCTGAAGCTGAACCAGCTGAACTCGCAGCTGCCGCGAGGCGCCGGCCCCATCCAGTTCAACGGCGACTTCGGCGATACCTCGGCCATGATGCTGACCGTCGCCAGTCCCAAGGTGACGCCGACTGAAGTCGCAGTGCGCGCGCTGTCGGTGCGACAGGCGATCGAGAGGACGCGGGCCTCACTGGCCAAGAACGCTCCGCAGCCGCGGGTCAGCATCGTCTTCTGCTTCCCCGCCTCGGTTGCTGCCGACCCGGTGCGCCAGGTCTTTGAAGCCGTCGCGCGCAGCCAGCCGCTCAGCGAGCTGATGCCCTCGCAGCGCTTCTTCCAGGGGCCGGGTTTTGTGGGCGTGGATGTCTCCAGCTCGCTGGATGAAACGGGTATTCGCAATGCCATCGACCAGGTGGTGCAGAACCGGCTGCATCGCTCTGAATTCCATCCTGACGCCTGGCTGCCCGCCATCATCCGCGATTCCGGCGAAACCGAGGCGCGGCTCCAGCAGGTCGCGGGCGCCAAGTACTCTTATCGCGAGCTCGACGATTACACCGAGCTGATTCAGCGGACGCTGCAGGGCGTGACCGAGGTCTCCAAGGTCAGCCGCTCCGGCGTGCTTCCCGAAGAGATTCACCTCGACTATTCGCAACAGCGTTTGGCGCAGTACGGCTACAACCCTTCCAAGCTGAAGGATATCCTCGGGGCGCAGAACATCACCCTGCCCGCGGGTACGATCGAGGTCGGCAGCAAAGACCTGTCCGTCAACCCCTCGGGACTGTTTCCCGACGCCAAGGCGATGGGCAACGTGATCATCGGGGTCTCCTCGTCCAACAGCCCCGTGTATCTGCGCGACCTGGTGGACATCTCGCGTGGCTATCAGAGCCCGGCGTCATTCCTCAACTATCTGACGTGGCGCGATAAGGACGGCACCTGGAACCGCAGCCGCGCGGTCACGCTCGGGGTCAACATGCGCGACGGCGCGCAGATCGGACTCTTCGGCCAGCACGTCAACGAGCAATTAGCCGGAGTGAAGCAGTACCTGCCTGACGATCTTGTGATGGTACGCACCTCGGACCAGCCGGTGCAGGTCAAAGATCAAATCGACCTCTTTATGGATGCGCTGTATGAAGCGATCGCGCTGGTGGTGCTGGTATCGCTGGTCGGCTTCTGGGAGTGGCGCTCGGCGCTGCTGATGGCAATTTCCATTCCCGTCACCCTGGCCATGACCTTCGGCATGATCTACGTGCTGGGCATCGATATCGAGCAGGTGTCGGTGGCGTCGTTGATCATCGCGCTGGGGCTCCTGGTGGACGATCCGGTGGTGGCCGGCGATGCCATCAAGCGCAGCCTGGCGGAAGGGGAATCGCGCCTGGTCGCGCCTTGGCTTGGCCCAACCAAAATTGCGAACGCCATCATGTTCGCCACCATCACCAACATCGTGGCGTATCTGCCGTTTCTGATGATCACCGGCTCGACCGGGGAATTTCTGTTCAGCCTGCCGGTGGTGATGACCTGCGCGCTGATCGCTTCGCGCCTGGTCTCGATGAGCTTCATTCCTCTGCTCGGCTACTTTCTTCTGCGTCCCGATAAGAAGCCCGAGAAGCCGATTGAGGTGCGGCGCACCACCGGCTTCACCGGCAAATACGCTTCGTTGGCGAAGTTCTGTATCGAGCATCGCTGGAAGGTGGCGATCGGCTCGCTTGCCTTCCTGGTGCTGGGCGCCGTGCTCTTCCGGCAGCTGCGCTCGTCGTTCTTTCCCGAAGATCTGCAGTACTGGTCGTACGTCGATGTTTGGCTCCCCAACGACGTAAACCTCAGCGCCACGAACCAGGCCGCGCACGATGTGGAGAACATCATCCGTCAGCAAGCTGATGAGTACGGCCGCAAGCATCCGGACAAAGAGGGGAAGCCGGCGCAGATCCTGAAATATGTGACCTCGTGGGTGGGAGGAGGCAGTCCGCGCTTCTGGTTCTCGGCGTCGCCGCAGGCCAAGCAGCTCAACTACGCCCAAGTGCTGGTGGAGCTGACGGACAAGGACGCCACGCCCGAGTTCGTGAACCAGGTGCAGCCCGTGCTCACGGCTTCGCTGCCGGGTGTCCGCGCCGATTACCGGCAGTTGCAGACCAATCCCGTGAATTACCCGGTCGAGATCCGCGTG
>DASRGM010000033.1:0-22620 GCA_035651035.1 Terriglobales bacterium
ACCATGGTGCAGGAGCTTCAGCCCTTCCGGCTGCGCTTCTACGCCAATTACGTGCAGCTGCTACTGGCGGCAGCGGCATTCGCGGCGGTGGGATTCCAGAAGCGGCTCGACGTCTTCAAACTTGCGCTGTTGGCCGTGGCGACCGTGTTTGCCGTCCGCACCATGCGCGATGCGTGGTTCGAGTGCACCGTGGCGACCGCTTGTCTGGCGGAGTTTGCACGCCCCTACGGAGAAGTGGAGGCGCCGGAGACCCGCCTGCAACTCGCCGGAGTTTTCTCCGCGGTCGCGGTGCTGCTTTTCATCCTGGCGCGCCCCGCAGGATTCACCGAGCAGCGATTGCAGCGTGCCGTCGCCGCCATGTACCCGGTGGACGCCGTGCACTTCCTGCAGCAGAATCCCGTCCCAGGCCCGCTGTGGAACATCTTCGACTGGGGCGGATTCCTCGTCTGGAATTTGCCGGAGTATCCCGTCGGCATCGATCCCCGCACCGACCTCTATGGCGACGAGCTGCTGGCGCGCTTTCATCACACCGAGCTCGGCGACGCGGACTATCGCAGCGACCCCTACCTGAATGACGCCGGAGTAGTGCTGCTGCGACCGAGCGACGCCTTGACGCCTCTGCTCGAAAGCGATCCGCGCTTCCGCAGAGTGTACGAGGACAAGATCGCGGCGGTATTCGTTCGCCGCTGAACTCAGCGGCAGCGCCTCGCGCGCGGCGACACTCTCGCCAGCTCTTCTGCTGGCTGAAAGCTGCTTCTCGCCTGTCGCATACATCCTTCTCCGGCCTGCGCGTACTCCCATGCAATATCGACCGGAGCATAATCTTGAAACGCTTTTATCTACTCGCGCTAGTGTCTTCCCTGCTGTTCAGCCTGCCTGCGTTCGCGCAATACGAGCAGCCGCAGTTCGATGTCGGCTTCGGCGTAGGCACAGTCACCGCGCCGTCGTCCGCCAGCGCCACGGGCAATCACAGCCCGCAAACCATCGGCGGGGGCGCGTTTCTTAACGTCGGCGGCGATGCCCTGTTCTGGCGGCATTTGGGCGTGGAGGGCGAGGTCGCCTGGCGCGCCAGCCGCAACCTCTACCAGGGATATCAGCCCTTTCGGCCGATCTTCTATGACGTCAACGCCATCTACGCGCCGCCCTTGGGCAAGTACGCGCAACTGGAGCTGGTAGGTGGCATTGGCGCCCTCAGCACGCGCTTCTACACCCAGACCTTTATGTGCGATCCGTTCTTTTTCTCCTGCGTCAATTACTTCAGCACCAACCACTTCATGGCCGACGTCGGCGCGGGCCTGCGCGTCTATCTCTCGCGCGGCGTCTTCCTGCGGCCGGAGTTTCGCGAGTACTTCATCAACGACAACGTCGAGTTCAGCAGCGGCCACGCGACCCGCGCCGGTGTAACACTGGGATTCTCATTCGGGCATTAGATATGCGCTGCAACCTTGGAACAAACGCTGGCAGGCCCAAGCGCCGCGAAGCGGCAAGAACGCCGGGTATGCCGTTACGCAATGATTCCGGCAACTTCTATGCTTTCCTTGTCAAGAGGAATTCTGAATGAATATCAGGGGGTTCCCACTTTGGGCCGCGGCCCTAGTTACTCCACAAATGTCTTAAGGCGACCTAGATGCCTGAGCAGCAGACACTTGCGGGAGCGGTGGTCAAGACTGTTCTTCGTAGAACAATTCGGGTAACCACTAATCTGAGCGAGAAAAGCCCCACCCAAGCCGAACAAGCCTGAGTGGGGCACCCGCGATACGACCCCGCGAGTTACATCGTTTAGAACACCAGCTTGCCCTGGAACTGGATGACGCGGCCCGAAGGCAGGCCAGGGAAGAACGCGCCATAAGGTCCGGTGGGCGGTGCGGTGGTGGTGAGGACCTTGCCGAAGGTGCCGCCGGCGGCAGGATCTCCATCAGCAAAGTTGTTATCCGGGTTGGTGAAATTCGGGTGGTTGAAGATGTTGTAGAGGTTCGCGCCGATGCCGAACGCCATCCGCTCCGTCAGCTTGAAGTTCTTGTTCACGCTGAGGTCGGAGTCGAAGAAGCCCGGCCCGCGGAAGCCATTGCGAATCTGGTTGGGAAACGCCGTGGTCGCGGTGGCGAACTGGTTAAATGCCAGGCAGTTGCTCAGGCCATTCACGCACGACTGCTGCGCCGGGCCAAGCACCTGCGCCGGAGGATTGAGCGGTCCATAGTTCGGGATGCTGACGTTGCCGTCGATGACGGTGAAGGGCAGCCCCGAGCGGACGAAGAAGTTCTGCGACATCGTCCAGCCGCCCAGCGCGCCGTTCGCCCACCGGTTGGAGAACTTGTACGGCAACTGCCAGACGTAGCTCGCGTTGAACGAGTTGCGAATGTCGTAGTCTGCGTTGCCATAGTTGAAGCAGCGCAGGCAGGTGGGATTGATCTGATACTGCACATTCGAAGGCGTCGCGCTGAAGGCGGCGTTCGAGTTGTTGTAAGGCGTCGCCAGCACGCCGCTGTTCGACACCTCATCGATGGCGTGGCTCCAGGTATAGCTCGCCTGCACCGTGAAGCCGTAGGTCACGCGCTGCGAGAACGACGCGGTCAGGCCGTTGTAGTTGGAGACACCGGCGCTCGTGTACTCTTCCACCGTGCTGAAGATGTTGGTCGGCACAGTGTTGGGGAACGGAGAATAGCCGGCGCCGAAAGCATTCAGGCCTTCGTTGTAGACGGGGATGTGAAGCCCGTGGTTGCCGACATAGCCGAGGCTGACGGAGCTCTTATCACCCAGCGCCTGCTGCAAGCCGAAGCTCCACTGCTGATATCGCGGGGTGTTGAAGGTGCCCGCCTGGTTATGAAAGACCGGCGTGCGGAAGCCCGGGCCGAGCAGCGCCGCGAGCTGGTTGAAGGTGGCGCCATTGGCGAATCCCGCGCGGATTGCATTGGCTGACGCAGCGGCCTGCGCCCCCGCGCCATTGGCAGTGGTGTCCGCCCAAAGCGCTTGCGGCAGACGCTCTTCGATCAGCCCCGGTGTGTTGGTCAGGAACTGATCGCCGATAACGGCAGGCAGCGCATCGTAAAAGACGCCGAAGCCACCGCGAATGACGGTCCGGTCATCCCCTTTGGGCGACCAGGCGAAACCGAAGCGCGGCGAAATGTTGATCGCGTCGGTGTCGCGGAAGATCTGGTGCCGGCCGGCTGCAATGATCGAGTTGTACGGCGTGTCCGGCGACAACTGCCCCAACCCCGCCAGCGTATCGAACGGAGCGGTCAGCAGCGACGCGCAGTTGTTTTGGCAAACCGGGTTGGAGTTGTGCTCGGCGCGCAAGGCCAGGGTGAGCTTCAGGGATTTGCTGACCCGCCACTCGTCCTGCCCATATACTCCTAGCCCCCACAGCGCCACCGGCTGCGAGGCAGCGGTCGGGAAGGTCTGGCGGTACTGCACCGCAAGTCCGTTGAACAGATCGGCCGGCGTGGCGATGAACACTTCAGGATTGTTGCGCACGCTGAAGGTGTAGTCGCTGATGTCATAACGCCGGAAGTTGGCGCCGAACTTCAGATTGTGCGCGCCCCTCGTCCACGAGAAGTCGTCCACAATCTGATACTGCGTGGTGTTGCGGCCCTGCGGGAAGTCGAAGACCAGCCCGCCAACCGACGTGAGACCGAAACCGGTGCTGACCAGCGAATAGGGAAACAGCCCGGGATTGCTCTGGGTGAAGATGGCGCGATAGTAGCTGCCGGCCACAATCAACTGGTTGGTGGCATTCGCGCCGAAGACGTGGTTCCACTGCGACTGGCCATCGTAAGCGGGCTGATAGCTGGCCGCATTGAACGCCGAATTAATGGGATCGGCCGCCGTGGCCTGCGTTCCCTGGTCGACGCGCACCCGCCAGAAGACATGATCGGCGTCGGAGAAGTTCTGGTCGATGCGCGCGCTGGCGATGAATTCGGTGCCCGGCAACGCCGGCGTCGCCTGGTACTGCCCGATGCAGTTGCCCACAATCGCCACGCCGCAGTTGCCGCCATCGCCCGGCCCGAAGGCGCTGACGTTATATCCGGGCGCCGACTGGTACAGGCTAAAGAGCCGCGAGTACAGCGGCACCGCGCTGGGATCGTTCGCCGCCAGGTTCGCCAAAGTTGCGTTCATGAAGTTCGGGCTAGGGGCGAAGACCGGCGTGCTGGCCGGCACGATGTAGCGCAGACCCTCAGTGTTCAGGAAGAAGAAGGTCTTGTCCTTCTTGATAGGACCGCCGAAGGAGGCCGCCCACTCGTTGTTGTTAGCGAAGGGACGCGGCGTTCCGCTCAGGTTGTTGAACCAGTCGTTGGCATCCATCTCGCGGCCGGTCCACCAGTACTCGGCATTGCCGTGGTATTGGTTGCCGCCCGACTTGGTGACGTAGGACACCTGCGCTCCCGCCTGCTGGCCATACTGGCCCGAGTAAGCGTTGTTCACCACCGTCGCTTCCTGCACATCGTTCTTGCCCAAGGTGAGGTTGGTGGCGCCGGAGTTGTTCAGGTTGAGGTAGGGGTCCATATCGTTCTCGCCGTTGACGACGAAAAGATTCGAGGTGGACGGCAGGCCGTAGCTGGAAAAGTTGCCGTAGCCCTGGCCTGTGTTCATGACGACGCCGGGCGCGCTTTGCGCGACATACGTCAGGTCATTGCCGCCATTGGGCTGGTTGGCAATCATGGCCTGGTTGAAGTTGGTGGACAGGTCGGCGTTATCGGCCTGCACCAGCGGCGCCGCCGAGGTCACCTCGACAGTCTGCGAGGCCCCGCCCACCGACATCTTTACGTCGGCAATGGTCGCCTGCCCCACGGCGACCGCCGTCGTGGTATCGGCCTTATTGAAACCTTGCGCCGTGACGCTCACGGTGTAGTTGCCCGGCGGCAACAGCGAAAAGCGATAAGAACCATTGGCATTGGTAGTGGTGGTGCGGGTTGAGCCGTTGCTGCTGCTCTTCACGTTGACAGTCGCACTCGGTACAACCGCCCCGCTGGGATCGGTGACCGTGCCGGTAAGATCGCCCGAAACCAGCGACTGCGCCATCAACGATGGCGAAATCATGGCGGCGATCACCAGCAGGGCCAGCGATCCGGTGATGACTTTGCTTGCTTTCATACTCCCCCACTTCTTCCCGAGAGAAATTCGGACGAGGCCGGCGCTACTGCCGCCAAACGTCCGCAGGTGAAAGAGCACGAGTTGTTCCCGAATCGCGTGCGGCGCAGTCCGATGTGGTTGCCGTGGGATGAAGTGTCAGGAACAGGGGGCCGAAATCCACTAGTGCAGGGCAATCAGCATGAACTGAACAAGGAGTCGTGTGGGAATGTGAATCGCGCCTTCGTTATTTCGTGATCTTCGTGCGGTACCGAGGATTGGTGCGGGACGAATATGCTCGTCGCGAAGAATTGATGTCGACGGTTACAAGGCGCAACCGGTAACAGCTCGGTTTGATCGCGTACGCTGCCTGGTGGAGCACGCCTGTGAGGCCTGCATATTGCCGCCTGACACGGCAGGCGCCTAAGCGCCTGAGGTAAATCTAACCCTTACCTCAGCGGCTAAAGCCGGGAACTCTAAAGTGAAGTTTCAAAGCACGCCTTAAGGCGTGCGCCACGCCACATTAAACGGCGTAGGCGCTGGCCTGAAGGCCAGCTCTACCCGCGCTACACCGGCCAGCGAGTTTTTCAGCAGCTTGTGAAGGTACTGCCCTGACTCATGTCTTCTAACATCGGCGCTTTCTTAGCAGCCTATCCAGTCCGGCACGGCTATGCCGCTTCCGATAATGCCGCGGCCACGGCCTCGCGATAATTCGGCCCGATGCGGTAATTCGAGCCATCGCTGAGCACAATGCGCGAGGAGATGCTGAGGTTGGTGTGCGAGCGGTCAATGTGCCGCACATTAATAATGACCGAACGGTGAATTCGCACGAACATCCTGGGATCGAGGCGGCCGGCCAGCCGATGGATGGGCTCGCGCATGCGGAAGTGTCCATCCGTGCTGAAAACGGACACATGCTTTCGCGCCGCCACGATGGCCAGAATGCTGTCGATACGAAGATCGACCGAAAGGCCGTCGCGCTCCGCCTGAAGCGACGCATTATATTGCGCGGCCGGCGTCGCGGCTGAGACGTATCGCTCGACCAGATACAAAAGCTGTTTGGCTTTGCGGTCGTAGATGTCGCGCACGGCGCGGTCCAGCGAGAGCTTGATGGCATGCGCGTCGGCCGGGAAACGCAGTTCGTTACACTGCCTATCGCCGGTGGCGAAGGCCAGGGTTGTGCGCACCGCAATTACCACCGGCAAGAAGCTGTCGAACTCATGCCGGCATTGCCAGTCGATGGGAATCAGTTCGGAGCGCACAATCAGCAGCTCCGGTACCGACTCCTGCAGGCATTCCCTGCAGCCGGACCAGCTATTGGATTCGCCCGCCAGTACCAGCAAAGGGTCGCTGTCGATCACTGTCCGGATTTGAGCGCGAATCGCCGGATCGGGCTCGCAAAGCGTAACCCGAATGCCGCTCTGCCTCGCACTCAATGACACATACGCCGACATCTGAGTGGCCACTGAACTTTTCCCCAACGTTATGGATCAACTTGCGTGCTGAGTGATAGACGCTTGGAGGAGCGCGAAGAGTTCCGCGCAAAAGATGACCATACGTGCGCGCGGGATGAGATGCTGAATTTCGGGGACTGCAGTGCAATGAGCTTCGCGCGTAGCGGCGACGTTAATGTGGACGAAAGAATTTTGTCGCGTCACCGGTTGTGACCGACAACGCACACTGATGTCGCGCGTGTTTCAAAGTGGACACCGCGCGAGGCCTTGTGATTTGCGAGTGGCCCAGGCCCGCGGTTTTCGAGACCTGGGTGAAGACTCGAGGCACTGAATCACTGTCTCGTCCCGGGTCTGGAAATCGCCAGACCCGGGGCACCCGATTTGGAAACCAGAAAGGCAGTTCTTACGGCAGCGATGGCTCCCACGAATAGCCTTCCTCGCCATGCTGCGTGTGGTCGAGGCCGCGCATTTCTTCTTCCGGCGAGACACGCAGGCCGAGCACCAGATCGGCGGCGACCAGAATCAGGTAGGTGCCGACCGCCGAAAGCGAAATCGCAATCAACACGCCGACCGCCTGGTTGGCAAGCTGATGGAAGTTGCCTTCGATGGCGCCCAGGGCCAGCGCGCGTCCTTGTCCATCTTTGAACACGGGATTAATCACGCTGCTGGCGAAGACGCCGGTCAGCAGCGCGCCGATGGTGCCGCCCACGCCGTGCACGCCGAAAGCATCGAGTGAATCGTCATAGCCCAAGCGCGCTTTCACCACCGCGCACATGGCATAGCAGGCGACTCCCGCGATCAATCCGATAATGAGCGCCGACATGGGGCCGAGGAATCCCGCCGCCGGCGTGATCGCCACCAGCCCGGCAACGCTGCCCGAAATCGCACCCAGCACACTAGGCTTGCCGCTGCGGATCCACTCCGCGCCCGCCCATCCGATGGCGGCGGTGGCCGCGGCAAAATGCGTGGCGACAAACGCGCTGGTGGCCAGGCTGCCGGAGCTGAGCGCACTGCCCGCATTGAATCCGAACCAGCCCACCCACAGCAGGCATGCGCCGATAAAGCTGAGTACCACACTGTGGGGTGGCATCTCTTCTTCAGCAAAACCTACGCGGCGCCCGAGAAAGAGCGCGCACACCAGCGCGGAGACTCCCGAGGTGATGTGGACGACGGTGCCGCCGGCAAAGTCCAGCGTGGGGAAGCGCCCGCCCAGGCTGGCGTTCAGCAGGCCGCCCTTGCCCCACACCATGTGCGCCATGGGCGCGTAAACCAGCAGCGACCAGAGCGACATGAACAGCAGCATGGCGCTAAACTTCATGCGTTCGGCGAAGGCTCCGCAGATGAGCGCCGGGGTGATGATGGCGAACATCAGCTGGTAGATCATGAAGGTCTGCTGCGGGATGGTGGGCGCGTAATCGGCATCCGGCGCGGCGCCGACGTTGTGCATGAAGGCGTGCTCGATACCGCCGAGGAAGCTGGTGCCGGAGGCAAAGCACAAGCTGTAGCCGATGATGGCCCACAGCACGGTGATGAGCGCCATCATGGCGAAGGCCTGCATCATCGTCGCCAGCACGTTTTTCTTGCGCACCAGCCCGCCATAGAATAGCGCCAGGCCGGGGCCGGTCATCAGCAACACCAGCGCCGAGCACACCAGCATCCAGGCGTTGTCAGCCGAGCTCTTGGCGTCGGCTACCTGCTGCTGGAGCAGCGCCATGCGGTCGAGCTGCGTCGTGGGCGCGGGCTGCGAGGCCAGCAGTCCGCTCAGCAGAATGAGAACCAGGACTGGAGAGAGCTTCTTGAGCGATCGCATGGCACAACTCCATCGGCTAACAATGCGGTTGTACTGTGGCGAGCGCCGCGTTGCGCGCGCCAACCGGGTTGCGAAGTGAAAGCTTGTCGTCACCGCTGCTCTCAGGGGGTGCAGCTCTGCTGCGCATTGTTATCGGTTTTGCCTGTGGAAGAGAAATTCGAATTATCTATAGGGAGGATTAGTTTCGGTTATCGGGCAAAAGCCGATTGCCGGCGCGCCAGTTCAGGCGTTCTTCGCCGCGACAGGCGGGGCAACAAACCATTCCAGGGCCTTCATCACCTCTGGACAGGCGGAGTATCATCTTATTAGTAAGAGGTGGGGGGATGTTCCGGATCGTCACCATCGAGCGGGAGTACGGGGCCGGCGGCAGCATTGTTGCGGCGGAGCTGGCGCGCCACAAGGGATGGCAACTGCTGGACGAGCAGCTGACCTGCGAGATCGCCAAAGATGCCGCGGTAGACGAGCACGCGGTGGCCTGCCGTGAAGAAAAATGCGATCCCCTGATGCATCGGCTGGCGAAAGTATTCTGGCGTGGCAGCTATGAGCGCTCGCTGCCTATCTCCGACGACAAGATTTTCGACGCCGACGAACTGGTGCACCACGCGCAGCGCGTGATCCAACGCAAGGCAGAGGAGGGCAGCTTCGTGATCGTGGGTCGCGGCGCTCCCTACATCCTGCGGGCGCGGCCCGACGCGTTTCACGTCTTCGTTTACGGCTCGCGCGAAAAGAAGATCCGCCGCCTGCTCAGCCTCAAGATGAAAGAGAAGGACGCGATCGAGATGGTCGACACCATCGACCGCGAGCGGGCCGCCTTCGTTCGCAAATATTTCAATGCCGAGTGGCCGTGCCGCCGCCTCTATCACCTGATGGTGAACTCCGACCACGGCATCGAGCACGCAGCCAACGTGATCCTCTCCACCATGGAGTCGCTGGAGCGGCAGGGCAAGATGGAGCCGCCAGGGCGCGACGTCAACCTGGAACCGGTGGCGAGCCGGCGGTGAGTCGCGAGTAGAATGCTCGCCGCGAGTATCGGCCCGCGCTGGCGCACTGCGGATATCCCACAATGTGACACATGCATAAACGGGCCGCGTTTGCCGCCGCCTGAAGCTTTTGCCGCTGCAATTTCGGCTTGCCGCCGGTGAAATGCCGGCCGGGCGCCTCCGGCCGGTTTGCGCCCGACTACGGCACGTGCGATAGTTATCTGCGCCGGTTTTTCGGCGCTGACCCTCATGCCCTCTTCGGTATCCCACATTGTCAGATGGAGTACGATATGCCTCGCCTGATCCCGCGGCAAACGATGTTTTTCGACATGTTTGCCGAGGTGGCAAACAACGTAATTCAGGGCGCCAAGGTGCTCCGCGACTTCCTGGACGATTACGATTACGAAAAGTTGCCGGCGCTGGTGGAGAAGATCAAGTCGCTCGAACACAATGGCGACGACATGACGCATCGCATCCTGATCAAGCTGAACCAGACCTTCATCACCCCTTTCGATCGCGAGGACATTCACCTGCTCGCCTCTTCGCTGGACGACGTTCTCGATTTCATCAACGCGGCCAGCGACCGGCTGCTGACGTATAAGATCACCGAGCCTTCCCCGTCGGCAAGGGTGCTGGCCGGGATCATCGTGAAACAGACGGAAGAGCTGGGGGTTGCGGTCGCGCTGCTCAACAAGAACGGCAAACTGCTGTCGCATTGCGTCGAGGTCAACCGCCTGGAAAACGAAGCCGACCAGGTAGCCCGCGCAGCCATTGGGCGGCTGTTCGAGGGCGGCTACGATCCCATCACCCTCATCAAACTGAAGGAACTGCTCGAGGTGCTGGAAGCCGCAACCGACCGCGCCGAAGACGTAGCCAACGTGCTGGAGACCGTCGTCCTGAAGAATGCATAGCAACGAGAGCGTACTGGCATTGCACAATCCCGCTGAGAGCGCCGCCTCGTGAGCCACGGAACGATTCTGCTCCTCATCACCGTCGGCACCGCGCTGGTGTTCGATTTCTTTAACGGCTTCCATGACGCGGCCAACAGCATAGCCACGGTGGTGTCGACGCGCGTGCTGTCGCCGCGGCTGGCGGTCGCGTGGGCCGCCGGCTTCAATTTCCTGGCCGCCTTCCTGCTTGGCACCGCGGTCGCCAAGACGATCGGCAAGGGGATGATTCAGGTCGACATCATCACCCAATATGTGGTGCTGGCGGGCCTGCTGGGGGCGATCGTGTGGGACCTGGTGACCTGGCTGGCGGGTCTGCCCACCTCCTCGTCGCACGCGTTGATCGGCGGCTATGCGGGAGCGGCGATAGCGCGGGCGGTCATCCTGCGTGGCTGGCACAGCGCGCTGAGCGTCATCATCCCCGGCGGCTGGACCAAGACGCTGGTGTTCATCGTGATCGCGCCCATCATGGGACTGGTTCTGGGCTTCGGCTTCATGATCGCGATTTACTGGATTTTCCAGCACAAGTCGCCGCGGCAGGTGGACTCGCTGTTTCGCCGCCTGCAGTTGCTGTCGGCCGGAGCCTACAGCCTGGGCCACGGCGGCAACGATGCGCAGAAGACGATGGGCATCGTGGCGGGCGCGCTGTTCACCGCGGGAGTGATGAGTCCGCGCGACTTCGCCGCCAACTGGGGACGCTGGCATTGGCCTATCATTCTCGCCGCCAACGCGGCCATTGCGCTGGGCACCTACTTCGGGGGATGGCGCATCGTGCACACCATGGGAGCGAAGATCACCAAGCTGAAACCGGTGGGCGGCTTCTGTGCCGAGGCGGCGGGCGCGATCACGCTGTTCGGCACCGCGCTGGCGGGAATCCCGGTGAGCACCACGCACACCATCACTGGAGCAATTGTCGGCGTTGGCACCACGCATCGGCTTTCCGCCGTGCGCTGGGGAGTGGCCAGGCGCATCATCTGGGCGTGGGTGCTGACCATTCCCGCTTCCGCTGCCGTGGCCATGGCGACCTTCTGGTTCATCCGGCTATGGTGTCCCACAGCGTAGGACAGCCCTGCTTCCGTGTCCAAGAGCATACGAATACGGCTGTCGTCAGACGTGTGGCGAAGAGTCTGTCCTTTCGAGTAATGAAAAACAGATTCCCGGCTGCGCTCGCAATGACAATTTCCAGCGCGCATAAAACTTAGATCTCAGTTGCTTGATCTCAATCGCGCAAGCCAATCGAATTCAATGTGGCAAGGCGTCAAGAAAGCCGCGCAGCAGGACGGCGAACTCCTCGGGCTGCTCGAGTGCGGCGTAGTGGCCGGCGCGGGCGATGACGTGCAGCCGGCTGCCGGCAATATGCTGCCGCATCAGCTCGAAGTCGGAGCGCGGAATGCTGTCGTCTTCGCCGGTAACGATGAGCGTGGGCACGCTGATGGTCTTCAGGGTGGGAATGGAATCGGGACGGGCGGCGATGCCCTGCTGCACGGCGGCGATGTCCTGCGGCGACATCCGCTGCATCATGCCACGCGCGGACTCCACGATGTCGGGACGGTTACTGAGCGTGACCGGCGACATGAGCTTGGGCAGCATCTCGGCGATGAATCCCGCCGTGCCTTCGCGCAGCACCTTATCGGCCCCGGCGAGGCGGTTGGCGCGGCCCTCCGGAGTTTCGGCGGCTGCACGCGTATTGGCCAGCACCAGCGCGCTGACCTGCTCGCGGTATTGCCGCCAGAACTCGAACAGCAGATAGCCGCCGATGGAAACACCGGCAAAAATGGCCTTGCCGATGCGCTCCTCGCGGCAAAGCAGAGCGAGATCGGCGGCCAGCTTCTGCATGGTCGCGGGGCCTTCGCCCGCATCCGAGTCGCCGTGGGCGCGCAGGTCGGGCAGCAGCAGGCGATAGCGCGTGCTCAGGCGCGCGGCAACCGGCTTCCAGAAATCGTGATTCAGCGGAAAAGGATGCAGCAGGACGACCGTCGGCCCTTCACCGCCGACTTCGTAGAAGAGCTGCGCGTCGGAGCTGCGGAAGGTGGGCATGGATCAAAGCCGAGTGCGGCCCCTGCCACAATTTCGCAGAGGCCGCAGGAAACGCGAGGACGGCTGATTGAGGCACGTCTAAATGCGTGCCCTGATACAAAGAGCGGCGCTGTCACGAGCCTTGATATGGCTGCGGGGTGGTTACCGGCGGTTGCGCCGGCACATACTCGGGCTCCTCCGGGACGACGATCCAGGCAATGACGTAGGCGAGAACGCCGCCGCCGCCGAAGAGGGCCACGATGAGCCACACGACGCGCACGATGGTCACGTCGATATCGAAGTACTCGGCAAAACCCGCGCAGACGCCGGCAATCTTGCGGTCGGTGCGCGAGCGCATCAGCTTATGGCGCCCGGCAACCGGTCCGACGCGCTTGCCGCAATAGGCGCACACATTAGCGTCATCCTGGATGACCTTACCGCAGTAGTTACAGTACATATTCCCCTCCCCATGTGAGGATACGAACAGCATAAAAAAAGGTTCCCCAAGATGCAAAGCCGCGCTCCGTCACGGCCGGCAAGCTCTCCGTACCGGCAGCCCTTGACAACCTATACATAGGCTATCTATAGTTTGGAGCATGGCCGGCAAACCCGAACTGATGCCTGGCACGCTCGACCTGCTGATCCTGAAGACGCTGACCCGCGCGCCGCAACACGGCTACGGCATCGCCCTGGCCATCAAGCGGCTCTCCGACGACGTGCTGACGGTGGAGGAGGGCTCGCTGTATCCCGCGCTGCAACGGCTGCTGCTGCGGGGACTGGTGAAGGCGGAGTGGAAGATGTCGGAGACGAACCGGCGGGCGCGCTTTTACACCCTGACCGCCGCCGGCCGTAAGCGGCTGGGCATCGAGATGTCGGAGTTCGAGCGCATGGTGGCGGCCATCGGACGCGTACTGCAGAATGCGTAGGAGTAATGGATCCGTTGATTGAGTTTTTTCGCAAGCTGTCGCGGCTGCTGCGCCGCGAGCGCTTCCATAGCGAGCTGGAAGAGGAGATGGCATTTCATCGCGAGCGGCTTGAGCAGCAGATGCGCGACGACGGCGTGGAGGACGAGGAAGCCGGCTATGCCGCGCGCCGCCGCTTCGGCAACGAGCTGCAGCTGCGCGAGCAAAGCCAGGACGTGCTCAGCTTCCGCTTCGAGCCGCTGCTGCAGGATTTGCGTTATGCGCTGCGTCAGCTAGGCAAGAACTTCTGGTTTTCGGCAACGGCCGTCGCCATTCTCGCGCTGGGCATCGGCGCCACCACGGCCATCTTCAGCGTCGTCAATCCAATCCTGTTTCAGCCGCTTCCCTACTCACATCCCGAGCGCATGGCGATGATATGGGAGGCACGGAACGATGGCTCGCCGCTGGAAGTTTCCTTCGGCAGCTTCTACGGGCTGCGGCAGCGGAGCCGTTCGTTTGCGGCGATTGCGGTAGAAAGAGCGTGGCAGCCCACCAGGAGCAGCACAGCGGAGCCGGAGCGCTTCGACGGGCAACGCGTCACCCCCGGCTACTTCCGCGCCTTGGGCGTTCTCCCCGCGCTGGGCCGGGACTTCGAAGACGCCGACGATCGCTTTCAGGGCCCGAACGTCACCATCCTGAGTGACGGCTTGTGGCGAAGGCGCTTTGGGGGCGATGCCGCAATTATCGGCCACGACATCACCCTCGACGGGAATCTCTACACCGTGATCGGCGTGATGCCGCGCGGCTTCGAGAATGTGCTGTCTCCTTCAGCCCAGCTCTGGGCGCCGCTGCAGTACAATCCCTCGCTTCCGCCCGATGGCCGGGAATGGGGCCACCATCTGCGCATGATTGCGCGGCTGCAGCCGGGGGTGAGCCGGGCGCAGGCGCGCAGCGAGCTGGATGCCATTCTGCCCGCCTGGGCGCAGGCGCACGCGCCGGGCTACACCAGCTCCGGCGGGCCGCCGACCGGCTTTCTGGTGGATTCGGTGCAGGCGGACATGACGCGAGACGTGAGGCCGGCGCTGCTGGCCATCCTGGGCGCCGTGGCCGTGGTGCTGCTGATTGCGTGCGTCAATGTGACGAACCTGCTGCTGGCACGCGCCGCGCAGCGGCGTGGCGAGTTCGCGATGCGTGCCGCGCTTGGCGCGTCGCGAGCGCGGCTGGCGGGACAGCTGATCACGGAAGGACTGCTGCTGGCCTTCATCGGCGGCCTGTTTGCTGTGGCGGTGGCGGAACTTGGTTTGCGGGGATTGCTCGCGCTCAGCCCGCCGGAGCTGCCGCGGCTCGCGGCGGTCCGGCTGAACGGCTCCGTCTTCGCCTTCGCCACCGCGATTACAACGCTGGTGGGCATCGCCTTCGGCCTCTTCCCTGCCCTGCACATCTCTCGCCGCGAGCTGCAATCCGGCATCCGGCAGAGCTCCGACCGTACCGTCAGCGGACACCAGACCACGCGGCGCACGCTGGTGATCGTTGAAGTCGCCCTCGCCCTGGTGCTGCTGGTCAGCGCCGGACTGCTGTTACGCAGCGTGCAGCGCATCTTTGCCATCCCGCCAGGCTTCGATCCTTCGCACATGATCACCATGCAGGTGCAAGAGGCCGGACGCCGCTACCAATCGGATGCCGACCGCGACCGCTACTTCACCCGGACGGCCGACGCGGTGCGGCGGATTCCCGGGGTTGTGTCGGCCGCGTTCACCAGCCAGCTGCCGCTCAGCGGCGACTTCGCGACCTACGGCGTGCAATTCGAGGCCTATCCCAACCAGAGCTTCGCCCCGGCTTTCCGCTATGCCATCGATCCGGATTACTTCGCGACCATGCGCATTCCGCTGCTTCGCGGTCGCCTGCTGGATGAACACGACCGGCCGCCCGCGCCGGTGGCCGTGGTCATCAGCGAATCGCTGGCCAGGCACAACTTTGCCGATCGCGATCCGATCGGACAGCGCATTCGCATCGGGCCGGACATCGGGCACGCCGACCGCCCCTGGGCGGTGATCGTCGGCGTAGTTGGCGACGTGAAGCAGGCATCGCTGTCGGGCGGCGAGCCGGACGCGGTCTATGCCACCCGCAGTCAATGGTCATGGGTGGACAACGCGCAGTCGCTGGTGGTGCGGACCCGCGGCGATGCGGCTGCGATGGCGCCGGCGGTGCGCGCGGCAATCTGGTCGGTGGACAAGGACCAGCCCGTCGAGCGTGTCGCCACCATGGACGCGATCGTGGCCGCTTCAGAATCGCAACGGCACTTCGCCCTGGTTCTTTTCGAAGGCTTCGCGCTGATTGCGCTGCTGCTGGCGGCGACGGGAATCTACGGCACTCTTGCGGGCTCGGTCACCGAGCGCACACGCGAGATCGGAGTACGGTCGGCACTGGGCGCCTCGCGCGGCAGCATCCTCGGGCTGATCTTCCGCCAGGGAATGGGACTGGCGATGATGGGAGTGGCGATTGGATTCGTCGGCGCGATCGCCGCCAGCCGCGCGCTGATCACGCTGCTGTTCGGTATCTCGCCGCTCGATCCGGTGACGTATATGGGAGTGATTGCGCTGCTGCTCGGGGTGTCGGCCCTGGCATGCCTGGTGCCGGCGCGGCGGGCGGCCGGGATCGATCCGGCAATCACGCTGCGGGCGGAATGAGGGGTCGAGCTGCGCGAGAGCGCCTGTGGGGTAGAGCGGCGCTTTAGCGCCGCGTCCGGCAGCAAACACTCGGTGGCCGTTAGTCAGTGCGTGAGAGCCGATTTCCAAGCAGTTGGTGGAATAAGGAATCGCTGTGCGGCCGGAATGCAGCGCCGTAGGCGGGCAGAGGTTAGCCATTTTTCTGCAGCCGGCTGACGCCGGCTCGTGGAGAAAAATTTGGTGCATGTGACGCGGCGCTGAAGCGCCGCTCTACCAGATGGGCGCGAGACCCGCTACCACCCATGCCTGAAGTGCCGCCCTGCATACAGGCGCGAGAGCCTTGACACTGAGCGACGCTCTACCAGATAGGCGCGAGACCCGCTACGGGGCGGGGCGCTCGCCCTACGGGCTGTTGTAGGCCTGCTTCATGTAGTGGCGCGCAAGGTCGGCGAAATTTGAGGTGGAATTCGCCGCGATGACCGCCTTGTATTTCTCCACCGCGGTGTCGCGCTTCTTCATCAGGTCGTACATCTCGCCGGCGCCAAGCGTGGCCCTCTGCTTCAAATCGCCATCGTTGCCGCTGGAGGCGGCCAGTTCGTAGGCCTCGGCCGCGGCGGCATAGTCCTTCTGGCCGCGCAGCGCCTCGCCCAGGCCGTAGGCAGGAATCTCGATGCGACACTGGTTGTAGCTACCGGCGCGACAGCCGGCAATGACCTTGCGATAGGCGGCAATCGCCTCCGGCCCGTGTCCGGCAGCGTTGAGCAGGTGCGCGTACTCGGCGGCAATCAGGAAGTTATGCGCAAAGTCCGCTTGCAGGCTGCTGACCACCTGCAGCGCCTCGGCATAACGCTGCTCGCGCCGCAGAAACAGCGCCAGCACGATCTTGGCGTCGTTGGCGACTTCGGCGTGGCTGCTGCGTGTCGCCTCGCGCAGATCGTCCAGTCCCTTCTGCTTGCTGCCGCTCAGCCCGGCGATCGAGGCGGCAACCTTCACCGGCCAGCTCAGCGAGCCGACAATGTACAGGTGGGTGCCGACCACGACCTTGGCGTCGACATACTTGGGATCGAGCTGCAGGACACGCTCGTTATCGTGGCGCGCGGCGACGGCGCTGCGCAGCGCGGCAAACCAGGCCTTATTGGCGATACCGATGTAGGTGGCGTTCAGGGCCCGAGTCGCGCCGCGCGCGTAGAGCGCGTCTACATTATTCGGGTCCTTCTCCAGTTGCGCCTCGGAAAGGGCCAGCGCCTGGTCGGTGAGTTGCTTCACGCGGTCGCGCACGGCGGGATCGAGCGGCGCCAGCAGCTTCTTGGTCAGGAAGTTATCGGCAGCATAGGCTTCGGTATCCAGCGCGCCAATCCGATACAGCTCCCTGAAGATCACGCCTGAGAGCAGGTGATTGACGGCGAAGGGATCGTTGGGGTGCGCCAGCTGCGCCGCCTCGAACTCGCGGATGGCGCGGTCGTAGTCCAGATTGTAGAAGTCCTCGAAGCCCTTTCGGGTGCTGGCATCGTTGTCGACACGAGTGGGAACAACGGTGCCGGTAGTTTGCGCGCCGGCCGTCACCGAGAGCCCTGCCAGCACTGCAGCCCCGAGCCACAGTACGAGAAGCCAACATTGATAAGGTTTCATCGCGACCGGCTTATGAGAAGTTTACCCGATATCTGGAGGCGTCGAAAGCAGGTACAAAGGTTTCAGGAACTCTGGATGCGCCCTATGGCAAAACTCAACCGTGTCGCCAAGGATCGTCTTTACGACGAGAAAGAAGCCGCCGCCGCTCTCGGTATCACGGTTGCGCGCCTGCACGAAATTCTCGACGCCCACATCTTCACCCTCGGCAATCCTCGCCCGCCGTCGCTGCAGTTCACGTCGAACGACCTGCTGCTGCTGGGCTACTGGTCGAATGCCCCGCGTCCGGGAGGGCACGAAGTGATCACCATGCCTAAGCGCAATTGAGCCGCGGCAGCGAGTGACTCTTTCCAGGCGCCGGAAAATTTTTCGCGCGAGGGCGCTGCTGCGCCTGCGGCTGAGCCGGCGGGAGGCCTTTCTTGTCGGCCACTTACCGCTGCCGCAGGTTTGGCTGGCCATGTGCGATGCATAGGGTAGCCCGGAGCAAATATGCCGCAAGCATCCCCTAGTAAGGAATACTGGCGTCCGGCGAACCCGAAGGTCGCCTGGCTGTTTGAGCCGTTGCCGGGAGCCGAATCCTGTTGGCAGTGTGATACAGAGTATCCGCCCGCTGCGCGTTTCTGTCCGAGGTGTGGCAGCGCGCGCGAGGAGGATCCACACTCACCCGGGCTGACGCGGGACTCGGAACTACACGCGTCATCTCGCGGACATTCCTGGCGTGCTCACCTGCGCTTGGCCTCCGCCATTTGTCTGGTGCTGGGGGTCGCCTGCGGCATCATCGCCGCGCTTACGGGTGTGATCTACCGCGCCGACACCCTGGTCGACTGGCAAGCGGTGCAACTCTGGCGCATCGAATGGCTGCTGACTGCCATCGCCATCCTGCTTGCCGGCGTGCTCCTCAAGCGATCCGATCGCTGACTCCGCAGCAGTTTGCCGGACCAATGCATTTGCCTCCGGCGTCCGGCCGGCACTTGCCTCCGGCACAGCGGCGCATAATGGACAGATGAAGTTGCAGGTCGAGTGCTATTCCGGCTGGAAGGCCGATCAGCGTCCGACCGGTTTCCGCCTGGACGGCAGGCCCTATGTCGTCGATGCCGTGCTGGACCAGTGGTATGAGCCGGAGAGCACGTACTACAAGGTTCGCGCCGACGATGGCAACCTCTATATCCTTCGCCAGCGAATGTGCACGCCCGCCGGAGAGTGGGAGCTGGTTTCCTTTCGCCAAGGGGATGCGCGCCATTGATCGTCCGCGGTCCGGCCGCGCGCGCAAATCGGATATAGTTGCGTGGTCGCGACCGACGCCGATAGTTCGCGCGCGACGATGATCGCTGCTCTCGCCGTTGCTTCGAGCGGCCCTTCAGGCAAGGACCTCCCGCACCATGCCAGAGCCAGTCACGCCCGACGAGTTCCGCGCCGCCCTGGGCCGCTTCGCCAGCGGGGTGACCGTGATCACCGTCAGGACCGCGGAGGACGCCGTCCATGGCATGACTGCCAATGCCTTCTGCTCGGTGTCGCTGCATCCGCCTATGGTGCTGGTCTGCGTCGATCAGCTGGCGGAAACCTACCTTCACCTGCGCGAGCATGGGCAGTTCGGGGTGAGCGTGTTGAAGCAGGAACAGGAAGCGCTCTCGGAGTTCTTTGCCGACCCCGAGCGCAATCCCGACGCCGCGTACCGGCTCGGCATTCGCTATCGCACGCTGAAAAGCGGCATTCCGGTGCTGGAGGAGGCGCTGGCCAACCTGGATTGCCGCGTCGTCGATGCTCATCCGGCGGGCGATCACACCATCTTCGTCGCTGAGTTGCGCGAGGTGCTGCTGGGCGAGGGCGTGCCGCTGCTGTACTTTCGGGGACGCTACGGCATGGATGGGAATCCCCCGCCGGCGTGAGCCGAATCCACCACGGAGGCACTGAGATCACGGAGAGAATTTGATTCTGACAAACCTCCGTGCCCTCTGTGTCTCTATTGTGAAACGATTTCCGCAAGAGCGAAGCCGAAGCGTCGCGGGCTAAAGTGGGGCGCAGGAATGCACCCACCCGGGATTTCGGCTATGCTTCCACGAGGCGGCTATCGCGAAGCGAGTCAGACATGCCTTCCGGCATTACTCCCACATTGAGGTACACGACTGCGTCGGCTTCCCGGCAGCCGCTGCTCGACCAGTTGCATGTCGCGCGCAAAGGCGGCCCGCTCTCTCCGGAAGCCGCCTGCGAGCTGCTGCGTTGCACTGACGAGATCCTGCCCGAACTGCTCGCCGCCGCGCGAGCGGTGAAAGAGCAATTTCATCCCGGCGTCATCAGCTATTCGCGCAAAGTTTTCATTCCGCTGACGAACCTCTGCCGCGACTACTGCGGCTACTGCACCTATCGCCGCGATCCCGGTGAGGCGGGCGCACACACCATGACGCCCGACGAAGTGCTTGCGGTCGCCACCCAGGGCGAGAAGCTTGGCTGCACGGAGGCGCTGTTTTCGCTCGGCGATCGGCCGGAGGCGATCTTTCCCGAGATGCGCGCGACGCTGCGCCGGCTCGGCTATCGCAGCACGCTGCATTATCTCGAGGCCATGTGCGAACGCGTGCTGCGCGAGACCAAGTTGTTGCCCCACGCCAATCCCGGCCTGATGAGCGCCAACTGGATCGCGCGCCTCAGCGCCTTCAATCCCAGCCTCGGGCTGATGCTGGAGAGCACCAGCACACAACTCGCGGCAGCGCACCCGCCGGATCGCACCCCCGACAAGGCGCCGTCCATGCGGCTTCGCACCATCGAAGACGCCGGCAAACTCGGCGTGCCGTTCACCACCGGCATCCTCATCGGCATCGGCGAAACCGTGGAAGACCGCGTGGAATCGCTGCTGGCGATACGGCAATTGCACGAGCGCTACGGGCACATCCAGGAAGTGATCGTCCAGAATTTTCGCTCGAAGCCGCGTATTCCGATGGGGGCATGGCCCGAACCGAGCACCGGTGAGATGCTGCGAACCATCGCCGTCGCGCGCCTGCTGCTGCGCGAAATGAACCTGCAGGCCCCGCCCAATCTCACCGCGCCGGGATACGAGCGCCTGCTCGAGGCCGGCATCAACGATTGGGGCGGCGTCTCGCCACTCACTCCCGATTTCATCAATCCTGAGGCCCCCTGGCCGCATCTGCTGGACTTGCAGCGGCGCACCGAGGCCGCCGGACAGAGGCTGGTGCAGCGCCTTCCGGTCTATCCGGAATTTATTGGGCGCGTTGTGCAGCGCGGCGGCCTACTGGCAGCGCGATTGGCCGAGGCCACCGGCGCCGATGGATATGCGAGGGCAGCCTAGATGATCGTCGTCTTCACGGGCGGGACCGGCGGCGCCAAGCTGGTGCAAGGTCTGCAGCAGGTGCTCGCGCCTGATCTGCTGACGGTCATCGTCAACACCGGCGACGACCTCGACTGGTGGGGGCTGCACGTTTCTCCCGATATTGATTCCGTGCTCTACGCGCTCGCGGGCCTGCTGAGCAGCGATCGCGGCTGGGGCGTCGAAGGCGACAGCTTCCGCTGCCTCGACCGCATGAAACAACTCGGCGCGCCCTCATGGTTCAGCCTCGGCGACCTGGACCTGGCGACGCACCTCACACGCACGGCAATACTTCGCGGAGGAAAAAGCTTGAGCGACGCAACGGCCGAACTGGCCGCGAAGTTCGGCGTTCGCGCGCGCGTGCTGCCCATGTCGGACGATCGCGTGGCCACCATGCTCGATACGGAAAAAGGCACGCTGACCTTTCAAGAATACTTCGTCCGCGAGCGGCACCAGGTTGACGTTCGCCGGGTGCGCTTCGAAGGCGCGGAACACTCGCGACCCGCGCTCGGCGCAATCGAGAGCATCGAGCGCGCAGAGGCAATCATCTTCGCGCCGAGCAATCCCGTCACCAGCATCGGGCCGATCCTGGCCGTGCCCGGCATCCGCGACGCGTTGCGCCGCGCGGCTGCCCCGATCGTCGCCGTCAGCCCAATCGTCGGCGGCGCGGCCGTCTCCGGCCCCGCGGGCAAGCTGATGGAGATGATCGGCTGGCCGTGCTCGATCGCCGGCGTCGCTAAGGCCTATCAAGATTTTCTCGACGTTCTGGTCGTCGATGAAGCCGACGAACGCGAGGCCGAACGTCTGCGCTCGGACAGCTTACGCGTGGAATCGACGCGCACCATCATGCGCTCCATCGAAGACAAGCGAGCGCTCGCCCGGTTCGCGCTGGGAGCTTGCGAGAGCGCAGCAAGAAAGGTAGTAGTAGCTCCGGTGTCATCCTGAGTGCAACAAAAACGTCGTATCGGATCCGGGTGTCATCCTGAGCGCAGCGACCGCGCAACCATCCTGACAGACCGCGTTTTCTGCGGTTGGCGGGATGGTTGCTCGGTCGCGGACTCGAAGGACCCCTATTCATGAAGCCGATTCTCCTCATCCCGTTCAAGAGCCTCGCCACCGCCAAGCAGCGCCTGGCGGACGTCCTCGATGCTCGGCAACGCTCACAGCTAGCCGAGGCCATGCTGCGCGACGTGATGCACGCCGCCGCCGGCGTGACGGACCGGATCGACGTCGCCCTCGTCACCGGTGACCCACGAGCGCAGGCCTTGGCGCGCGAGCACGGCTTCCTCATCATCCCGGATGACAGCAACGAGAGCGAAACCGCCGCCATCGAGATGGCGACCGCCTGGTGCGAGCGGCGTGGCTACGATACGACCATCGTCGTGCCCGCCGACATCCCGCTCATCACCGCTGCGGAGCTGCGTCGCGTGCTCGACGAGGCGCCTGCGGAGGGAGCGCTCATCGTGCCCGCCTACGATCGCCGCGGCAGCAACTGCATCCTGCGCCGCCCGGCGTCGATCATTCCGCTGCGCTTCGGCAACGACAGCTTTCTCCCGCATTGCGAGGCAATGCGGCGCACCGGGAAACCGCTGATCATCCTCGAGCTGCCGGGCATCGGTCTCGATGTCGACAACCCGCATGAGTTGGAGCTGCTCGTCGCCCGCGAAGGTGAAACCCACGCGCAGCATTTGCTCAGGTCACGGGGAGTTGGCGGCCGCGAAATCGAGGCGAGGGAAGCCGCAGGGTGAAGAGCGCGAGGCAAGACTCCGCCCGTCCTCGCGTCCACAAGAAAGACGCGGACGCCAGGCACGAACTGCGCGCAATTCCCGTGCGCGGCAT
>DASRGM010000034.1:0-8838 GCA_035651035.1 Terriglobales bacterium
TGCAGCGAGACCACGCGGTTGCCCGGCGCGACCAGGTCGGGTTTCACGATGTAGTCGACCGGCGTCGGCCCCTTCGAGCTGTAGCTGGTCATCACATCGTCGCCCCGGTCGGGCGTGCCCACGGTGTTGGCCGCGCCCACGGTGATCACGTAAGGATCGTTGCCCGGCGCCTCAATGGTGAAGTAGCCGGCGCTGCCCAGCGAGTTGTCGCGCCCGTCGTTGCCCGCCGAGACCACCACCACAATGCCGGCCTTCCACGCCTGCTCCACCGCCTGGCACACCGGGTCGAGAGTGTAGCTCTCGTACACCGGACGCCCAACGGAGAGATTGAGAACGCGAATGTTGTAGGTGCCACGCAGCTGGATGGCCGCGTCGATGGCCGCGATCACCGTGCTGTCGCTGCCCTGTCCGTTGTTGTCGAGCGCGCGCAGGTTGATCAGCGAAACGTTAGGCGCGATGCCGCGGATCGGGATGGTGCAGTTCGTACAGCTCGACGCCGAAGCGTTGCCGCCGATGATGCCGGCCACATGCGTGCCGTGTCCATAGCCATCGTCGCCGTTGCCGCCTACAAGGTCGAGGCTATACATGATCCGCGACCGCCCGGAGGCGTCGCGCAGGTCGTTGACGGAGTGAATGCCGCTGTCGACGACGGCCACTCCGATGCCGCTGCCGTCCAGCCCCAGGCCCCAGCCGTAGCCCGCCAGCACCGCCGCCGCTGCGTTGTTCATATGACTGTGGATGGGACGATCGGGCGAGATGTAGACCACCGAATCGTCGTCGGAGAGCGCCGCCACCGCGCTTGCCGGCAGCTGCGCGGCAAGGGCCTTGAACGAGCGGAACGATTTGCCGACCGTCCCGTTCATGGCGCGGATGCGGGCGCGGTGCGCCTCGCCCGGCACCGTCCTGTACTGCACGATTACGGCAGTGGTCTGGTTGCCGGTGGGCTGTTTCAGCTCGGGCGCAAGTTTCGCGTCGTTCGCCATCAGCGGCGCGGCTATCAGAAAGGAAAATACCAACCACAACCAACGCTTCATCCGTCTACCTCCAGGAATTACCGCTTCAGCCATATGCACGGCATCGGCCATTTCCGCGGCGAGGCTAAGAGCTTGCGGCTGAGCATCCGGCTTGTGCCGTGAATGTTCGCGTTGTGCCAAGCTGGCGCGATCGGCGGCCAGGCTTGCGCCACGGTGGCGCAAAACCCTAATGCCCGATTCACGGCGCGCCGATATTTTCTCTGCGAGGTTGAACGTGACAGGAATCCTGTTTGTGGCGCATGCCGTGCCGGCATTGTTGTGGCAGTTGCGAGGGGCGAATCGATGAGCGGAGCGGCCGCGATATTATCCGCCAGCCAAATGCCGCGCGGCATCGTGGTGGCCGATCCCAAAATGCTGGAGCTGATCGCCGCGGCGCGCCAGGTCGCGCTGCACCATGCCGCCGTGCTCATCACCGGCGAGACCGGCGCCGGCAAGGAAGTGATTGCCCGCATCATTCATGAGCAGTCGGCGCGCAGCCGCCGCCCCTGGGTCGACCTGAATTGCGCCGCCCTGCCCGAGCACCTGGTGGAGAGCGAGCTGTTCGGCTACGAGAAGGGCGCCTTCAGCGGCGCCGAATCGGTGAAGCCCGGCCTGTTCGAGCTGGCCGGCGGCGGCACGCTGTTCCTCGACGAGGTCGGCGACCTCGATCCTCGCGTGCAGGTGAAGCTGCTGCGCGTGCTCGACGGCATTCCGTACTACCGGCTGGGCGGCAGCCGCAAGGTCTCCGCCGACGTGCGCCTTATCGCCGCCACCAATCGCGATCTCGAAGCAGGTGTACGCGACGGCTCCTTCCGCCGCGATCTCTACCATCGCATCAGCGAAGTGCACCTCGTCGTTCCGCCGCTGCGCGAGCGGCCGGAGGACATCGTCGCCTTGGCGCGGCATTTTCTCAAGCGGCAACGTCCGGGCTCGCACTTTACCGCCGAGGCGCTCGACATGCTGTTGCGCTGCCCCTGGCGCGGTAACGTGCGCGAGCTGCGCAATCTGGTGCTGAAGCTGGCGATGCTCTCGCCGCATGCGGAGATCACGGCCGAGGACGTTCTGCAATTCCAGGATGGCGGCGCAACCGCGATGGCGAACGATGCCAAAGATGCAAGCGATGCGAAGGACGAGATGGCCTCCGCGGTGGCGCCCCCGGAGATCGTCTCGATGCACGAGATGGAGCGGCAGATGATTGTTCGCGCGCTGGCCGCAACCGGCGGCAACCAGACGCGTGCCGCCGAGCGGCTGGGGATCCCGCGGCGCACCTTCTGCCGCAAGCTGCAGCAGTTCGAGATTCCGCTGGAGCGCCGGCGCGGCGCGGGCGCAAGAGAGAGCGCAGGTCCGGCGCCGGAGCGCCGCAAGGAGCTGGGCGTTCCGGTCGGCGTCATTACCGAGGCGGGACGCGAGTTCGCGGCCACGGCGCGCAACCTGAGCCTGGGCGGACTGGGACTGCAGGGCATCGAGCCGCCGCTCGCCGCCGGAGAGCAGCTGACGGCGGCGCTGACGCTGCCCGGCGAGGAGCGGCGGCTGCAGCTGCGCGGTGTGGTCGCCTGGTCGCAGTCCAACGGCACTGCCGGCGTGCGCTTCGACGAGCTGAGCGAGAAGCAGCGCGAAGCGCTGCAACGTTGGATGGACGGGTCGCAGCACTATCTGCGCTCCGATGCGGCCGGGCATTGCGAGCCGATTGCACATCCGGGTTGCGCGTAGCGGGTACCAACCGTGTCCTCCGCTTTGCCGTGCGCGCATCGAGATGATGTAATGACGAAGACGCACGCTGAAAGACCTCGCGAACATGTTCTTTTTCCTGCATTGGCTGACGTCGATATTGCCCGGCCCGGGAGGCGAGCGGCACAGGCTGCTGTCCATCCTGAACAACTGGAGCGACGACACCTTCGACTTCGTTCGTCATCAGGTGCCGCGCATCGTTGCCGTCCTCGTCATTGCCTTCATCCTGACCCGGTTGCTGAAGGCGGCGGCGCGCCGACTCAGCCGGCTCAGCGGGCACGAGGCGCTACCCTCGGCGCTGCGCGCACAGCAGATCCGCACCCTCTCCGGCGTCATCTACAGCGTCGGCCTGTTCATCATTCTGTTCGTGGCGGCGCTGCAGATCCTGCCGCTGCTGGGCATCAACATGGGGCCGCTGCTGGCCAGCGCCGGCATCGCCGGGGTCGCCATCGGCTTTGGCGCGCAGACCCTGGTGCACGATTTCATCAACGGCTTCTTCCTGCTGGTAGAGAACCAGTACGACATCGGTGACATCATCCGCATCGCCGGCGTGCAGGGCACGGTCGAGCTGATGACGTTGCGCCGCACCGTGCTGCGCGATGCCGACGGCACCGTGCACAACGTTCCCTCCAGCCAGATCACTGTAGTCAGCAACCTGACGCGCGACTGGGCGCAGCTGGCGCTGCACATCTCCGTCGCCTACAACAGCGACAGCGATAAAGTGATCAGCCTGCTGAAGGACTTGGGCGGCGCGTTCTTCCACGACGAGGAGTTCGGGCCCAAGCTGGTGGCCGAGCCGCAGGTGCCCGGCATCGAGAAGGTCAGCGGCGACGAAGTCGATTACCTGATGCTGGTGAAGACGCGGCCGGGCCAGCAGGACGCGGTGCGGCGCGAGCTGCGCCGCCGTATCAAGGCCTGCTTCGAGAAGAACCAGATTTCGCCGGGAAATCCGAATCGCGTGTACGTGATGGATGCGAAGTAAAAGCAGTAGCCGGTTGTCGGTAGCCAGTTGTCAGGCAGGTGGTGGAACAAAGCAATTGCTTTGCGGCCGGTGGAAAGAAGAGCCAGGGTCTTGTAGGGACGAGAGGGTTTTCACGCAGGCACTTCAGGTCAGGGGGTGTTCCGCAACTGTGAAGACGTGTCCTGCAGAAGCCATGTCTGCCGGCCATCGCCGGTTTCAAAGACATGCTTCGCGATTCTATTCGATGCTGCCTAACCGGCGATTACCTGGAAATTCGCTGCCGCGTAAAATGGAAGTTTGCGCTCTGCGCGCCATTTCCGCTGCGCACGAGCTCGGGGCAACGCATTTATGTCATCATCCACTCGCGCCACGGAATCCGCCGCACCTGCGCCGGAGCAGTCCGTGCAACGGCCATCCAACTTCATTCGCGACATCATCCTCGACGACTTGAAGACGAACAAGTACAACGGCCGCGTACACACTCGCTTTCCACCCGAGCCCAACGGCTATCTTCACATCGGTCATGCCAAGTCCATCTGCCTGAACTTCGGCCTGGCGGCTGAGTTCGGTGGCCAGACCAACCTGCGCTTCGACGACACCAATCCTGAAAAAGAAGAGCAGGAGTACGTCGATTCAATTATCGACGATGCGCGGTGGCTCGGCGCCGACTGGGGCGACCGCATGTTCTACGCCTCCGATTACTTCGACCAGCTTTACGAATGGGCCGTGCAACTTATCAAGGCCGGCAAGGCTTACGTCGACGACCTGGATGCCGAGCAGGTGCGTAAGTATCGTGGTTCGCTGACTGAGCCCGGCAAGGAGAGCCCATTTCGCAAGCGTTCCGTCGAAGAGAACCTGGATCTATTCGAGCGAATGAGGGCGGGCGAGTTCCCCGACGGCTCGCGTACGCTGCGCGCCAAAATCGACATGGCGTCGCCCAACCTGAACATGCGCGACCCGGTGATGTACCGCATCCTGCATGCCTCGCATCATCGCACCGGCGACAAGTGGTGCATCTACCCGATGTACGACTTCGCACACGGCCAGTCGGACTCGATCGAAAACATCACGCACTCGATTTGCACTCTCGAGTTCGAAGATCATCGCCCGCTATACAACTGGTTCATCCACCAGCTCGGCATCTTTCCCTCGCAGCAGATCGAGTTTGACCGCCTTAACCTGACCTATACCTTGCTAAGCAAACGCCGCCTGCTGCAACTGGTGCAGGAGGGGCGGGTGCGAGGCTGGGACGACCCTCGCATGCCAACGATTTCCGGCATTCGCCGTCGCGGCTACACCCCCGAGGCGGTACGCAACTTCTGCGCGGCGATTGGGGCTTCGAAGACCAACGGCATCATCGACCTCGCGATGCTGGAGCACTTCGTACGCGACGATCTCAACCTGCGCGCGCTGCGAGCCATGGCGGTGCTGCGCCCGCTGAAGATCGTCATCGACAACTATCCCGAAGGCCGGGTTGAAGAGCTTGAGGTTGTTAACAATCCTGAGGACGCGAGCGCGGGCACCCGCAAGGTGCCGTTCTCGCGCGTGCTTTACATCGAGCAGGACGATTTTCGCGAGGCGCCGCCGAAGAAGTTCTTCCGGCTCTCGCCGGGGACCGAGGTGCGTTTGCGCGGCGGATACTTCATCACCTGCACAAGCGTGGTGAAGAACGATGCGGGCGAAGTCGTCGAGGTGCATTGCACCTACGACCCTGCGACGCGCAGCGGCAATGCGCCCGATAATCACAAGGTAAAGGCGACCATCCACTGGGTCTCTGCCGAACACGCCATCGATGCCGAGGTGCGCTTGTACGAGAACCTGTTCTCGAAGGAAGACCCCAGCGACGTACCCGAAGGCCACGACTTCACCGAGAACCTGAACCCGAACTCGCTGGAGCTGATCCCGAACGCGAAGCTGGAGCCGTCGCTCGGGGACGCGAAATCGGGCGACCGTTATCAGTTTGAGCGCCTGGGCTATTTCTGCGTCGACCCAGACTCGAAGCCGAGCTCGCCGGTGTTCAATCGCACCGTGCCGCTGCGGGACACCTGGGCGAAGATCGAGAAGCGGGAGAAGTCAGCTGTCTAGGCGCCGCTGTACACCCGTCGCAATACTTAACATCGAATGAACGCGATTTCACAAAATTCTTCTTCCCCCCGTCTCCGCTTTGCGCCTTCGCCAACCGGTTATCTGCACGTCGGCGGCGCGCGCACGGCGCTGTTCAACTGGCTCTACGCGCGACATTACGGTGGCGCACTGGTATTACGCATCGAGGACACCGACCTTGAGCGCTCGACGCCCGAGATGGTGGAGGGCATTCTGGTCGGGTTGCGCTGGCTGGGCATCGACTGGGACGAGGGGCCATATCACCAGACCGAGCGCAGGGAGCTCTACCGCGCCGCGGCTGGGCGGCTGCTCCGCACTGGCCATGCCTACTACTGCTTCTGCACGAAAGAGCAGCTGGAGCAGCAGCGTGCGCAGGGGGTCACGGAGGGACGAGTGCCGCGCGATTGCTGCCGAGCGCTCAGCCGCGAAGAGGCGCAACGCCGGGTCGACAATGCCGAGGGCGCTGCCATCCGCTTCGCCGTTCCCGAAGCAGGCAGTACCGCATTCGATGACGCCGTCTTCGGCCGCGTCGAATTCGCCAACTCCGAAATCGAAGACTTTGTGCTGCTGCGCTCCGACGGCGTCCCCACGTATCACCTCAGCGTTGTAGTCGACGACCTCGATATGCGCATCACGCACGTGTTGCGCGGCGCCGACCATCTTTCCAACACACCCAAGCAGATCATGCTCTACAACGCGCTCGGCCAGCCGCTGCCGGTCTTCGCGCACGTGCCGCTCATTCTTGGACCGGACAAGACACGGCTAAGCAAGCGCCACGGCGCCACCAGTGTCATTGCCTACAAAGAAGAGGGCATCGTCCCCGAAGCCTTCCGCAATTTTCTCGCATTGCTCGGCTGGACGCCGCCGGATTCCAAGCAGGAGATCCTGCGCGACCGCGAGCTGATCGGCCTGTTCGACCTCGGCGGGATTCAGAAGTCGAATGCCATCTTCGACCGCTCCAAGCTCGACTGGTTCAATGCCGAATACATTCGCGCGGCTGTTGCCATCCTGCTATTGCCGCTGATCGAAGAGGAGTGGAAGAAGGTAAGCCTCATTCCTTTTCAGACCAGCCGCGAGGCTTTGGAAGCCACCGTCGATTTGGTGAAGCCGCGGGCCCGCAACCTGAAAGACTTCGCCACTCTCTTCCGCGGGTACTTCAGCGATGACTTCACGATCGACCCAGCAGCGGCGGAAAAATTTCTGAAAGACGATGCCGTGCGCGAGATGCTGCGCGAGCTGGCGGCACGCTATCAAACCGCGGACGATTTTTCAGAAGGCGGCACAGAGAAAATTCTGCGCGAGTTCGCTACGGAGAAAAACGTGAAGGCAGGTGCGCTGATCAATGGCGCTCGCGTCGCGCTCACCGGACAGGGCGTGGCACCGAGCCTGTTCGCAGTGATGGCGAACCTCGGCCAAGAGCGGGTTGTAGCCAGATTGAAAAAGGCCTGACGCCAACGCGGAATCACGGCGCATCTGGCGGCGCTTTCCTCTTCCAGTCAAAGCGCCGGCCGATGATCGTCTTGAACAGCATGTGGTCGGTTCCGCGCGTGGCCCCCACGCCCACGCCGAAGTTGATCTCCCACTTGGGCGAGACGTTCAGATCGAAGGCGGGGATGAATTGCTGCGATTGGTAAGGAAACGGGTCGACATCGCCGATTGCCCCATATCCGCCGTAATACTCCAGCCCGAAGGCCACCGCGGGAGTGAAATTCCACGAGATCTTGGCGTCGGGCGAGAACTCCCATCCGCGCGCCGACTCCGGCCCGGTGTAGGCGCGCTCGAGAGCGGGATTCACCGACCAGTACAGCCGGCCCATCTGCTTGTCGACGATGGGACGGACCTCCAGGCTCCAGACTGAGGTGGAGTAGTTCGGGCGGGCATAGCCGAACTCGAACGACATGCTGGCGCCTACCGGCCAATGCCAGCTGTCCGGCGCCCGAAATCGCGGACGAATATGGTCGCCGACCCACTTCCAGCCCTGCCCGCTTGGCACCGCGGTAAAGATATAGAAGCCGGTCTCGAACCAATCGGTCCAGCCTTGCGTGATTTCTACCGTTTCGTGCAGCTCGTGCTGTGTGGGAGCTACGCCCTGCTCGAAGGTCTTTGAACCTTGGAAGGTGAAGTTGCTGTGCAGCTCGACCATAGTGCTGCCGGGCGCGACAATCTCCGAGCCGTAAACCTGAATCTCGTAATTGTCCTGTGCGCGGGCCAACGCCGCGAAGAGCAATACCGACAGAAGGCAAATTGTCGTTCTTGCTACCACTACCGGTCAGGTTACAGCGGACGGACGCTACTTCACCACTGTGACCTGAAACTGGATTGGCAGGCTGCGCGGGGGATAGCAGGCGCTTTTGTCGCAGGCCTGGAAATGCAGCTCGCCTTTGACGGGATAGGTGCCGGGAGGAGTGTTGGCGGGCGCCTTCAGCAACGTGTCAATGCTGAAATCGCCGCTGTAGACATTCAGCTTCTCGTCGGGCGAGAACGGGAAAGTCTCATCCTGGCCGGCGGGATACTTCACGTCGGCTACGGCGATCTGCTGCGGAGGAGTCAGCTTCAGTTCGGTCGGGATCAGCAGCGGAGACTTCGGCGTGTGCGAGTTGATGTGGTAATCAGAGCCGATGCGAAAGTCCATGGCGACGTTCTTGGCGGCGCCGGCGCGCAGCTGCACATTGCCCACAGGGGCCATGATTACGAAGTTCTTGTCGCCCGCGGACTGTGACCACGCCAAGGCGGTCAGCAGAATGGCAGCCGCCAGGTAACGGACCCTTGCCCTGCCGGGGCCGCTGATTTTTCTGCCTGGCTGCTGCATGCTGGTGTCCTGGTACGGCGTTCGGTGGTAATGAGGGCTTGTCATCAGCGGTCCGTCAGGCCCGGCGTTGCGATGTCCTCCGGCCGTGGCTCATTCGCCTCCACCGTCTTCATTGCGTTGGATTTTTGCGCTACCCGCGTCTGGCTCGGTGGTCCGTTCACCGGCTGGGCTTTGCTGTTCAGGACCTTCTTGACAGCATCCTCAATATCTTTGCGGTCCAGCAG
>DASRGM010000035.1:0-14110 GCA_035651035.1 Terriglobales bacterium
CAGTCTCGCAGGCGGCGGTCGCGGTCTAGCCGGGCATCCGTCATAGCTGTCCTGCGCTGCTCCGGTTTTCCTGCGCCACTCTGCCACGCCCGCTGTGCCATGCAGCCGCGCGCCGCGTGGCACAATAAATCCGTGGAAACCCATCGCTGGGATGTCGTTGTCTTCGATTATGGCCGCGTGCTGAGCCAATCGCTGACGCCCGTGGAGATCGCGGAGTTCGCCGCCCTGGTCGGCATCCCTGAGCCGCCATTCTTCGAGCTCTACTCTGGCACTCGCGATGAATACGACTGCGGACGTCACGACTGCCTTCAGCATTGGCGGCACTTCGCCGACGCGGCCGGCATCGCGCTCCCGCCCGAGCGCGTGGCGCGTATCGTGGAACATGAGACGCGCCTGTGGTTGCGCGTCAACCCGCAGGCGCTGGAGCTGGCGCGCGAGATCCGCTCGCATGGGCTGCGGACCGCCATTCTTTCCAACATGCCGCCCGATCTGCTGCAGGCCATACGCGCCAGCTTCGGGTGGATCGACGAGTTCCCGGTGCGAATCTGGTCGTGCGAGCACGGAGTCATCAAACCCGATGCAGCCATCTATAAGCTGTGCCTGGATGCGCTGCAGTGCGCGCCGCAACGCGTGCTGTTCTTCGACGATCGTCCACGCAACGTTGCAGGTGCGCGCAAGGCCGGGATGGACGCGCACCTCTTCGAATCGGCAGAACAGGCGCGGACGATTGTGCGAGCGGGACTGCGGTGGCCGGTACAGGGTGAAGGATCTGGTTAACTGCCAGTTGCCAACGGCCGAGTGCCATCTTCTTTTGGCCGCAATCTGCGGATAGCAGCCGGGCGAGTGCCGGAGCTATCGTGTGACCATGCAAACCGAACTTCAGAGCAAATGGCAACAGGTGATGACGCGCGACGCCCGTCAGGACGGCCGCTTCGTCTTCGCGGTGCGCACCACCGGCATTTATTGCCGGCCATCGTGCCCCAGCCGGCGGCCGCGGCGCGAATCGGTCGAGTTCTTTCCCAACCCCGGCGAGGCGGAGCGCGCCGGCTATCGCGCCTGCTTGCGCTGCCAGCCGACGCAGATCTCGGCCCAGGCGCAGTATGTGGCGCGCGCGCGGCAACTGCTCGACAATGTCGAAGGCGTACTGACCCTTGGCGAGCTCAGCAGGCGCGTCGGGCTCAGCCCGTTTCATCTGCAACGGCTGTTCAAGCGCGCTACCGGCCTCAGCCCGCGCGAGTACCAGGCGGCGCGGCGCGTGCAGCAGGTGAAAGCCGGGCTGCGCAACGGGAACGACGTAACCACCGCACTCTATGACGCCGGTTATGGATCGCCAAGCCGGCTGTACGAGACTTCGGCGCAGCAGCTAGGCATGACGCCAGGCGAATATCGCCGCGGCGGCGCGGGCGCGAGCATCACCTTTGCGATCGCGCCGACGGCGCTCGGGCGGCTGCTGGTTGCGGCCACCCAGCGCGGCCTGTGCGCCGTCCGTTTCGGCGAGAATGCGGCTGAGCTGGAGCGCGATCTTCGCGAGGAATTTCATGCGGCAGAGTTGCATCGCGACGATGCCGCGATGAAGCGCTATCTCGATCCGCTACTGGCGACCATTCGCGGCGAAGACATCACCGTCGATCTGCCGCTGGATGTCCGCGCCACCGCTTTTCAGCAAAAGGTCTGGGAGAAGCTGCGCCAGATTCCCCGAGGCGAAACCCGCAGCTACGGCGAGATCGCGCGTCAGATCGGCGACCCGAAAGCCGTTCGCGCCGTCGCCCGCGCTTGCGCTACGAACCCGGTGGCGATCGTCGTGCCCTGCCATCGCGTGGTCCGCGGCGACGGCAAAGAGTCGGGATACCGCTGGGGCCTGGAACGAAAGAAAAAGCTGCTGGATCGCGAGCACTCAAGCCAACAGACGGCCTGAGTTTGTAGAAGAGGGGGCCGCAGAATTCCCACGAACCAGTGTTCTCTTCGATTCGCATATCGAGGGCGGATCGCTGGGAGTAGTCAATCTCCGGCTGCCGAGCGCGTTTCGCCTCGCTGCAGCCGCAGCGTCCACGCCACCAGCGCCTCAAGCAGCTTGCGGATGAACTCCTTCGTCGGCTCGTGCGTCAGATTGCCATTGCTGTCGAAGCGATCGGCGCAGTTGGCAATCATCACCTCAGGCTGATTTACCGGGAACATATTGAGGAACACAAACATCTGCCGAAGATGGTATTGCGCTCGCCCGCTGCCCAAGCTGCCGATCGACGCGCCCATCACCGCGACCGGCTTGCCCGGCCACGCGCTGTCCCCGTACGGCCGCGAGCACCAGTCGATGGCGTTCTTCAGCACGCCGGGAACCGAGTAGTTGTATTCCGGAGTGACAAACAGGATCGCGTCTGCGGCGCGAATCCGCTGTTTCAGCTCCACGACTTTCGGCGGGGGGTTGCCCTCGTCATCCTGGTTGAATCCGGGCAGGCCGTCGATCTCGGCAATCTCCAGCGTAGCGCCCGAGGGAATAAGCTGTTGCGCGGCGCGCAAGGCCGCGCGATTGTACGACTGGCGGCGCAGGCTGCCGGCGATGCCGAGGATGCGAACTACATCGCCCATCACCTTCTCCTTCAACTCCGCGAATCACAGAATTGTCGTGACGAGGAGCGCCTCAGAGCGAGAAGGAGATCTGCTTGCGCGCAGTGTATGGTACTTCGCGCCAAAAGCAGATCCCTCGCTTCGCTCGTGATGACAATCTTCCAGGAAGGGCGGAATTGGCATTCACCACCAATCATCCGCTTCCTACAGGTTCTTCTTCGTCCACTGCTCGATGCGGTCCAGCGCCTGCTCCAGGTTCTCGATCGAGTTCGCGGTGGAGAAGCGCATGTGCCCTTCGCCGTAGGAGCCGAATGCCGTGCCCGACAGTCCGGCGACGCCCACGTCCTGCAGCAGCGCGTCGGCCAGCTTCTTCGAGGGCCATCCCGTCGCGGTAACGTTGGGGAAGGTATAGAAGGCGCCCTTGGGCGAGCGGCAGGAGAAGCCCTTGATGGAGTTCAGCCCCTTGACGAAGACGTCGCGACGCCGCTGGAATTCGCGGCGCATCTTTTCCGGCTCGCTCTGGTCGCCCTTCACCGCCTCGACGCCCGCAATCTGCGTAAACGTTGCGGTGCATGAGGTCGAGTTCGTCTGCAGGCGCGCGAACTGTTGCGCCAGGTCGGGGCGCATCACTCCATAGCCCAGGCGCCACCCGGTCATCGAGTAGGTCTTCGAGAAGCCCGTCAGAATGATGGTGCGCTCCTTGAAGCCGGGGACCGACGCGATGCTATAAGGCTCGCCCTCGAAGGTCAGGCGGCTGTAGATTTCGTCGCTCAGCACCATGATGTCGCGGTCGCCGATGGCGCGCGCGATGTCCTGCACATCTTCCTTGGTGATGATGCCGCCGGTGGGATTGTGCGGCGAATTCAGGATGATGAGCTTGGTGCGATCAGTGATCAGCCCGGCCAGCTCGTTAACGTCGATGCGGAAGTCGCGAGCTTCGCGCAGCGGGACCGGCACCGGCTTCGCGCTGAGGAAGTTGATCATCGACTCGTAGATGGGGAAGCCGGGATTGGGATAGATGACCTCGTCGCCTTCGTCAACCAGCGCCAGCATGGTGAAAAAAATGATGGGCTTGCCGCCGGGCACGACGATCACTTCTTCCGGCGTGACCTGGATGCCGCGCGACGCCGAGACTTCTGCCGCGATGGCTTCGCGCAGCTCGGGCAGTCCGGCGGCGGGACCGTAGTGAGTGTATCCGCTGCGCAGCGCGTTCACGCCGGCTTCCACCACGTTGGCAGGCGTGTCCATGTCGGGCTCGCCGATTTCCAGATGGATGACGCTGCGGCCCTGCTTCTCGAGTGCTTTGGCGCGCACCAGAACTTCGAAGGCGGTTTCGGTTCCCAGCCGCGACATCCGCTGGGCAAGGCGTAGTTCAGTCTGTGTGGTAGTCATAGGCAAACCTTTCGATTATATCGCCACCACGAGAGTTGCCGCCGGATGGCGCATGCGCCCGCCGCAGAGCGGCTGGTTCAATCGCAGGTCGCACGTCCCGCCATTTTGCGAGCGCCATCTCGACACATGCCGCTCCGATGTCGCCTAGCTGACTGCATAAATGTAGATGTCCCCAATCTGCCGCACCTGCCTGTAGCCATAGGCGCGCAGCGCGGCGACGCAGGCGGCGTAGTCCAGCTCCGCGTTCCAGTCGCCCTGATTGCTGCTCACCACCACCAGCCGGGTTTCATGGCCGGCCAGTGCGCGCGCGGCATCGGGAGCGGTGATCAGGTGATACTGCTCGCGCTTGGCGGCCGATAGGTCAGGCGCCACCCACATGCCGAAGTTGTTTTCCATGCCGGGATAGGGCGCGGCGCGAGTGGCGAACAGATAGCCAGGAAAAAAGCTGAGGACTTGCTCGCCCGGCTGGGCCAGTTCGTCGACAGCTTGCGAGACCTGCGTCAGGCGCTCGAGCGTCCAGTTGGGCGCGTCCGCCATGTCGCGCAAGCCCGGGACCTTGCGCCCCGTAAACAGGTACTGCCGGAAGACGGGAGCCGCGAAGGCGATAAAAGCCACCACCAGCGCCGCGCACAACGCTCGCGCCAACCCAGCTTTGGAAGGCGATTGCAGTCTGCCGAGATAGTCGTTCGCCGAACAGACCGCGGCGACGATGAGGAACGGCATCAGCAGCGAGAAGTACTGGATCGATGCCGGTGTGGGCAGCAGCGAAACCGCCCCGAGAACTATGGCCAGCAGCACTGCCAGCAGCGAAGAGCCTCTGCGCGGCCGCAGAAAAATCAGCAGGCCGAGCGCGATCAGAGTGAGCGCCGTGAACTGGAAGCCGGTGTAGGCGCCCCCAAAAATGGCGGCGACGACCATCATCTTGTCGTGCCAGTTGCCGATAAGGCCGGAGCCCGAGCGCAACGCGTGATAGCCGAGATTGTTGAAGAGGAAGGCGTCGGGCGAGGCGAAAAACAGGATCAAGGATGGGAGTATGCCGATCACAAAGCCGCCGCCAAACCATGCCAGCCACCTGAGGCGCGCTCCCGCCTGCTTTCGCAGCAGCCACCACAGCAGCACCGGAGCGAGTGCCACAATGTAGGAGCGCGTGTCGACACTAAGAGCGAACAGCGCGCCGGCAGCGCCCACCAGCCATCCTGGCATAGATGGCGAGAGCCGCGACAGAACCATGTAGGCAGGGAAGAGAAACAGCATGGCGAGCGCAAAGGTCTTCACGATGGGATACCAGGCGAAGACCAGCGTGCTGGAGGCGAACAGCAGGACCGCAACGGCGCCGGACAGCCGCCGGCCGGTCTCACGCCGGACGTGCGCATACATCAGGCAGCCGACGCCGGTGGCCAGCAGCGCGCAGAAGGCGCGGCCGGAAAACCAGGTGACGCCAAACAGCTTCAGCCACGCGCCGAAAACGTACGGCAGCAGCGGCGCCTGCGTATAAAAGAAATCCAGATACGGCGTCCTGTGCTGCAAGACCAGGCGCGAGGCAAGCAGGTAGAAGCCTTCGTCATCGTCCACCAGCCGGTGCTGCGAGACGTAGTAGAAGAATGCAGCCTGCCCCAGCAGCACTGCGGCAAACACCAGCCATGAGCCGCGCGCCAGAGTGGGCCGCGGCGGTTCGTAGCTAATCGTTCCCGGGGAGTTCCGCACCGCTCGCCCCTTACCGTTAGCAAGAATCTGCAGCATCGTTTTTCGCCCGTTCAGCATACCGCACCCAAACGATCGCAACGCTGCCACGGCTTGCGAGGATCGCCGGCTTCGGCGGTTGCAACGCGCTGGTCGCTGCTGAACTCCACCCGATGCGGCGCTTTCCTCGGACTCGACGCGGCCTCGGGAGCGCCGTGCATGGTCTGCCGCTGCCGGCGATCTGGACGCACTTCCGAGAGCAAACCAGCCTGCAGAAAGATCTCGCTCAGCGCAGCCAGCGCCTCGGAGAACCAGACATTCACCGCGGTCTTGGAGATGTGCAGCATGTCGGCGATCTCCTGGTAGGTGAAGTCGTAGAGACCGGCGATCATGATGATCTCCTGGTGCTCGGCGTTGAGGCGGAAGATGCACAGCTCGACGTCGCGCACGAACACCGCCTGCTCCTCGAAGCTGGGAATGGAGTGATGCGAGACCTTGGCGCGAAAGAACTCTCGGCCCATGAGCGACGGCACGCGCCCCACCTGCGACGACAGCTCGAAGTAGTGGCGCACCATGGCCAGCGTCTGGCCGCGAAAACATACCATCTCCGGCCGGGGATCGGCCTCTTCCGCCGGCGGCGCCACCGCAATCGGCGTCTCGGCGGCGTACATCAGCAATAGCTTGGCTTTGCGGGCGGCGCGTTGTAAGGTCCTCATGCCGGCACCCCGATTCGCCGTGGCGATGAGGTGCGCGCCGGGCGCGGCGATTTGCGCGAGCCGTGACGGACGTGCCGCATGACGCGCAGCGCCGAAGCCTGCTGGCTGAGCAGCTGCGCGCAACCTTCACAATAGTTATCGCCGGACTCGAGCCGGCGCAGCCCCAAGGCCCCGCAGCGCTCGCAATATTTCAGTTCCAGTCTGGTGGTTTGCATTTCGCCCCCTGTATGAAAGAAACGAGCCCTGCGATGCGCCCCTTTCACTATCCGGGACACATGCGCAGGGCTCGTTTCGGTTACGATGACCCGCTTGCGGGTATTTAGTTATGAAAGCCGGCAGCGCGCGGCGGAACAAGAGTCAGACGGCGCCTTGCCGGCGTTTGTACGGCTGTCACACCATACGGTCGTCCTGCCGCCGGGTGAAGTAGCTTTCTTCATAACCCGACTTCAGCACCGTGCCGTTCTGCACGATCACGCTGAGCCTGCCGGAAAAACGCAGGCTGCGAAGCAGCTTCTCCATGGCGGCTGAGAGTACCTCGGCGTGGCGCACCTTGCGGCGCAGCTCGGCAAAATTCCTGTCGTCCCCTATTGGTTCGCTATCTCTCATCGGTCACCTCGGCCAGAACCTCAGAACCAATACATCTGTTTGCACTCTCGCATGCACGAATCAGCATAGTCAACATAATTATTGCTAGCGGAATGACACTAAAGTACACCTATTGCTTTCAGATAATGCACGATGACCATTCAGGACCTGCAGGACCAGTTGCGCGCTCACATCCGCGCTCGCATTGGCCGCGGCGAGCTGACGGGAAGCAGGTTGGCGCAGCAGTCGCGACTTCCCCAGGGACATCTATCCAACTTCCTCAACTCGCGGCGGGGCCTCAGCCTGGAGTCGATGGACCGGCTGCTGCGCGCGTTGCATGTGGGAGTTCTCGACCTGGTGAGCCGCGAGGACCTGCGGCAGCTCGCTTATCCGCAGCAAAGCGTCGAGCCGGTGGCGATGGTTTCGCCCGAGCATGCCGTGCTGGCGCGTTTCGCCGCCAATCAGATTCTGGAGACGCGCAACTTCAGCAAGTCATTCCTGCGGCGGCTGCGGCCGCGCACCGACGTGGACCGCAGCGACTGGCTGCGCTTCGTGCTCATCCGGCTGGACCGGCGCAGCTCGGGCGGATTTTTTCCGCGCTCGCGCGCTGCCACCCTGCTGGTGGACCGCCACTACAATTCCCTCGAACCCTATCACCGCTTCGAACCCAACCTGTACGCGGTGCGCACCGAGGAAGGCTGCGTGGCGGCCAACGTCTCGGTGTGCGACAACTGCCTGATGCTGCGCCCGCGCCAGCCGCGCCAACCCATCGAGGTAGTCCGCATCGCGCGCGGACGCAGCTACTTCGACTACATCGTCGGGCGCATCTGCCACGTGGGGCTGGAAGTGTGAAAAAGCAGTGGCCAGTGGCCAGGGGCCAGTGATTAGTGGTCAGTGGTTGTGACAGTATCCAGTGGCAGCGGTCAGTGGCTGATGGTCAGTTAATTAGCCGCGACGACGCAAGCATTCGGCAATTTGTGTCGTGGCTCAATTTGAAATCGCGTTCAACGAACCTTGGGTGGCGCACGCTTTTAGGCGTGCATTGAGACTCTACTTCAAAGGTTCGGCTTCAGCCGCCGAGGTAAGGGTTAGATTTACCTCGGGCGCAAAAGCGCGTGCCCATTCGGGCCTCGATATGCACGTCTCAAAGACGTGCTACACCCGGCGGCGTAAGCAATCAATATCAAATTGAGCCACTACCGCAATTTGCTACGGGTTGAAGCGCACTCGCCCGAGCGGCAGGTCGTTGGACTTTCAACGTCGGCACAGGCAAACTGGAACCTGGCCACTGACGAATTATCACTGGCTAATGACAACTGACAACTGACAACTGACAACTGGCCACTGCTTCACGAGGAGGCATCATGGACGAACCGCAAGTGCCGCCCAGCCCGGTTTCGCGCCGCGACCAGGACATCGCGCTGGACATGATGAAATTTATCGCCGTCACCACGGGCTACGGAAAAACCGGTTCGCCGGGCGCCGGCTTCAAGGCAGGCAGCGAAACTAAGTCCGACGAATACGCCCACCATCTGCTGGATCTCTACGGACAGTGTCTCGCCGCCGTGCAGGGAAAGAAGTAACCGTACTCCCGAGGCGGCGTCCCCACATCGCAGCAGGAGAGCTCGCGGATCAAGCTCAAGGGGCTCGCGCGCGCGGCGCCCTTATTCAACGCCGCGCCAACGGCGAAAAACGCCGGCTCTTCGTCGCCGCAAGCTATGGCGTAAGCTCCCAAACCGTGCCGCAACCGTTTTGGTAGCGGAAGCAGGCGCGCAGATCGCCGGCCAACATGGCGGTGCCGTAAAGATTGCCTTGGGCGTCGATGACCACCCCTCCATAAGGCTTCTCCCCGTCGCTGCGCCCGGTGAAGTCATACAAGTCAGTGTAGACATAGCCACCGTCGGTGGGAGTCAGCTTGAAGATGCAGCCGTAGCCCGTGGCGCAGGTGATGTCGGTGCCGTAGATATTTCCCGCGGCGTCCATGGCGAGGCGGTTCGCGGGGTAGCCTTGCCCGGTGTGGAAGGTGTAGAGCAGGTCGACGCTCCAGTTGTCCGACGCCAGCAGCTCAATCACGGTCCCCAGGCGGTAAAAGCCGGAAGAGGTGTTCGCCAGGATGAGATTCCCGGCCGAATCGAACATCAGGTCGGCTGGGTAGCAGCCATTGAGGCCGCCAACACAATTGAAGATCTGCAGCGCATTGGCCGTCCAGCCTGACTGCGTCTGGGTCAGCTCATAGACGCCGCCGCTGGGATTGCCGTCGACGCTGTAGCCGCTGCTGCCATAGAAATGACCCGCTTGGTCCGCCAGCAAGCCGGTATTCGGATTGCCGATCTGCTGCTGCGTGGGATCGAAGTTGTAGAAGATGTTTTCCGTCCAGCCGCCCTGCGACGGCGAAAGTTTGAAAGCGGTGCCGTAATTGGTAGCGCCGCCGATTGGCGTCGTGCCGAAGATGTTTCCCGCGCTGTCGAAGATCAAGTCGCCGTTCGACGGATTGCCGCCGTCGCCGTTGTGGCCGGTGAAGGTATACAGCACGCTCTCATTCCACGGGCAAACCGCGTTGGAGCAGAAGGTGGCGGGAGGACGCACCCGGAAGACCACGCCGCAGCCGTTGCTGTAGTCGTTGCAGTTGGTTTGCTGGCTGCTTAGGCCGCCCCCGCCGGTCATGCCATAGAGCGTGCTGTCGGGACCGACCACCACGCCCGCGGGATAGTTTCCGTCCGGCGGCCCCTGGAACTTGTACAGAACGGAATACAGCCAGCTGGAGCCGTGCCTGGTGAGCTTGAAGACGGTGCCGCATCCGCCGTCGCCGAAGCCGGTGCATCCGTTGATGAAGGTCCCGCCGCTGATCGTCACCCCATAGAGATTGCCGATGCGGTCCATCACGACGCCTTCCATGGGAAGGCCGCCGTCGGTGGGAGCGCCCTCAAAGGTGTGCAGCACGGTGAAGGTCTGGGCGTGGGCTTGCGGAACGATCGTGCTGGCGGCAAGCAGCATGGCCAGCACGCTGACGGAAATGTTGAAGCTGCTACGACAAGCCCATGGGAGCGTTTGCAGGGTTTTCACGAAAGGCCTCCTTCGCGCGCCGGCGACATAGTGCTGGCAGGGTGGTTTACTTTAACGCCACAGGCGGCGGATTTTCCAGCGGCAAGCTACGGCCGAGCCAATCAAGTGCATATTTGCGACAAGGCTTGCCCGGACAGGGCACAGTGTCACCACCCGCGGTGACTGCAATCACTGCCGCGCGTCGGCGGCACGCCCAGCATGATCGCAGAGGTGTGCCATGGCGAGCGTGGATCCCAACTTCCATGACGAGTCGGTCAACATTCATCGCGAGCACGAAGAGTTGCTGGCTCAATTGGACCGGCTGGAAGGCGCGCTGGAGCAGATTGTCTGCTACTCGGAGATCTTCACCGACCTGGCCACGGCCACCGAGGCGACCAGCAGCGGCCAATGGATCGCCGAGTGGCTGCCGAAGCACTACGCGCATGAAGAGACGACGCTGCTCAGACGATTGCGCGCATGAGCCCGGAGCTGGCGTCGTTTGCGCGCGAGATGAAGCGCCAGCACGCCGAGATGCGCCTCCGGCTGGAGAACCTGCGCGACCACATCGCCCACCTGGGCGAGAACCGCGAGCTGGAAGCGGCCGTTGCCGAACTGAAGCAGGAGGGCCGCGACTTCACCCGCATGGTGCGGCTGCACATGGCGGCGGAGGAGAACAAGTTCGCGGCCATTGAGAATTAAGGCGGCACTCGGCACTCGGCAAAAGCTCAGGTTCCAATCCGCAATGTCCCGACGGCCGAATGCCGACTGCCAACCCGGCAACTCACCTTTGCCCTGGGCATGTAAATTTCCAACTATTTGCGATTGTGCTCTTGTCATCTACCCGGCTTTTTCATAGCATCTCAATCAGGAAACCGGCCTGCAAAGTTGGTGTTCGTGGTCACCGTTTTTTGAACCATTACTCAGTGAACAGGGAGCCTGACTCGTATTCGGTTGGTGTGCGATGCTCCGTCATGCGGAGATGCCTAAAGACCGCGGAGGGTTCCCACCGTCGTGGACGGGTTCATTGACGGCCCATGAAACACGGCCCCGCGGGTCGGTTTTTGAAAAGTAGCATTTGGCCGTTGGCAATTGGTTTTTGGCCCAAGGCTGCTGGAATGGTGGCTTTGGCCAAATACCAACCGCCAACTGCCAACTGCCAAGTGCTGCTGCTTCCAGCAACCCCGCCCTGCATCTAAACTAGAACTGTGTTTCCCCGTCTCTTTCACCTGGGCAGTTTCAATCTGCCGACTTACGGCTTCATGGCGGCGCTCGGCCTGATTTTCGGGCTGATGCTGATCGTCAAGTTGGGGCGCGAGCAGGGTCTCGATCCCGACAAGCTGTGGAACCTCGGCATCATCGCCATCCTCTCCGGCATCATCGGCGCCAAGCTGCTTTATTTCGTGACGGACGCCGACGCGCGGCAAAACATCTTTTCGCTGGCGACGCTGCAGGCCGGCGGCGTGTGGTCGGGCGGGGTCGTACTGGCGCTGATCATGTGCATCTGGTACATGCGGCGCAACCGCCTGCCGGTGCTGCGCACCTGCGACGTCTTCGCCCCCGGCATCGCGCTGGGACACGCCTTCGGGCGCGTCGGCTGCTTCGCCGCGGGCTGCTGCTATGGTCGCGAGACGCACGTGCCCTGGGCCGTTACCTTTCACAATCAGCTCGCCCATGAAATTGTCGGCACCCCGCTCGGCATTCCGCTGCACCCGACGCAGCTCTACGAGATGGTGCTGGAACTCTGCAATGCCGCGTTCCTGGTCTGGCTGATCCGCCGCAAGAGTTTCGAGGGCGAGATCATCGGCACCTACATGATCATCTACGGTATTGGCCGCTTCTTCATCGAGTTCTTCCGCGGCGATCCCGGGCGCGGAGTTTTTCTCGGCTGGATGAGCGGCACGCAGGCGATTGCCATCGGTCTGGTCATCTTCGGCGGGTTGCTGTGGATGCGGCGCGCCACGCTGGCACCGCCCGTGGCCGTCAAGGCGGCGCGATAGGGCAGAGCGGCGCTTCAGCGCCGCGTCACACGCACAGCTGGAAATCGAGCCGAGGCGGTGGTCGCGAGGCGACCACCGCCTCGGCTTTCCTGATCCCCAAAGGTGGAGACGCCGGCCTGAAGGCCGGCTCTGCCACCCTGCTAAACTTTCCCCATGGCCGACGAGCGCGCGCGCAAGATCAAGCTGATGCTGTTTGACGTGGACGGCGTGATGACCGATGGCACCATCTTCTTGTTCCCTGCGCCCGGCGCCTCCGTCCCATCGAACGCAAAACCGCCGCTCGCCGCAGGCCACACCACCCACGAGCACCGCGAAAAGATGGCCGACGCGGGAGGCTTCGGAATCCCCGGCAACGACATCGTCGAAGCCAAGGGCTTCAACGCGCATGACGGCACCGGCTTTTCGCTGGCGCGGCTCGGCGGACTGAAGACCGGCATCATCACCAAGCGCATCTCAGAGACGGTGGCCTTGCGCGCGCGCGACCTGAAACTCGAATTCGTCTACCAGGGCCAGCAGGACAAGGCAGCGGCGTTCTACGAAATCCTGCAGAAGACCGGTTTCGGCGCCGACGAGGTTTGCTACGTCGGCGACGACGTCATCGACCTGCCGGTGATGCGCCTGTGCGGGTTGGCCATCGCGGTGAAGAACTCGCGCGATGAAGTCATCCGCGAGTCGCACTATGTCACGCCGCACGAGGGCGGCAAAGGCGCGGTGCGCGATGCCATCGAATACGTCCTGCGCGAACAGGGCAAGCTGGAGCGCGTCATCGACGAATACATCCAGTCGCGCAGCCCCCAGCCGTCGCACCGCTGAGCGCGGCTCCAATCAGCACGAGAGCTTGTGAAGCAGCACATTGAGTCGCGACGCCACTTCCTGAAGACGGCAGGATTGGCTGCCGGTGCGCTCGTGGTGCCGGCAAGTGCAGCAGGCGCGTGGGTGGACGTGGCGCATCGGGAGGCGCTTGCGTTCCAGGAGGCCGGCTCCACATCGCCCGACTACACCATCCGCATTGCGCTCAGCCCAATTGAGATTGCGCCCAAGCGCATCCTCTCCACCGTCACCTACAACGGACAGTTTCCCGGCCCGCTGCTGCGCTTCCGCGAAGGACAGCCGGTCACGGTTGATCTGATCAACGACACCGATGTCCCGGAGCAGTTGCACTGGCACGGGCAGAGGGTCTCGACCGACGTGGACGGCGCGGCGGAGGAAGGCACTCCTTACATCCCGGCGCACGGCAGCCGCCGCATTCGCTTCACGCCGAACCCCTCCGGCCTCCGCTTCTATCACTCGCACAACCGAGCCGGCGCCGATCTCTACGCGGGACAATACACCGGCCAAGTCGGCCCGGTGTACATCGAGCCGAAGGAGAATCCCGGCCGCTACGATCGCGAAGTCTTCCTTACGCTGAAGGAGTTCGAGCCCACGCTCAGCCGCGGCGGCGACATGGCGCAGGATTTTCTCTCTCCATCGGCAAAAGACAAGCAGCTGGAGGAGCAGGGCGAGTCGGCGATGAAGGCGTCGCTGGCCAAGGGCATGCCGCACGGCTTCGAAGTCGGCTACGGCTCGTTCACCATCAACGGACGCATGCTGGGCCATGGCGAGCCGGTGCGAGTGAAGCAGGGCGAGCGCGTGCTGTTTCACGTGCTGAATGGCAGCGCCACCGAAATTCGCAGCCTGGCGTTGCCGGGACACACGTTTCGCGTGGTCGCGCTTGACGGCAACCCCGTGCCGAATCCCACGAGCGTTCCCGTGCTATGGCTGGGGACGGCGGAGCGCATCTCGGCCATCGTCGAGATGAACCATCCGGGCGTGTGGATCATGGGCGACCTGGCCGACGACGACCGCCATCACGGCATGGGCATTGTGGTCGAGTACGCCGGGCATTCCGGCAAGGCGCAGTGGATTGCGCCGCCGCCGTTCAAGTGGAGCTACGGCCGCTTCGGCGCGGCGAACCGCACGGCCCCGCCGGCGGACGAGACCTTCGACATGGTGTTTACCAAAGACAACGCGGCGGACGGCGGCTTCAATCGCTGGGCGATCAACGGCGTCGCCTATCCCATGAACAGCGCGCCCGTGCCTGCAAGCTTCCACCTGCGCGAGGGCAAGCGCTATCGCATTCGCCTGCGCAACGCCAGC
>DASRGM010000036.1:0-10702 GCA_035651035.1 Terriglobales bacterium
CCGGGCTGGTTCGCGACCTATTGGGTCAAATCTCTGACTAAGATCACGGTACTCGATCAGCCGCTGAAGACGTTTTGGATGGATAAGGCATACCGCATTCCCGATAACCCGCAGGCCAACGAAGATCCGCAACATCTGGCGCAAGCGACCGTCCCTATCAATGCCATGCCTGTGCATTCGATCTTTGTAAACCCCGAGCCCGGCGTGGCGATTCACGCTGGACAATCGTGTGAACTCGCCGGCGTCGCTAGCGACGGTGGCTCCGGAATCAGGCGCGTCGAGCTTTCGAAAGATGGCGGCCAGAGCTGGAATGACGCGGAGCTCGGCGCGGACCTGGGAAAGTATTCGTGGCGGTTATGGCATGCCAAGTGGACGCCGGCGGCGAAAGGCAGCTACCGTCTAATGGTCCGCGCCACCACCAACAGCGGCGAGCAGCAGGTGACGGAGCAGTGGAACCGCAGCGGTTATGCGCGCGATGTAATCGAGCATCTGGATGTCAGAGTGGTGTGAGCACCATGGACTGCCGAAAAGTCATCATCGCACTGACGATCACAGCCGCCACGGTGTCGAGCGCGGCCGGACAACAGCCGCACCCATCCACCAGCGTCTCAGGGGCCGCGGCGAATGCGTCCGGGACCGTACGTATCAAGCTGCCCGACTATGCCGGCGAGGTACCCAAGGGGCCTAATGTGCAGGTGTACGAGAGCAACTGCCTGCTTTGCCATTCGGCGCGCTATGTCACCACACAACCGCCTTTCAGCGCGCAGACCTGGGAAAAAGAAGTGAAGAAGATGGTGGATGCCTATGGCGCGAACATCTCCGAGCCCGACCAGCATAAGATCGTGGAGTATCTGGTAGCGGTTCGCGGAGTTCCGGAGAGCAAGGCCGGGCAGAGTGGGCATTGAGTTGAGGTGGGTTTATACCGCGAGGACCCAGATCTGGAAAGCGCCAGACCTGGGGCACCCACGAGTACCCGGGCTTACCCGGTCACCCACGGGAGAGTTTGGGAATTTCAAACTGACGCAGCACCAAAGATAGGTCAACCATGAGCGCACCCAGTACGACCCCTGATCCGCAAGCAGCACTGAAGAAAGAAGCCGGCGAGTACGCCGTCAGCCGATACATTCAATCGGGCATGACGGTGGGTCTCGGCACAGGTTCCACCTCGATCTTCGCCATTCGGCGTATCGGCGCGCTGCTGAAGAGCGGCGAGCTAAAGAACATCGTCGGTTTTGCCACCTCGCGTGCGTCCTGGGATGCTGCGGTGGAGCTGGAAATCCCGATGCTCACCGAGGACCTGCCCAAGAACATCGATGTCACCATCGACGGCGCCGATGAGGTCGACCCGAAGCTTGATCTCGTCAAAGGCGGAGGCGGGGCGCTGCTGCGCGAGAAGCTGGTGGCGCAGGCCTCGGCGAAGGAGATCATCATCGTCGACGAGAGCAAGCTGTCGCCGTGCCTGGGTACCCTGCACGTTCTGCCGGTCGAGGTCCTGCCCTTTGGCTGGCGTTCGCAGGCGCGATTCCTGGAGTCGCTCGGCGCAAAATACGTCGTTCGCCAAACGAAAACTGGCGAGGAGTATCGCACTGATCAGGGCAACATGATTCTGGACTGCAACTTCGGTCCGATTGCCAATACGGCGAAGCTCGCCCGCGAGCTTGAGGCGCGCTCCGGCATTGTCGACCATGGCTTGTTTCTGAATTTGACGAGCGTGGTTATCGTCGCCAGCGAAAAAGGCGTGCGGGAGATAACTCCCAAGTAGTACCTCAGCTTACAGCGACTCCTGCCACCAAACGGGTGCGTCGCTCTGGCCAAAAAAGGGCGATCGGCTGCCCTCGCGGTTGACGGCATATTTCCGGCTCTTTGCCTCCCTAGTTCCAGATATTTTTCTGTAGCACTGGAACTTTTGTCGTATCTCGCGTATCTTAGCGCCGCAGGAACTGCTGCTACTTGGGCTGTTCCTATCCCGCCGCGAGATGGCGGAGATGTCCATACTCGCGTCAATTCCTTCGAAGGAGAATTAAGTGAAGAAGAGTCAGGTGAAGTCCCTCTTATTGAGCGCTGCCGTGACTGGATTGTTGACGGCTGCAGCGCCCGCATTCGCAACCTCCACCGCTTCGAACTCCGCTCCGGCCCTGAGCAGCAACTCCGCGCAGATGCTGGCTGGCGCCTTCCAGAGCGACAAGCACGCTTGCAAGGGACAGAACTCGTGCAAGGGTCAGGGCGGCTGTAAGTCGGGCGACAACGGCTGCAAGGGCAAGAACTCTTGCAAGGGCAAGGGCGGCTGCGCCACCGACGGCTCCAAGAACCACTAAACCGTCAGCCTACAGACGAGGGTCGGCGCAGGTCCCCGGCCCTCGCAGTTGATCCATGGAACGAGTTTCCAGTGCCATCACAACGAAGAATAATCATTTCACCACAGAGGCACAGAGATTACGGACGGGAATCCATTCAAATTCAATTAACTCCGTGTCCTCTGTGGTGAAATGATTTTTGTTATCACGCGTCAAAAGAGTTTTCATGCCAGCCAATCGTTTTAACGGGTTTACGGAATATGGGGTGGGCATCGGTCTGCGCATCCCGCACTACCGGCACATCCTGGAAAAGAAACCGGTGGTGGATTGGTTCGAAATCATCTCGGAAAATTACATGGTAGACGGCGGCAATCCGCTCGCCGTTCTCGATGCAATCCTGGAGCAGTACCGGGTGGTGCAGCATGGCGTGTCGATGTATTTCGGCTCAGCGCAACCGCTGAACCGCGAACACCTGCGGCGCCTGAAGAATCTTGTGCGCCGTACCAAAACACCCTGGCTGTCGGACCATCTCTGCTGGGGCAGCGTTGACGGCAGCTACTCCCATGACCTGCTGCCCATCCCGTACACCTGGGAGGCGGTAGAAGTCACGGCTGAAAGAATTCGCCAGGTCCAGGACTATCTGGAAATTCCCGTGGTGGTGGAGAACGTCAGCAGCTACGCCGAGTTTCACGACTCGGTGATGACGGAATGGGAGTTCCTCAACGAAGTGGTGGAGCGCGCAGACTGCGGCATCCTGCTCGACGTGAATAACATTTACGTCAGCTCCATGAACCACAGCTTTGATCCGCGCGAGTACCTTGACGCGGTCCCGGGCGAACGGGTGGCGCAGATCCACGTGGCCGGTCACTCGCGTTACGAGAAGTACATCCTCGATACCCACGATCACCCGGTCATCGATCCGGTGTGGGAGCTGTATGCGCGCGCCATTCGCCGCATCGGCCCGACGGCGACGCTGCTGGAGTGGGACGATAGGATCCCGTCGTTTGAGGAAGTACACGCCGAGGCCCTGAAGGCCAATCGCTATCTGCACGGTGCGGCGAATGCGGCCTGGGTGGGGGCGCAGACGACCGCCGCATCGGTTGCGGAGGTGGTTGCGTGAGCTCGCTTCTCGAGACGCAGCGCGAGTTCGCCCGCCTGATCATGCAGCCCATGACGGTGCGTGAAGGCATGCGCAGCAGCACGCGCGCGCCCGCGGAAAAGTTCATCAAGCCCAATGACCGGCTCACCAGCTTCGAGCGGCTGGAAATCTACACCAAGAGTTACTGGTTCCGCCTCCTGGACTGCTTTGCCGAAGACTTTCCCGGCGTGCGGGCGATCGTCGGCGCAAAGCGCTTCCGGCGCATGTCGGAGGCGTACCTCACGGACTGCCCCTCCCGTTCGTTCACGCTGCGCAACCTCGGATCGAGATTCAGCGACTGGCTGAAGGCCAACCCGAAGTGGCTGGGAAAACACGAGTCGCAGCTGATTCTCGACATGGTGGCGCTGGAGTGGGCGCATATTGAAGTCTTCGATGAGGCGGAGCTGCCGCCGGTCACGCCGGAGGAGTTGGCGCAGGGTGGCCCGGAGATGCAGCTGCAACTCCAGCCCTACATGCGCTTGCTGCAGCTGCACTATGCGGTCGACAACCTCGCAATCGCGGTGCGGGACAAAAAGCGGCCGGCGAAAATGATCGCCGGAATGCTGGAGTCGCCTCGCCCGAGGGCCCCCAAGGTTCTCCTGGCACTGCACCGTCACGAATTCTCTGTCCACTACCGCCGGCTGGAACCGGAAGCGTTTCAGATGCTGCACCTGCTGAGCCAGGGCGCGAGCTTAGAAGAGGCCATCTCGTCTGCCTTTGAGAACAGCGAAATGCCGGAAGAGCAGCAGGCGCAGAATATAGAGCTTTGGTTCCGTACGTGGCAGTCTTTGGGCTGGTTCTGTGCCCGGCTGAACTCCGCGACCGAGGGACAGGAAAGAGCATGAGCAACGGACGGGGCAGTGCCTTACGGCGCGGGTATGATCTGCTGATCCGCGTGCCTTCGTCGCTGCAATCGGTGTTTCTGCTGGCCGTGCGCCTCTACTGGGGATGGCAGTTCGCCCAGACCGGATGGGGCAAGCTGCACAATATCGGACACGTCATCCAGTTTTTTACCAGCCTGGGCATTCCTGCACCCGCGGCCAATGCGTGGTTCATCGCGCTGTTGGAATTTGTTGGCGGGATTCTGCTCGCTCTGGGCCTCGGGTCGCGTTTGCTGGCGCTGCTGTGCGCAGGCGACATGTTGGTTGCCTACATTACCGCCGATCGCCAAGCCCTGATGTCCTTCTTCTCCGCACCCGACAAATTTGCCGCCGCCGCGCCTTTTGTCTTCCTCATCGCCTGGCTCATCATTCTCATCTTTGGCCCAGGCAAGATCTCGCTCGACGAGTTGTTGCATATCGAATCCGGTTCGCCCGCTGAACGTGAACGGGGATTCGGAGTTCGCTGAGGCCGATCTCCCGCCGCGCGCTCCGTGGAGACCCCTAGCGGCGTGCGCCACCCCCAACAACTGCGGTGCTTAGGCATCACAGGAGCTGGCATCTTCCTCGAGCCGGGGACGCGCTCCCGCCACGGCAGCCGATTTGTAGCTTTGCCTTTCAGATACTCACGGTAGTCGGTTGATCAGCGATGCCACGTATCCCGCTCCAAAGCCGTTGTCGATGTTGACCACGGTCACATTCGAAGCGCACGAGTTCAGCATTCCCAGCAAGGCTGCAATGCCGTTGTACGACGCGCCGTATCCTACGCTGGTGGGCACAGCGATTACCGGGACGCCGACCAGGCCTCCCACAACGCTGGGCAGCGCACCCTCCATCCCTGCGCACACGACGATCACACGCGCCCGCGCCAGCAAGTCGCGCCGGGCCAGCAGGCGGTGAATGCCGGCGACGCCCACGTCGTAGACGTGCTGCACGTCGTTACCCATGATCTGCGCCGTGACGACCGCCTCCTCGGCAACCGGAATGTCGCTGGTGCCGGCGGAGACCACCGCAATATTGCCTTTTCCGTAAACCGTGGTCTCCTGGGTGAGGGTCAGGGCGTGAGCCGCCTCGTGAAACTCGGCTTTGCGAAGCCTGCGGCGGACGGCGCGAGCCTGCTCCGGCGAGACCCGCGTGGCCAGGACGTTGTTCTCCCCCTGCGCCAGGCGGACGAAAATTTCCGTCACCTGCTCCGGCGTCTTGCCCGGACCGAAGATGACCTCCGGCATGCCCGCGCGCAGCGCTCGATGGTGATCGACGTTGGCGAAGCCGAGGTCCTCGAAGGGGAGATGCCGCAGCTTCTCTACTGCCTCGTCGGGAGAGAGTTTGCGGCGACGCACGTCATCGAAAAGCTGCTTGAGTTGATTCGGGTTCATCGTGCAGATGCTTTGTATCAGGGCACGTCTTCAGACGTGCCGAACGCCTGGAGAAAGGATGTGGGCTTTAGACCCTGATGGCTGCCGCAGGGAGCTAAAGCCCTCGTCTCAAGAGCACCGTATCGGCACGACCAACGTCGTGCCCTGATACAAAGTGCCATTTGGCTGCAGTCGGCTTAGGCCGCCATCGGTCGCCCCGGCTTCGCCATGCGCTGCGCCAGTCGGAAGTATAACTTTGCGGCGTCGCAGGAGGCAGACGCGCGGCAGAACAGCCCGCGCAGCGTCCGCTTGGTGATGTGTCCCGAGACGTAGGCCTCGTAGAGTTCCGTACCCAACATCAGTCCCAGCTCCCGGGTGACAAACGATAATCGCCGCGGGTTGTACTGTGTCGCGTTCTCGATCAGACGAGGCGCTGCCCCGTACTGTTCGCGGTGGGCTTCATAGTCCTTGTGCAGCAGGAGAAAATCGATCATCTCCAGGTACTCACGATAGGTGTAGAGGCTGCTTCCCTGAATCGCCGCGCGGGACTGCGAGTACAGGACGTAATAATCGGCTTCGCGCACCGGCGGACGCGCGGGGTACAAGATGCGAGAGCCGACGTAAACCATGCCTTCATCGAGCACGCGGGCATAGAAGGTGTCGGCGTCAGCGGGTGGCTTCGCGTCGGAAAACGACTCGCCGATCCGGCCACGGCACACGAGCAGCACGAATTCGGCCGCCAGCTCCGCGCAGCGGCGCATGTTCAACCGCGTGGTCAGGATGGTATTGAGCCGCGGCAGATAGCAGCACCCGTTCCGGCGCAAATCATCGAGCGCGGAGTCGATCTCGCGAGCGTGCACTTCCCTGCGCTGCAGCAGCTTGCGAAAGCTCTCCTCCGAGCGCCGCGAGTAAATCTCCGGAATCAAATCTACGATGGGCGCGCCGGAGCTTCCGGCGCACTTGTATTTGTTGATCCCAAGGAAGCGCAGCAGCGCGTCAATCAGGTTGTAGAACACTGAAGTGAGGTCGTCAGGCGTGGCGCGCTCCTGGCGCCAGCGCTCCAGGTATAGACGGTAGCTTTCGTACTTCTCCAGCGGCGTGGCGTTGAAGACGCAGATCGTGTCCTCGGCGACGCGCACCGCCTCGACTGGGCACCGGCGCTCGCCTGCCGCTTTCCAGTAGAGCTGATCGAGATTTTGCAGGACGGTGAGCACACGCTGGCGCGGCATTAGCCACGCGACCTGCGCCGGCAGATGCAACGGTGCGAGATGCGATTCGCCGAACAGCACAACGATCTGCGCCTGCGGATGCCGCGCGCGTATTTCGGTAATTTTCTCTGCGGCGTGACGATCGCGTACGGCAATCTTTCGCATATCATGCCGCGGCTCGCAATCGAGGCCGTAAATGGCTACATGCGACGACTTCGCTGCCACCAGCAGCTCGCAAAACGGCTGCCAGTCATATTGCCAGTCCAAGTCGTAGCGTATGCGCTCGCGCAGCTCCTGCTCGTCGATTTCACCCCGCAGCCACTCGTCGACGATGTGCTGATCGCGGGCGAAGATCGCCTCCAGCGCGAGCACTACCGGACGGTCTCCCTGCAACGCGCGCTGCTTCACAAGTTCGGCACAGAACCGCTGGCAGCTGGGCAGGGCATGGTAGTCGCCGACCAGCAGGATATCGGCCGCCGCGAGCGTCTGCTGCAGCTGCGGCCCGCTCAGAACCGAGTGGTACGATGGAAACGCGTAGCTGAACTCGCGAAGGTATTTGCGGTCGCGGCCGCCATCCGTTGCGCGGATTTGGCGCTCTACCTTGGCTAATGCATCGATTTGGGCGGCACTGCGGCGGAAGCGGAGGTCGGCGGTCGTAGTTGCCATGTGTGGTTGAGGCCGGGTAGTGCGGCGCTTTTGCGCCGCAGGACAGCCTGGCGCGGACCTGAAAGTCCGCTCTACCTTAGCGAATGCAGTCCAAAGGGCGCACTACCCGAAAATCAGCTACTCTCGCCCTCAGGGCGGCGACATTACTTAGATGACTTCTCTGACGAACACGGCGGGCCGGGCAATCACGGTCGGCGTTACCGGGGCCAGCGGCTCCATCCTTCCCAAGCACCTGCTGGACGCGCTGGAGCGCGATGAGCGCGTCGGTACTGTCAATCTCATCTTGTCGGACAGCGGTTTGCGAGTGCTGGCGGAGGAGCTCGGGATGTCCGGGAGAGCTGATTTGCTGACCAGGCTCCTAGGACGGCCGCCGGCCAAGGTTCAGCAGCAGAACAACAATGACATCGGTGCGAACGTCGCCAGCGGATCGTATGCCACCGATGCCATGATCGTGCTGCCGTGCAGCATGGGGACGCTGGCGCGAATCGCCAACGGCATGGCGATCCACCTGATCGAGCGCGCCGCCGATGTCTGCCTGAAGGAACGCCGGCCGCTGGTGCTGTGCGTGCGCGAGACGCCCTTCAACCGCATTCATCTTCGCAATATGACGCTGGCCGCCGAAGCCGGCGCGACCATCTTTCCCGTCATCCCCGCGTTCTATTTCCATCCCGCCTCAACCGCGGACATTGCGCGCGAATACGTCAACCGCGTGCTGGCGCACGTCGGACTGCCGCAGGCAGGGGCGTATCAGTGGAAGGCGGAGTAAGGGAGATGTAAGCTGCTCCGATGAGATGCTTCCTGATCACGGCACTCCTGCTGTCATCATTGACCATCGTTGCTCAGGACAACGCCCAAACGGAGGCTTTGTACCCACGCATGGCCAAAGCTCAAGAGTATGCGGCCAGGGGATTTCGCCCCCTCGATTGTTTTGCTGGTCAGGTCAGGGTCCGCGGCAAGCGGCTCTCACGGAAATCAGTCACTGTATTCCGACCCAACGCGGAAATGAAATGCTGCGGCGAGAAGATAACCTCCGGGCGCACCGACGCGCACGGACATTTCGTCATTGAGCCGCTGCCAGAAGGCGAATACTTTGCGCAATTTACGAGCAAGAGTGATCGGTATACCGTGAGCTTCGCCGTCATTCGGGGGTACCAGCGATGCGATGGGACGCACATAGAAATCAACTTCTCGGCAGCGAATGAATGCTCACTACAGACGTACGCCGGCGTTGATTACGACGAAAGGGACTGCTCAGAGCACGACGCAGCCTGCTACCGAAAGTAGGTGGAAGGCCGATTGCTGTTGTGAGATCGATACTAGCAATCGGCAGCTTGAACCCGCAAAACTGCCGTCCCGCCGTGCGGGACGACTCAGCTTAGCCCAGGACGAAGTCCTGGGTACCCGTCTCAGTCCCGGCAGGGACCCTACCCGAACACAAACCGCGGGTCGTATTCCGCACCCGATTTTTTCAGCAGCGTCATGAATTCCTGCTCGAAACTCCATTTGCGATGGTGCTCGGCTTGGGTGTCGATGTAATGGACGACGGTCGCACGCTGCGCCGGATTGACGCTGAAGGCGCCATAGCCTTCCTGCCACGCAAAACGATGTCCATGTTCGTGCAGCCATCGCGAACTGCTGCCCTTCAGCTCTTTCATGATCCTCGCCAGCGGAAAGACCGGCGGGAGTCCTATCAGCAGATGGACGTGGTTCTTCGTTCCGCCGGCCGCGAGCAGGGTGATCTTGTTGTCCTTCGCGAGGACGGCGAGGTAGCGCCAGAGTGATTCACAATCAGGGATGATGTTGGCGCGGTTTTTCGTGCTGAAGACGCAATGCACTAGGACCGACGCGTGAGTGTGCGACATAGTCCAACGGTAACGGTGCCGCACCTCGATGAACCGTGACGCGCAACACACCACCGCGTGCGATCCCTGCCGGGGCCGAGGCCCTCTTATTTCATCCGGCACCCAGGACTGTGTCCTGGGCTAAGCTGAGTCGTCCCGCACGGCGGGACGGCAACATTGCGAGTTCGGATACTTTGCCGAATCACGCCAGCAGCGACCCTGGCCGGCTGAGAACGATCGCAGGTCACATGCGCAAATACGATGGACTATCGCTCTGTGGCCGGGCTCAACCTCGGAATGAACGATGCTCGCTGATGGTGATGGTATTGACCGAGTCGTTGATGGGCGCAGAAAAGGTGGGAATACCTCGACGCCGACAATGGGGGAGATTGTCGCAGGCCAGTTCCCGCGATGCCAGCTTTTTCAATAACATAGCTCTGCTCTCGTTGCCCCCGTTCAATGGCCATTTCCCCCGCTAAGGCCCTATTTCCGCCCGTTCAGCCCATCCCGCTTGGCCCTTTCGGGTTCGGGTCATTACCTTAGTAACTGTAGGAAACTAAGCAGCTTGTCTCCTTGTGGCGGAGGCTGCACCCCAAAACTTAGCGAGGCGTGAATGCACAAACCAGTAAAGTATGTTGAGAAGGCCGTTACCTATGCCGCTCGCGGCACCTGGGCCGTATTCGACAAGCTCAACAGCATCAAGCCCAATCCCTCATTTACGCCCAAGTGGTCGGACAAACCGCTCCTGAAGTCGTACCAGAAGTCGAAGCCCCCGCTGGGCTGGCCGCGCTCCACCGATTCGCTGTGCCCCAAGTGCGTCCCTGAAATCCGCCAGCAGATCATCGACGGCAAGCTGCCGGTCGAAGTGCTGATGAACGAGAAGGCCGGCGAGATCAAGGCCACCATCATTGAGCGCGACGGCAAGATTATCATGGTGAAGGACTGCCCGCAGCACGGCCACTTTGAAGACGTGATGGCCATCGACACGGCCTTCTTCCGCCATTTGGAAGAAGTCTTCCCGGGCCGCGACATTCGCGCGCACAACGACGAGAAGCTGCACCACCACGGCTCCAGTACCGTGAAGCACGGCCGCGGCTCGGTGCTCACCATCGACCTCACCAACCGTTGCAACATGATGTGCGACCCCTGCTTCATGGACGCCAACCAGGTTGGCTTTGTCCATGAGCTGACGTGGGACGAGATCAAGACGATGCTCGACAACGCCATCACCATCAAGCCGAAGCGCCAGATGAGCGTGCAGTTCTCCGGCGGTGAGCCCACGTTGTCGCCCTATTTCCTTGACGCTGTTGCCTACGCCCGCA
>DASRGM010000037.1:0-21926 GCA_035651035.1 Terriglobales bacterium
ACGTTGCCGTCGGGCACGGAGATGGTGATGCCGGGCGACAACGTAGCGCTGGAGATCGAGCTGATCACGCCGGTGGCGATGGAGAAGGGCCTGCGCTTCGCGATCCGCGAAGGCGGCAGGACGGTGGGCGCAGGCACGATCAGTGAAATTATCGCTTAGGTATCCGGGCGAGCTAAAGCCCGCCTGGATTGGTAAGAGCAAATAACGGCACAGCTGAAGCTGTGCCCCTTCAAAGATCTTTGAGAGATAACTAACGTGATTGGCAAAGAACGAATCCGCATCCGCCTGAAAGCTTACGACTATCGCGTTCTCGACCAGTCCACCGGCGAGATCGTGGACACCGCCCGGCGCACGGGCGCGCAAATCGCGGGGCCGATTCCGCTGCCCATCGTGAAGAACAAGTACACGGTGCTGCGCTCGCCCCACGTGGATAAGAAGTCGCGCGAGCAGTTCGAGATTCGCACCCACAAGCGCCTGCTCGACATCCTGGAGCCGACGCAGCAGACGGTGGACGCGCTGATGAAGCTCGAGCTTCCCGCGGGTGTGGATGTCGAGATCAAGGCGTTTGGCAAGTAGCAGAAAAGACGCCATTCGCTTATCGCCATTCGCCTTTCGCCAGAAGCGAATCGATGGAAGTGGCATCTGGCGAACGGCGAACAGCGAACGGCGAATGGCGAAATAACAAAGCTTCCGAGGTTCATCGAACCCCCGGTCGTAGCGAACGGACGGGAAGCGGAGTTGAGGACACGAATATGGCAGTCAGTGGAATTCTGGGCAGAAAAGTCGGCATGACGCAGCTGTTCGATGACAAGGGTGACGTGCACCCGGTCACCGTACTGAAGGCCGGCCCATGCATGGTGACGCAGCGCAAGACGATCACCAAAGACGGCTACGATGCCGCGCAGATCGGCCTGGTGGAGTTCGTCAAGGAATCGCGCCTGACGGGTGCGATGAAGGGGCACTTCGCCAAGAACAATGTTCCTCCCATGCGCTTTCTGCGGGAAGTGCCAATCGTCATCGACCCCGAGACGCAGGACGGAACCAAAGTTGGCGACAAGGTCCTGGTCGACATCTTCGACGGCGAGAGGTTTGTGGATGTCGCCGGAACCAGCAAGGGCCGCGGATTCGCCGGCGTGGTCCGGCGCCATCACTTCGGCGGCGGCGCCAAGTCGCACGGCTCGATGTTCCAGATCCCGGGTTCGATCGGCTCCTCGTCGTTTCCCTCGCGTGTCTTCAAAGGCATGCGCATGTCGGGACACATGGGCGTGGACCGCGTGACCGTACGCAATTTGCGGGTGCTGGGCGTCGATAAGGACGAGAACCTGCTGGTGGTGGAAGGCGCGGTGCCCGGCCCGAATGACGGCTACGTATTGATTACCAAAGCCAAGAAGCCGCCGAGAGAGCGTCGCGGATTCAGCGGCGCCGGAACGGTCGACCCGTTGAAGGCGTCCAAGCGCGCGGCAGGCAAGAAAAAATAGTGGCTAGTGGCCAGTTGTTCTGAAGTTGCTGCGACGAAAATTTGTTGACGGACCGCTGGCCACCGGCCACTGGTCACTGAGAAAAGACATGGCATCGATTGATGTAATAAATCTAAGCGGCGAAAAGGTGGGTTCCCTCGAGCTCGCCGAGGAAGTGTTCGGCGCGATCAACGAGGACCTGCTGTGGGAGGCGGTGAAACATTACCGCGCCGGGCAGCGCGCCGGCACGCATGCCACCAAGAACAAAAAGCTGGTGAGCGGCGCCGGCAAGAAGCTGTGGCGGCAGAAGGGTACGGGACGCGCGCGCGTCGGCTCCATCCGCTCGCCGCTGTGGCGGCATGGCGGCACGGTGCATGGGCCGCAGCCCCGCTCCTACGACTATCAGTTTCCGCGCAAGAAGTTGCTGGGCGCGCTGCGCTCGGCGCTGGCGGCGAAATTGGCCGACGGCAAGCTGATGGTGGTCGAGAGCTTCGAGCTGACCGAGACCAAGACTAAAGCCTTCCGCCAGGCGCTCGACAAGCTGAACGCGGGCAAGACGACGCTGCTGGTTGAGAGCTCGGCCGGCGGAAACCAGAACCTGCAGCTTAGCTCGCGCAATCTGGAAGGCGTGGAGCTGGTGGCCGGCAATCAGGTGCATCCGTATCACCTGCTGCGTTATGAGAGCGCGATTTTTGCGCGTCCTGCGTTCGAGAAGTTGCAGGACTCGCTAAAGGCGACCGCACCGCGGCGCCGGCCTGCGGAGGTGGCGTAATGAAGTCGGCATATCAGATCATCCGCCGCCCGGTCATCACGGAAAAGGGCTTGGGAGTAAAGGAGACCGAAGCGACGCTGGTCTTTGAAGTCGCCGTGGGCGCCACCAAGACCGAGATCAAGCAGGCGGTGCAGGGCATTTTCAAAGTGAAGGTCGAGTCGGTGCGAACCGCCACCTTCGAAGGCAAAGAGCGCCGGCGAGGAAAGTTCACCGGCTATCGCCCCGACTGGAAGAAAGCGTACGTGCGGCTGAAGGCCGGGCAGAAGATGCCGGAGTACGCGGAGAATTTGTAGAGCAGTTTCGAGTTTCAAGCGAAGAGCGAAAGGCGATTCGCGAAGAGCGACACATGGCAATCAAGACATACAGACCGGTAACTCCGACGCGGCGGTTTACGACCACGACGGTCAACGATGACCTGACGACCAACCGGCCGCACAAGCCGCTGACCGAGCCGAAGCAGCGCATCTCGGGACGCCGCAATGCCGGCGACCTGACCATTTGGCGGCGCGGCGGGGGGCACAAGCGCAAGCTGCGCATCATCGACTTCAAGCGCGACAAGGCCGGCATTCCCGCGACCGTCGCCTCGATCGAGTACGACCCCAACCGCTCGGCGCGCATTGCGCTGTTGAGCTACGCCGATGGCGAGAAGCGATACATCATCCAGCCGGTCGGATTGAAAGTCGGAGCCAAGCTGGTGAGCGGCCCCGAAGCCGATATCCTGGTGGGCAACGCACTGCCGCTGCGAAACATTCCTCCCGGCACGACAGTACACAACATCGAGCTGAAGCCGGGCAAGGGCGCGCAGATGGCGCGCTCGGCCGGGGCGCAGGCGCAACTGGTCGCCAAAGAAGGCGACTACGCGCTGCTGAAGCTGCCCTCGGGGGAGACGCGTCGCGTGCTGGTGGATTGCATGGCGACCGTCGGACAGGTCGGCAACACCGACCACGAAAACGTTTCCATCGGCAAGGCGGGACGCACGCGCTGGCTGGGACGCCGTCCCACGAACCGTGGCGTGGTGATGAATCCTGTGGACCATCCGCATGGCGGCGGCGAAGGCAAGACCAGCGGCGGACGGCATCCGGTTACTCCGTGGGGCCAGCCCACGCGCGGCTACAAGACACGCAACAACAAGCGGACCGATAAGTTCATCGTGAACCGCAGACCGAAGTAGGACTGAGACGACATGGCACGTTCAACCAAGAAGGGCCCGTTCATCGATTCGCACCTGCAGGTCAAGGTGGAGGAAATGAACGCGCGCAACGAGAAGAAAGTGGTGCGCACCTGGTCGCGCCGCTCGACCGTGATCCCCGAAATGGTGGGACACACCCTGGCGGTGCACAACGGCAAGAAGTTCATCCCGGTGTACATCACGGAAAACATGGTGGGCCACAAGCTGGGCGAGTTCAGCATGACGCGCACCTTCAAGGGCCACTCGGTGAAGGCGGCCACGGAGACTGCGGCCAAGCCGGCGCCGGCGCCGAGATAAGCCGTTAACGAAAGAAGCGAGATGGAATTCACAGCCAAACTGAGTTACGTGCGCGTTTCGCCGCAGAAGGCCCGGCTGGTGCTGGACCTGATCAAGGGCCGCCGGGTAGAGGAGGCACTGGACACGCTGTTGTTCACCAAGAAAGGCATCGCGCCCAAGGTCTACAAGCTGCTGCGCTCGGCGCTGGAAAACGCCAACTACGTCAGCGCGGAGAAGAACCTGGACATCGATGTCGACCGGCTGTACGTGGCGCGAGCCATTGCCAACGACGGTCCGCGCATGAAGCGCATCCGTCCGGCGCCCATGGGACGCGCCTACCACTATCAGCGGCACATCTCGCACATCGAGGTTGCGCTGGCGGAAAAGGTGGCGAAGAATGGCCACGGCGAGCTGGAAACCAAAGTCGGCGAAACCGCGCCGGCTCCCGCCAAGAAGGCGGCGAAGAAGGCGCCGGCGAAAAAGCCGGCAGCAAAGAAAGCGGCCAAGAAGACGCCGGCCAAGAAATTTGCGGGCAAGAAGCCCGCGAAGAAAAAGTAGGAGACTATGGGACAGAAAGTCCATCCATACGGGTTCCGTCTGGGCGTGACCAAGCCGTGGCGCTCGCGCTGGTTCGTGGAGCGCGACTACGACAAGCTGCTGCTGGAAGACGTCAAGCTGAAGGCCGAGCTGAAGGACAAGCTGAAGTCGGCGGGCGTCAGCTCCATCGAGATCGAGCGGCCGGGCAACAAGCTGCGCATCATCATCCGTACCGCGCGCCCGGGGATCATCATCGGTCGCAAGGGCGCCGAGATCGACAAGCTGAAGCAGGAGATCCAGAAGCGCACCAACCGCGACGTCTACGTCGATATCCAGGAAGTGCACAAGCCGGAGCTGGATGCGCAGCTGGTGTCGGAGAACATCGCGCTCCAGCTGGAAAAGCGCGTGGGCTTCCGCCGCGCCATGCGCAAGGCGGTAGATTCGGCGCTGCGCTTCGGCTGCAAGGGCATTAAAGTCCGGGTCAGCGGCCGGCTGAACGGCAACGAAATCGCGCGTTCGGAATGGTACCTGCAGGGGCGCCTGCCGCTGCATACCCTGCGCGCCGACATTGACTATGGCTTCACCGAGGCGCGCACCACCTACGGCGTAATCGGCGTTAAGGTGTGGGTCTACAAGGGCGAAATCTTCAAGGAGAAGCGGCGCGAGCCGCAGGCGGCCTCGTCGGGAGCATTTTAGAAGCAATGGCCATTGGCTAGCGGGCAGTGGCCGGTAAGAACGCGCAAGCGCGAGTTTTGGTAGATGGAGAAGCTGATGGTAGTAGGCGTGATCAGGTTGCAACTGACCACTGACCACTGACCACTGGCAACTGATTCTTATGTTAATGCCAAAGAAAGTGAAGTACCGCAAGCAGCAGCGCGGGCGTATGACGGGCAAAGCCTGGCGGGGTGGCGAGTTGTCGTTCGGCGACTATGGGCTGAAGGTCCTGGAGCCGGGCTGGATTACCGACCGCCAGATTGAAGCCAGTCGCGTGGCCATGACGCGCTTTGTCAAGCGCGGCGGCAAGATTTGGATTCGCCTCTTCCCAGACAAGCCGGTGACTAAGAAACCGGCCGAAACCCGTATGGGCAAAGGCAAGGGCGCGCCCGATCACTGGGTTGCGGTAGTCCGTCCGGGCAAAATTTTGTTCGAGATGGAAGGCGTGCCGCCGACCGAGGCTGCCGAAGCCATGCGTCTGGCCTCGCACAAGCTGCCGCTGAGGACGAAGTTCGTGCAGCGCGAAGGCGTGCACTAAAAGCAGTGGTCAGTTGTCGGTTATCAGTTGTTAGTCAAAATAACTGGGGCGGCGATTGACGAAGCAGACCGGGTCTGTTGCGAACGGTGGCAGAGCAAGAAGACTGACAACTGACAACCGACAACTGGATTTCCGATGAATGTAGAGAAAATTCGAAACCTGACCGAAGTTGAGCTGGGCCATCAACAGCGCGAGCTGTCCGACCAGCTTTTCAAGATGAAGTTTCAGCTCAAGATGGGGCAGACCGAAAGCCTGAAGAAGATTCGCGAGCTGAAGAAGGACATTGCGCGGGTAAAGACCGTCATGCGCCAAAAGCAGATGGCCGCGGGCAACGGCTCGGCGGTGGTGGCAAGCGCGCCGGCGCCGGTCAAGGAAGCTGCCCCGGCCAAGAAATCGGCAGCCAGGAAAGCTGCCCCGGCAAAAGCGGCCAAGAAGGCTGCAACGGAGAAAAAGTAAGCCATGGCCGAAACCACAGCAACCCAAACACAGCAGGCCGCGGGCCGGCGCAAGACCCTGATCGGCGAAGTCGTCTCCACCAAGATGGCCAAGACCATCGTGGTTGAAGTGCAGCGGCAGAAGGCGCACCCGTTTTACAAGCGCGTGGTCTCGCGCAGCAAGAAATTCTATGCGCATGATGAGAAGGGCACGGCACACCTGGGCGACTTCGTGAAGATCGAAGAGACGCGGCCGCTGTCGAAGCTGAAGCGCTGGCAGTTGAAGGAAGTGGTGCAGCGCGCTGCGCTGGTAGCGCCGGTGGAAGAAGCGGTGGGCGAGAACGTGTGAAAACGGCACTTGGCATTTAGCACTTAGCAGTTCGCCAAAGTAAAGCGTGCAAAGTAGGTTGGCTAATTGCTAATTGCTAAGTGCTGAATCGCGACGCAGCTTGAGGGAGAAGGAAACTATGGCAGTGATGATGAGGACCATGCTCGATGTCGCCGACAACTCCGGCGCGCGCAAGCTGCAGATGATCCTGCCGCTGGGCGGATCGACCGGATTGGTCGCCGGGCTGGGCGACATTATTACGGCGGCGGTGAAGGAAGCGTCTCCCGACGGGACCGCGAAAAAAGGGACAGTCGTAAAGGCGGTAATCGTGCGCACCCGCAAGGAGCATCGGCGGCGCGACGGCACCTACATCCGCTTCGACCAGAATGCGGCGGTACTGATCAACGATGCGCATGAGCCGGTGGGCACGCGCGTCTTCGGGCCGGTAGCGCGCGAGTTGCGCGAGAAGAAGTTCTTGAAGATTGTTTCGCTGGCGCCGGAAGTGCTGTAAGGCAGCAACTAGCAATTAGCGACTAGCAGCTAGTTGTTAGGAGAGGCGCATAACAGGTTTAGCTAATCGCTAATTGCTAGTCGCCAGAGGCTAAGAGATGCAAAAGGCAGTCGACATTCGCCGCAACGATGAAGTGCGGGTCATCACGGGACGGGACAAGGGCAAACAGCAACGCGTACTGCGCGTGATGCCGGACGAGGGCAAGGTACTGGTCGAGCACGTGGCCATGGTGAAGAAGAACGTGCGCCCCAACCCGCAGCGCAATATCAAGGGCGGCATCGCCGAACAGGAGAGCCCGATTTCCATCAGCAACGTAATGCTGGTGTGCAAGAGCTGCAACCGGCCGGTACGGGTGCGCCACGAGCATCAGGGCGAGCGCCGCGTGCGTGTGTGCAGCCGCTGCGGCAATACGCTGGAAAAGTAGCAGTTGGCAATTGGCAATTAGCCAAACCACACGCAGAAATTGCTGGACGGGACTTGCAGAATGTGTTTTGGCCAGGTGCCAAATGCTAAGTGCCAAGTGCCGAAATTGAACACCTCACGAACCGGCTGAACCATCCAGCGCCGAAACCGTGAGAAAGGCAGACTTAAGAGAATGGCAGACGAGAAGAAACCAAAACAGGGCGGACAGAAGCCGCAGGGCGGCCAGGCGAAGCAGCCGGGAAAGAAAGCCAAGCCGGAGCAGGCCGAAGGCGCCGGCGAGCAGCCGAGCGGCAAGCCCGCGCGCCCCAAGGCGACCAACCGCGAGACTGCGCGGCTGCGCGAGCGCTACTACAAAGAGGTGCTGCCCGCGCTGATGAAGGAATTCAGCCTGGAGAACCCGATGGCCGCGCCCAAGCTGGAGAAGATCATCGTCAACATGGGCGTAGGCGAGGCAACGCAGAACGCCAAGCTGATCGATCCGGCGGCGGGCGAGGTCGGCCAGATCACCGGTCAGAAGCCGGTGGTGACCAAGGCGCGCAAATCGATTGCGGCCTTCAAGGTCCGCGAAGGCATGCCTATCGGCGTAATGGTCACGCTGCGTGGCGACCGCATGTACGAGTTCTTCGATCGCCTGGTGAATGTGGCGCTGCCGCGCGTGCGCGACTTCCGCGGCGTGCCGACCAAGTCATTCGACGGCCGCGGCAACTACACCTTGGGCGTGCGCGACCAGCTCATCTTCCCGGAGATTGATTACGCGAAAGTCGAGAAGATGAAGGGCATGAACATCACCATCGTGACTTCGGCGGGCAGCGACGACCAGGCGCGCGCCTTGCTGAAACATATGGGAATGCCGTTCAGGCAGTAGGCGACCAGCGACTAGCAACTAGCGATTAACGACTACGCACCTGAATGCGGATTGATCGTTCTAGGTTGTTGCAGGAATCGGGGCGTAACAGGTAAGGAAAGAGCGCCGAAGGCGAGGAGTTCAGGTTAGCCCAGGACGGAGTCCTGGGTCGGCGAAGACACAGAGAGTTGAGCCCCTTCAGGGGCGGCACAGGTTAGCCCGGCGCTTGAGCGCTGGGTATGGCGATAAATAAGACCCGAGTCCCATAGGGACGGCAGGAAGGTTCATGGCCAGAACATCACATGTAGCCAAGGCGAACAAGAAGCCCAAGTTCTCCACCCGGCAGCATAATCGCTGCAAGATTTGCGGACGCCCGCGCGCGTACCTGCGCAAGTTCGGCATCTGCCGCCTGTGTTTCCGCTCGCTGGCGTTGAAGGGTGAGATTCCCGGGGTTTCGAAGTCGAGCTGGTAGCGAGTTGTTGTAACGAGTAGTCGTAAGTACGTCGCCGCGGGTTCTTACTCGGTATAAGCGAACGGGCGACGATTTTAGGAGAAGCAAAGCATGAGTTTGACCGATCCGGTCTCGGATTTTCTGACGCGAGTACGCAACGCGATCAAGGCGCGTCAGCAGAAGGTGGACGTTCCGTACTCCAAGCTGAAGGCGGAGATTGCCCGCATCCTGAAAGAAGAGGGCTACATTGCCAACTTCAAGACCACCGATGAAGAGGGGCACAAGTTCCTGCGCGTGTACTTGAAGTACAGCCCGGATAACACCTCGCCCATGTCGGACCTGAAGCGGGTGTCGCGTCCCGGCTGCCGTGTGTACGTCGGCCACACCGAGATTCCGCGCGTGCTGGGCGGGCTCGGGATCAATATTCTGACTACGCCCAAAGGCGTGATGACCGGCCGCCAGGCCCGCAAGGAAGGCGTAGGCGGCGAGGTGCTGTGCGAGATTTACTGAGTCAGCAGTCGGCACTCAGCAATCAGTTCGCGATTGCGCTTCTAGCGAACGGCGATTAGCGACGAGCGACTAACGAGACTTACTTATGTCAAGAATTGGCAAAAAACCTATCCCGTTGCCCAAGGGCGTGACCTATGCCGTCGAGGGCAATACGGTTCGTGTGAAGGGCCCCAAGGGCGAAGTCGTGACCCACATGCCGGGCGGCGTGAAGCTCGAGCAGAGCAATGGCGACCTTCTGGTGACGCGCGAGGACGATTCGAAGGCCGCGGTTCACGGGCTGGTGCGCGCGCTGGTTAACAACTCCGTCGAGGGCGTTACTAAGGGCTGGACAAAGGAGCTGGACATTGTCGGCATCGGCTATCGCGCCGAGATGAAGGGCAAAGGCACGGTGGTGTTTACGCTGGGCTATTCGCACCCCATCGAGTACCCGCTGCCGAACGGCATCGAGGTGGCGATCGATCCCAAGCAAACGCACCTGACCGTCAGCGGCATCGATCGGCAGAAAGTCGGCTTCGTTGCGGCGGAAATGCGCAGCCTGCGTCCGCCCGATCCGTATAAGAACAAGGGTGTGCGCTACACCAACGAGCGGCTGAAGAAGAAGGTTGGCAAGACCGGAGCGAAATAGCGGCTAGTGGTCGGTGACCAGTGGCCAGTTACGGCAACAATGATGAGGACCGCGCAAACATTCACACTCGTTACGGCAGCCATCGCGATTACGGTCGGCGCTTCCGCCCAGACCGGAAATCAGAAGGCGGCTGCGGAGATCCGCAAGGCTGATCGGGCGTGGATGGCGGCTTACGCGAGTAAAGACGCCGACAAAGCGGCTGCTTTCGTCGCTCCGGATGGTGCGATTTTCGCGCCGAATGCTCCTGCAGCGCAGGGCGATGCAGCCTTCAGGAACATGGCTGCCGAAATGTTCAAGCTTCCCGACGTGAAGCTCTCTTGGACGCCGACACTGGTTGAGGCGGCGAAATCCGGTGACCTTGGATTCTCGAGTGGAACCTATGAGTTCAGCTTCAAGGATCCGTCGGGGAAGACCATCGACGACAAAGGCAAGTATGTGACGGTTTGGAAGAAGCAGGCAGACGGAAGCTGGAAGGTCGTGCGCGACATTTTCAATAGCGACCTACCGTCGCAGTCGACGCAATAAGCATAAAGACGGCGAGGCCGTTACCCGGTTCAGAAACCCGGGACAAGGACAAGAGAATGCTTTCGAAGAGTTCTAAAGACAAGACGCGGCAGAAGGTGCACACCCGAATCCGCAAGAAGCTAGCGGGTACTACCGAGCGTCCGCGGCTGAACGTGTACCGCTCGGTGAACCACATCTATGCCCAGGTCATCGACGACGCCAAGGGCACGACGATCGTGTCGGCCGCGTCGGTGAAGAAGACGGCAAAGGGCGACAAGCGGCCCACCGGCGGCAATGTAAGCTCGGCCAAGGAAGTCGGGAAGATGATCGCGGAGCGCGCCAAAGAAAAGGGCATCAAGAAAGTGGTGTTCGATCGCGGCGGGTATCTGTACCACGGGCGCGTCAAGGCGCTGGCGGATGCGGCGCGTGAGGCGGGCTTGGAGTTTTGATTAAGCGGGCTTTTGCCCGTATCGCGACAGGAGATTTTATTCCCTCGCGACGGCGAAAAGCAGGTCCCTCGGCTTCATCCGCTGAAGCGGACTCCGCTCGGGATCACAAAGTTTGGTGATAGCGGCATCGCCGCCAAGAAACAATGGTAAGCGTCAGTCCTGAACGACTGGCGAATAGCGAGAAGCGAAGGGCGAAATATTAATGCCAACAGTCAAGAAAAAGCTGGATGCGGGTCAATATCAACTGAAAGACCAGGTGGTCTCGATCAACCGCGTCACGAAGGTCGTCAAGGGCGGCAAGAACCTGTCGTTCGCGGCGCTGGTGGTGGTCGGGGACCCGGGCTCGGCGATTGTGGGCTACGGTTCCGGCAAGGCCAAGGAGGTGCCGCAGGCTATCCGCAAGGGCATCGAGTCGGCCAAAAAGAACCTATTGCGCGTGAACCTGAACCAGACGACGATCCCGCATCAGGTGCTGGGCCGCTATGGTTCGGGCATGGTGCTGCTGAAGCCCGCTCCGGAAGGCACTGGCGTGATCGCCGGCGGCGCGGTGCGCGCGGTGATGACCTCGGCAGGCGTGCAGAACGTACTGACCAAGTCGATCGGCACCACCAATCCGCACAACGTGATCAAGGCCACGTTTAATGCGCTCGGCAAGCTGCGCGACCGGAAAGACGTGGCGGCGCAGCGCGGCAAGACGGTCGAGGAGCTGTAATCATGGCGCGAGTTCGGAAAAAAGCAGAGACCCAGGCCGCGGCGCCTGGCAAGAGGATCCAGTTGAAGTGGGTGCGTTCGGCGATTTGCGCGCCGATCAAGCACAAGCTGGTGGTAAAGGGCCTGGGCTTTACGCGGCTGAACCAGGTGGTGGAGCGCGAAGATACGCCGTCCATCCGCGGTATGGTGGCGAAGGTGCCGCATCTGGTGGAGATCGTGAAATAGTTGCCGGGCTTTGAACGGACACGATATCAATCGTGCTGTGCCTTCGGCTACGATTTCCGCGGCTTTCGCGGCACGGGGCTAAAGCCCCGATCAAAAGAGCGCGTTTTTCGGCACGACTAAAATCGTGCCCTTTCAAAGCGCTGGTGTTCAAAGCGCTGATGCAGGACATCGAACATGAACTTAAGCAATCTACACGCACCCCGCAAGGCATCGGAGAACCGCAAGCGCGTCGGCCGCGGCATGGGCTCGGGCATGGGCAAGACCTCCACGCGCGGTCACAAGGGCCAGGGCTCGCGCAGCGGCTCGCGCCTGATGCGCGGCTTTGAAGGCGGCCAGATGCCGTTGCATCGCCGCCTGCCCAAACGCGGCTTCGTCAATATCTTCCGGACAGAGTACGAAGTGGTGAACCTGGAGAAGCTGGCCGGCCTGGGCGAGACCGAGATCACGCCCGAAGTGCTGCGCAAAGCGGGGATGGTAAGCTCGAAGAAATCGCTGGTGAAAGTGCTTGGCCAGGGCGAGCTTTCGAAGGCACTGACCGTACACGCGCACCGCTTCTCGAAATCGGCGCAGGAGAAGATCGAGAAGGCGGGGGGAAAGGTAGTGGTCAGTGGCTAATGGCCAGTGGCCAGTTGGCTTCACCGTTTGCCGGGTAGTTTTGTTTTAACTGGCCACTGACCACCGGTCACTGGCCACTGAGGTTTTATGCTTGAGAAGTTAGCCAACGTATTTCGCGTTCCCGATCTGCGCAAGCGTATTCTGTTCACGCTCGGGCTGCTGGCGGTATACCGTCTGGGCGGCCACATACCCACGCCGGGCATCAATGCCGACAAGCTGGCGCAGTTCTTCGACCAGAACCGCGGCAGCTTCCTCGGCTTCGTCGATCTGTTCAGCGGCGGCCAGCTCCGCCGGCTCACTATCTTTGCCCTCGGGATCATGCCGTACATCACGGCATCGATCATTCTGCAGTTGATGACCGTGGTCTACGAGCCGCTGGCCAAGCTGCAGAAGGAAGGCGAGCTGGGCCGCAAGAAGATCACGCAGTGGACCCGCTACCTGACGCTGGGCCTCAGCGCCGTCCAGTCGCTGGGCATTGCCTACGCGCTGCAGCGGCAGCCGGATTTCGTGATCAACCCGGGCTACAGCTTTGTGTTGATGACCATGCTGACGCTCACCACGGGCAGCGTCTTCATCATGTGGCTGGGCGAGCAGATCACCGAGCGCGGCATCGGCAACGGCATGTCGCTGCTGATCTTTGCCGGCATCGTGGTTGGACTGCCCCGCGGCATTGTCGACATGTTCCAAAAGGCCAAGTCGCAGGCTTGGGGCGCCTTCACCTTCCCCGCCATGCTGCTGCTGGTGGTGCTGATGGTCGCGGTGGTGGCGTTCATCGTGTTTGTCGAGCGCAGCGAGCGCCGTATTCCGGTGCAGTACGCCAAGCGCGTGGTCGGCCGCAAGATTATGGGCGGCCAGTCGACCCACCTGCCGTTGCGCGTGAACTCGGGCGGCGTCATGCCGGTGATCTTCGCCTCCTCGGTGCTGACTTTGCCGCAGACGGCCGGCGCCATGCTGAAGGGCAAGAGCGTTTTCATCGACCGCATGCTCAGCTCGCTGGGATGGGGCGAGCCCATGTACACGCTGCTCTACGCTGTCGGCATCATCTTCTTCGCCTACTTCTATGTGTCGATCATCTTCAATCCGAATGAGGTCGCCGACAACATGCGGAAGTACGGCGGCTTCATCCCCGGAATTCGTCCGGGCCTGAGGACGGCGAACTTCATCAACGACATTCTGACGCGCATCACCCTGGTGGGCGCGTTGTATCTGATCCTGATTTCGTTCATTCCGGAGTGGATGATCGCCGGCATCCGGCTGAACCACCTGCCGGGCGCGATTGGCGCCTTCTTCGAGAAGCTGCCGCCGTGGGTCACCAACGGTCTGGGCGTGAACTTCTACTTCGGCGGCACCTCGCTGCTGATCGTCGTCGGCGTGGCCATGGACACGATCAATCAGGTGGAGTCGCAACTGGTGATGCGGCATTACGAAGGTTTCACCCCGCGCAGCGGACGTGTGCGCGGACGCAGGGCAACGTGGTAAGGGCGGCATTTGGCATTCAGCACTTGGCATTTAGTGAAAGCATGCCGCGAATGCTCTTGATTGAAATAGTAAGGATGTGGCAGGACGCAGCATTGGTCTTGGCCAAATGCTAAGTGCCAGATGCTAAGTGCTGTTTTTCGGAGCACCGGGAAGCTCCGCCCCATGAGGCTACAAACATGGACGTTCAGGCTTCCACGGTAGCGGGTGAACAGCCGAAGACGCGCATCACCGGCCCCATCATTTTGCTGGGGCCCCCGGCGGCCGGCAAGGGAACGCAGGCCAAGCTGATTTCGGAGACGTTCGCTATCCCGCAGATTTCGACGGGAGACATTCTGCGGGCGAACGTGAAAGCGCAGACCGAGCTTGGCATGAAGGCCAAGGCGATCATGGAGCGCGGCGAGCTGGTTCCCGACGAGCTGGTTTGCGACATGGTGGCCTCGCGACTGGAAGAGGCCGATTGCGCGCGCGGCTTCATTCTGGACGGTTTCCCGCGGACGGTGCGCCAGGCCGAATGGCTGGACAGGCAGCTGGCGAAGATGCGCAGTTGCAAACAGGGCGATGTAGCTGCCCAGAGGGCGTGTGCGGCGCCGGTTGTGATCCGATTGCTGGTCGATTATAATGTTCTACGCAAACGGATTACCGGACGCCGTTCGTGTCCCACCTGCGGGCAAGTTTACAACGTCTACTTGCAGCCTCCTAAAGTCCAGGACATCTGTGATGTCGATGGCACGGCGCTGGTCACGCGCCCGGACGATGAGGAAAGCGTTTTTGCCGAACGCATGAGGGTCTACGATCAGCAGACGCTGCCGCTGGTGGGCTATTACCGCGAGCGGGGCCGGCTGGTTGAGGTAAACGGCGAGCAGCCGGTGGAAGAGGTAATGGCGCAGGCCTTCAGCGCAATTGAGAATGTCAATCGTTTGTAAGTCGTCCTCCGAGATCGAGAAGATGCGCCGCAGCGGTCGGATTGTGCGGCAGGTGCTGGAGGCGACAAAGGAAGCGGTGGCCCCGGGACGCTCCACCATGGACTTGGAGCGGGTGGCGGAGAAAAAGATCCGCGACCTGGGCGCCAAGCCGGCATTCAAGGGTTATTACGACTACCCCTGCGTGCTGTGCACATCCATCAACAACGAGATCGTGCACGGCATTCCGTCCGAGCATCGCGTGCTGAAGGCGGGAGACATTGTCTCCATCGATTGCGGTGTCGTGCTGGACGGCTACTACGGCGATTCAGCGATCACGGTGGCGGTGGGCGAGCTGACTCCGGAGCTGCAGAAGCTGCTGGATGTGACGCGCGAGTCGCTGCAGCAAGGCATTGAAGCCGCCAAGGTGGGCAACACGGTCGGCGATATCGGCGCCGCGGTGCAGCAAGTGGTGGAAGCCAATGGCTTCAGCGTGGTGCGCGAATTCGTGGGCCACGGTATCGGCACCAAGCTGCACGAGGAGCCGCAGGTCCCGAACTTCGGCAAGCGGGAACATGGCCCGAAGCTGCGGGACGGCATGGTGCTGGCCATCGAGCCGATGGTCAATATGGGCCGCCCCGGAACGCGCCTGCTGGATGACAAGTGGACCGCGGTCACGGAAGACGGAAGCTATAGCGCCCACTTCGAGCATTGCATCGCAGTGACGCGAAATGGGCCGGTGATTTTGACCGAGTAGCGGCTAGTAGGCGTGGCTACTTTAAGAGTTGCGATTCAGGGATTGAAATTCTGGCCACTGACCACTAGGTCACTGGCAACTGGGTGTGAATGAGCAAGGAAGACGCGATTGAAGTCATGGCGGTGGTGATCGAGCCCCTGCCCAATGCGATGTTTCGGGTACAGCTGGACACAGCCGACAAGCACCAGGTGCTGGCGCATGTCTCCGGCAAGATGCGCAAGAACTTCATTCGCATTCTTCCCGGCGATCGGGTCGCGGTGGAGCTGTCGCCCTACGACCTGAGCCGCGGACGCATTGTGTACAGATACAAATAGTCACTGGCCGGTGGTCAGTGGCCGGTTAAGAATGCCCTCGATCGGCGATGAAGGTCCCGCAGGGGCGCGCCGGTCCAAGTGGTCGAGATCAGTTGACTCTGTAGTGTGAAGATGAGGGCGAGAGCGCCGGCAGGCGCGGAGTTCAGCTTAGCCCAGGACGGAGTCCTGGGTGTGCGATCAAAAATTGAGGTCTGAGTCCCGTGGGAACGGCACGGGTTTTTCGAAGGGAAATTGCAGTCATCATGAAAGTCAGGGCATCGGTCAAGAAGATTTGCGACAAGTGCAAGGTGATCCGCCGCCACGGCGTGGTGCGGGTCATTTGCGAAAATTCGAAGCACAAGCAGAGACAAGGTTAGCTTTAACTGGCCGCTGGTCACTGACCGCTGGCCACTAGGGGTCATACATGGCACGTATTGCAGGCGTGGATCTTCCGCGCAACAAGCACATCCGGATCGCGCTGACCTATATCTATGGGATCGGCAACTCGCGCTCGACCAGCATCCTCGGATCGGCTAGCGTGGAGCCCACCAAGAAGGTCAGCGACCTGAACGAGGACGAGGTCAACCGCATCCGCCAGGTCATCGAGCAGGAAGGCAACGTCGAAGGCGATCTGCGCAAAGATACCTCAATGCACATCAAGCGCCTGATCGAAATCGGCTCGTATCGCGGCTATCGCCATCGCCGCAGCCTGCCGGTGCGCGGACAGCGCACCCACACCAACGCCCGCACCCGCAAGGGCCCGCGCAAGGGCACGGTGGCCAACAAGAAGAAAGCGAGCGCGAAGACATAAGCTATGGCTAAACCAGCAGGTTCCGCCGCCGACAAAAAGGGCAAGACCAAGAAGTTCAAGAAGAAGGAGCGCAAGCACATCCCGCATGGGCTGGTGCACGTGCAGGCATCCTTTAACAACACCATCGTCACCATCTCCGACCCGAACGGCAACACCGTGTCGTGGAAGAGTTCGGGGTCGCTGGGCTTCCGCGGATCGCGTAAGGGCACGCCCTTCGCGGCGCAGCAGGCAGCGATGAACGCCGCCAACCAGGCGCGCGATCACGGCATGCGCAGCGTGGACGTGAAGGTTAGCGGGCCGGGCTCGGGACGCGAGTCGGCGGTGCGCGCGCTGTCGGCCGCCGGTCTTGATGTGCGCTCCATCAAGGACGTGACGCCGGTGCCGCACAATGGCTGCCGTCCGCCGAAGAGAAGAAGGGTTTAGGAGCAGTGGCCAGTGGCCAGTTGGACGGCGGCATGATAAGCCATGACCAGCGAGGCCGTGGCGGGTGGAGTCCTGAGACGCTGACACTAAAGACTTGAGCTCCACACCGGATCCCCGGCAAGCGCAAGTTGCGCGTGCTGGGATGGTTGAGGCACAAAGGCTGGCAAGGAATCAGATTGTCGGTTCGAACATCTAATCCTTTATCCAGCTAACAAATGACTTTCGATCGGGACGAAGGGACGCCAATCCTGTAAACCGATCTCAACAACCGGGGCACGGTGTCACTGGCTACCAGCCACTGACCACTGGCTACTGACAGGAGAGAACTTGGCACGCTATAAAGACGCAGTATGCCGCCTTTGCCGCCGCGAGGGCATGAAGTTGTTCCTCAAAGGCGCAAAGTGCTTCACCGACAAGTGTCCGATCGAGAAACGTAACTTCGCCCCCGGCCAGCACGGCAAGGACCGCAAGGCCAAGATCGTCGGCTACGGTCTGCAGCTCCGCGAAAAGCAGAAGGCCAAGCGCATTTACTTCGCGCAGGAAGGCCAGTTCCGCAACTACTTCGAGCGCGCGGCGCGCAGCAAGGGCGTCACCGGCGAGGTGTTGCTGCAGCAACTGGAGCGGCGTCTCGACAACGTGGTGTACCGCCTGGGATTCGCGGTGGCACGCCGGCAGGCGCGCCAACTGGTGCGCCACGGCCACGTTGCGGTGAATGGCCGCAAGGTCAACATCCCCTCATTCCAGGTGAATGCGGGAGACGAAGTCGCGGTGCGCGAAGGCAGCAGCAAGATGACCGTGCTGGAGATCGCGAAGGATTTTGCCAGCCACCAGGCACCACCGGCATGGCTGGAAGTCGATCGCGACGGCTACAAGGGCCGCGTGCTCGCGCTGCCGACGCGTGCCGACATCAACCTGCCGATCAACGAACAGCTGATCGTCGAGCTGTACAGCAAGTAAGGTGTCGCCGGCTGAAGCCGGCTCGCAAAACAGAAGAACCGGTTGGATGCGGTCCTGAAGGGCCACTCTTCCCGACTTTTACTACGGACCGGGGCCTAAAGGCACTCTGCCCAACTGCAACAACTGGGACGAGGACCGCGAAGGTCGCTCTACCCGATACTGAGTAACTGGGACCTGGGCCGAAGCCCAGCTGTCTCGCACAACCTTTGCACCAGATCAGCCGGCATATTGCCGAGCCACACGGGCGAAGAATGAAGGAGTTATAAATGCTTTGGAAAGGTTTTCAGAAACCGAAACGGCTTGCCACTGACACCGAGACGCTGACCGACAAGTACGGTCACTTCTGGGCGCAGCCGTTCGAACGCGGGTTTGGCACTACAATTGGCAACGCGCTGCGCCGCGTGCTGCTGTCCTCCATCGAGGGCGCAGCCGTTACCGCCGTCAAAATTGAAGGCGTGCTGCACGAGTTCCAGTCCATCCCCGGCGTGGTCGAGGATGCCACCGACATCATCCTCAACTTGAAGCAGATTCCCTTCCGTCTCAACGGCGACGCGCCCAAGGCGATTTACCTGCGCGCCGACCAGCCTGGCGTAGTCACCTCGGGAATGATCGAGGCCGATGCCGACGTCGAGGTGCTCGACAAGGACGTCTACATCGCGACCGTCAGCGAAGGCGGCAAGATTGACATGGAGATGCGGCTGAAGAAGGGCCGCGGCTACGTCTCCGCCGACAAAAACTTCGACGAAGACCTTGGGCTCGGGTTCATCCCGATCGATTCGGTCCACTCGCCGGTGCGCAAATGCAACTACTCGGTTGAGGCCGCTCGTCTGGGCCAGATTACCGACTATGACAAGCTGGCCATCGAGATCTGGACCAACGGTTCGGTCACGCCGGCCGACGCGCTGGGCCTGGCGGCGAAGCTGCTCAAAGACCACATGAACATCTTCATCAACTTCGAGGAGGAGCTGGAGGCTGCGGCCGCCGGCGCCTCCGACAAGCCGGAGATTCGCAATGAGAACCTGAACCGCTCGGTCGAGGAGCTGGAGCTTTCGGTGCGCAGCTACAACTGCCTGAAGAACGCGAATATCCAGACCATCGGCGAGCTGGTGCAGAAGTCGGAAGCCGAGATGCTGAAGACCAAGAACTTCGGCCGTAAGTCGCTGAACGAGATCAAGGAGATACTCTCTTCGATGGGCTTGAGCCTGGGCATGAAGATCGACGAGCACGGCAACGCGGTGCCCGGCAGCGGCTCTCAGTCGCAGCCGGCCTCAAGCTTTGCCTCGGCGAATTACGGCATCGACGGCGGCTATTGAGAAGCAGTGGTCAGTGGCCAGTGGCCAGTGACCAGTTACGACTAAGCGCTCGCGGCTGATGAACGCCGCCAGGAAGAATGGGCTTTGGTTTACTGACCACTAGCCACGGGCCACTGGCCACTGAGGAAACCATGCGTCATCGTAGAGCAGGATGGAAACTGGGACGGAACACCGAGCACCGGCGCGCGCTGCTGCGCAACCTGGTGACCTCACTGATCGTGGAAGAGCGCATCGAAACTACGATCACTAAGGCCAAGGCGATGCGCCCGCACGTGGAAAAGATGATCACCCTGGGCAAGCGGGGTGATGTGGCCGCTCGCCGGCTGGCCGCGTCGTATCTGATGACGCGCGACGCGGTCGACAAGCTGTTCGAAATCTCCGCGCGCTACGGCGATCGCCAGGGGGGATATCTGCGCATCATCCACTCCGGATTCCGCCGCGGCGACGGCGGCGACATGGCGTTTGTCGAGCTGCTCGGCAGCGAGAAGACGCTCGACGAGAAGCGCCAGAAACGCGCCGAACTTCGCGCCAAGCGCGCCGAAGAGACTCGCAAGGCAATGGAAGCCGCCGAGGAAGAGAACAAGGCTATGCGCGAGCAGGAAGCCACAAACGAATCGCCCAAGGGTGGGGAAGAAAAGTAAGCCGACTCTGCCTTGAGCCTCTCACGCGCATCCGCTGCCGCGGATGCGTTTCTTTTTGCGGCAAGTTCTAGCCGATCCGGGCGAGGCTCGCGAGCGCGGGCGTGTTCCGGACGACAGCTCCGATCGAGGACAGATTGGAGCGGCTTGCCAGCTTCTTCAGAGCGTCGATGAAACGTCCTTCGGACACTGCATCCGCAGCGTCGCCCAGCGCCACCGCAAAGTGCAGCATCACGCTGGAATCGCGATAGCAGTCGGCGATGCAGGCGGTGCAGCCGTCGCGCACGAAGGGCGCCGTAGCGAAGTCCCATACCGAGCACATCGGCGCGCTCCAGGCATCGCAGCGCCACACGTCGTAGTTCCAGTCCATGTAGAAGCTCTTGTAGCCGCCGTAACAGGGGAAGCGCTCGCGCTCGCCGCGCAGGTGGCGCTTCATGTCCGCAATGGAAGCACTGGGATTGTTGACAGGAAACTCGCGGCGAAGTGCGTCGACGGCGCCGAAGGTCGCAACCAGTTCGTCGTTTGAGAACTGCACCAGCCGTGAATCCGCCGACCAGGCCAGTGTGGTCGAGCCCAACCGCGCCTGCTGCGGATACGAGAACGCCACGGCCGCGAACCCATACTCGCGCAGCATCGGCACCAGAGCACGATAGTCGGTGATCAACTTGTTCATCGTGACCTGCGCGAAGGGTGTTATCCCGAGAGCTGGCATGCACGCGTTGGCCGCACGAATGCGCTCACCCAATCCCTTCAGCCCGCGATTGTGCTCGTGTTCGCTCATGTCCGGAGAATCAATGGAGACGTAAATCGACTTCAGGCCTGCCGAGGCGAGCTGCTCGAGCCGTGCCGGCAGAAGCCATCCGTTGGTGATGACCGCCGGGCCCATGCCGCGCGCGACCGTCATGGCAATCATCTCCGGCAGCCGCGGGTGGAGCAGCGTCTCTCCTCCGAAGAAGCTGATGTAGCGGACGCCGCGCGAGTGCAGGATGGCCAGCGCGTCGTCGAAGCGGCCGGCATCGATCCAGCGGATCTTCCCCACGCGTCCCTTGTCATAGGCAAAGTTGCAGAAGTCACAGGTGGCGTTGCAGGAGTTGGTGACCGCCACATTGCACAGGGCCGGGCCGCCGCGTCGCAGCAGCTTCAACATGTCCCAGGTTTTTGCGGCAGCGGCCATGCATTACGGGCAGAGCACCGGACCGGGAACTCCAGAAACCCGAGTTTCTCGTCCAAGCTGTGAGTGAGAAGCAGAAACCTCGGTAAAGGTGGCTAAGGCGTTTGAGATTGCGGGCAAACGCTGCTCCAGAGCTGGCCAGAGCTGCCGGTGGGAGCAACACGGGAGAAGCGATCCTGATCTAACCAGAAGCGCCGGAACTGAACACGGCGCCTTCAACACAGGGGGATAACTTTCATGAAGACACGTATTGCCGTCCTGACGATCGCGGCCGGGCTGCTGCTGAGCGCTGCGGTAGTGGCGACCGCGCAGGACAGCACCAGCACAACCCAGCAGACCACAACCACCACAACTACTCAGGACAACTCCATGTCGGCACCGGACAGCAGTGCTGTAGCCGCCCAGGACAACAGCGCGACGCAGAATGATCACTCCGACGTGCGCACCCTGACGGGCTGCCTGCAGAAGGGCGATGGGGCCAATGAGTATCAGTTGACCGGACAGGATGGCAGCACCTGGGAGCTTCGCAGCGACGCTGTCGACCTGGCTTCTCACGTTGGACATACCGTGACGGTCACCGGCGCTGTCCGCAACTCGACGATGCACGGGATGAAAGAAGATACCAAGCGCGAAGCCCAGGAGCACGGGATGGACAAGGGCGCCACTGAGCACGGGCACCTTACTGTGACTCACGTGCGCATGGTTAGCCGCAGCTGCTCGTAAGCCGTACATCATGCGCCAGGAACCGGAGCGCGCTTTCTGCGCGCCCGGTCCACTTCGTCACTTGCTGGCCGTATTCCGGGTTTCTGCCTTCTCCGCCGTCTCGGCGGGCTTCAGCGACTTCAGATAAGCAACCACCGCTTCGGCATCGGCGCGGTTCATGTGGTACTCCGGCATGGGCGGACGCGCCGGCTGTCCGTTGGGCGCAAGACCCGTCATGAAGAACTGCACCGCCTTCTCGGTATCCCATCCCGGCAGGCCGGCGATGTTGGGCGAGGTATCAGCCCAGATAGGAATCGGGACCAGCGGCCCGAACTCCAGCTTCTTGCCTTGCAGCCACTTCTCCATCACA
>DASRGM010000038.1:0-23076 GCA_035651035.1 Terriglobales bacterium
CCTTGTTCAGGATCTTGACGACCGACTCGCCCATTTCGGGGTAGGCGAAGTCGATGAGGCAGCCGGAGTAGAAGGCGGCTTTTTCGCTGGGGGCGGCGCACTTAGGCGAGGCGTTCGCGCCGATGGCGGTCGTGGGTATCTCCGTCGGCTGCGTAGAGCGGGTCTTCAGGCCCGCGTCGCAGCGTTCTGCCGGGGGTTGGAGTTCCGTCGACTGCGAAGCAGTCGACGGAACTCCAGAAATTGCAGCCTTGACGCGAAGCTTCGCTCTACTCGGAGCACCCTGCTGGTCGATTTTCGCGAAGCGGTCGCGCAGGGGCACGTCAGCGATGGCGGGCAGGCTGCGGAACTCCGTCATGTCGGAGAGGAAGAATGGCAGGTGGCGGATGAAGCCGTCCTTCTTCAGCGGCTTCTGCGCCAGCGACGCGGTGCGCAACATCGAGTGGAATAGGCGGCGGTTGTTCACCACCGAGAAGATGGCCTTCTGCGCCAGCGGCTGGCCCTTCTCGACCGCCAATCGGCGGCGCAGTTCGAGAATCAAGCCGGGAATGTCGATCTTGCCGGGGCAGACCTGCGTGCAGTTGCCGCACTGGATGCACAGACTCTGGATTTCGTCGGAAGCCTTCAGCGCGTCGAACCACGCGGTGAGGATCGTTCCGATACCGCCGGTGTAGACCTTGCCGAAGACGTGGCCGCCGACCAGTCGAAAGACGGGGCAGACGTTCAGACAAGACGCGCAGCGGATGCATTGCAGCGCCTGCTTGAATTTCGGATCGCGCGACATCTCGGTGCGGCGGTTGTCCATCAGGATGACGTGCAGCTGCTTGGGCGTGCCGTCGGTGTTGGGCACCGGGCCGCTGATCATCGTGACGTAGCTGGTGAGCAGTTGCGCGGTGGCGCTGCGCGGCAGCGCGGTAAGCACAGGCACGACGTCGGCGAAGTCGGACATCAGCTTCTCGATGCCGACGATAGCGACATGAATTTTGGGCAGCGTGGTCACCAGGCGCGCGTTGCCCTCGTTGGTGATGATGATCAGCGTCCCGGTTTCGGCGACCGCGATGTTTGCGCCGGTGATGCCCATCCCGGCGCTGAGGAATTTATCGCGCAGCTTGCCGCGCGCGAACTTCACCAGCTTCGGAATGTCGGGCGCCTGACCCTGCTCAACTTTGTCGCTGAAGACGTCGGCGACCTCTTCTTTGGTCATGTGAATGGCGGGCATGACCATGTGCGAGGGCGTCTGGCCCGCGAGCTGGATGATCCACTCGCCGAGACCGGTTTCGCGCACCTCGATGCCGGCGCCTTCCAGATGCTGGTTGAGGTGAATTTCCTCCGACGCCATCGACTTCGACTTCACGATGGTCTTCACGCCGTTCTGCCGCGCGAGGTTGAGGATGTATTCGCGGACTTTGGCCGGATCGTCGGTGCGGAAGACCTTGGCGCCGCGCGCTTCGATCTGCGCGGTGAAGCGCTCGGCGAGCTCGTCGAGATGCGAGGCGGCGTAGCCCTTGCGCTCGGCGATCTGCGTGCGCACGGCCTCGAAGTCGATGCCTTCGTACGCCTTTTCGCGGCTCACGCGATAGGCCTCGGAGAAGCGGCCCAGCGCGCCGGTGAGGTTCGGGTTGTTGAGCGCGGTGTTAATGGAGTCGCGAAATTGCTTGCGCATCAGTTCACCCCCGCGATGTCGTCGACGAAGACGATGATGAGTTTTTCGGGGCCATGCACGCCGATGGTGAGCACGCGCTCGATGTCGGCGGTGCGGCTGGGCCCGGTGATGAACGAAATGTAGTTGCTCTGCTCGGGTCGGATCTTGCTGAAGACCGCAGGCATGTCGGGGAGCAGGCGGCTGGTCTCGACGATGGCGATATAGATGTTGGGCAGCGTGGAGGCCAGGCGGCGCTCGACGGGCGCGGCATCCTGCACCAGCGAGCCGGTCGAGGCCATCGCCCAGTCGAGCTGGCTGATGCCGACCTTAGCGGCGGCAGCGCTTTCGCGCGTGACCTCGAAGCTGAGCCCGGGCAGGCGTTGCGCGAGCTGCGCTTTATTGAGCACGCGAAGAAAAGGGCAGTCGGCCCAGACGGCGCCCGAGCCGGGTTCGTTGCTGATGCCAGCCGCGAGCAGGTAGTCGAGGATGAACTGCAGCGCGGCGGCGGTATGCGGGAAGCGGTGGACTTCGGCGCTGACCGCCTCGGCGCGGAGCTTGAATTGGTCGAAGATGGCCGGCATGCGTGGACCTCGGGTTTTCGCTGTTCGCTGTTCACTCTTCGCCATTCGCCAGAGCGCCCAGAGAACATTCTGGCGAAAGGCGAATAGCGAACGGCGACCCCTCAGCATGACAGGCGGGCCGAACAGGACGCTGTGATGGGTGTCGCCGGGGGTTGTGAGCGGATCACAGGAAAGAAAGTTTCGAGTTTCGAGTTTCGAGTTTCAAGTTTCCAGTTTCCAGTTTCGAGGGTCGAGTTTTCACATTTTTCGCATTTCGAGAGGGCGACGGAGAAGACTCGCCGTTTGTGCGGCCGCCGAGGATTGCCGCGATTGGAAGATTGTCATCACGAGCGAAGCGAGGGATCTGCTTTCCGCCACTAGGGGCAGACAGCAGATCCCTCGCTTCGCTCGTGATGACAATCTTCTCCTCCGCGCACCCCTTGGCTTGCACTCGCACACCCTGCACTCGTGCACCCGGCACTCGCTCACTTTTGGCTTCAACTTGCACCGCGCCGCTGGCTCTTACGTCTCTCGTGATGACAATCTTCTACTGCGCACACCCTTGCTTGCACTCGCACACCCTTGCTTGCATTCGCTCATCCTTGGGCTTGCACTCGCATACCCCGAATAAAGCGACCCGCCGGGCTAAAAGCCCGGCGGGATCGCGTATACGGATTCGACGCGGCGCTGAAGCGCCGCATTACCGAAACTGCCTCAATGCACCATCAGGCTGGTAAACGGCGCGACGTAGGCCATCAGGTAGACGAGAATGCCCACCAGAACGGCGAGCGTGATGCTGTGCCAGAAGACGTAGCGCAGGATGCTGCCTTCGTGTCCGTACCACTGGGTTGCGGTCGAGGCCACGACGATGCTTTGCGCATCGATCATCTTGCCCATGACGCCGCCGGCGCTGTTGGCCGCGGCCATCAGCGTGGGCGAGACGTTCACCTGCTGCGCCGTAATCTTCTGCAGGCTGCCGAAGAGCACGTTGGACGAAGTGTCCGAGCCCGTAAGCGCGACACCCAGCCAGCCGAGCAGCGTGCCAAAGAACGGGTAAAGATGTCCGGTGCGGGCGAACGCCAGGCCCATGGTCGCATCGAGGCCGGCATAGCGCGTCATGTAGCCGATGGCGAGCATGGCGGCGATAGTCAGCAGCGAGAAGCGCACCTTCATGATGGTTCGCCCATAGATCACGAAAATTTTCGGGATGCTGAGTCCCATGATCAGGCCGGAGATGATGGCGGCGACCAGAATGCCGGAGCCGGTAGCGCTCACCCAGTTCAGGCCGAAAACCGCGGGCTCCTTCGTCGCCTTAGGAACGACGGGCGGAACCCGTTGCACGTAGTTGTGCAGCGCCGTCACCGGGAACTGCGGGTTGGTGATCTTGCTGGGCGGCGTCGACCAGTGAGACATTGAGGTGAAGACCTTCTCCGGCGTGTTCATCACGTTCTTGCCGGTCTGCGTGCCCCACAGGAATACGGTAAGGCTGAGGATGATCCACGGTACCCAGGCGCGCGCGACTTCCCCGCGGCTGTGGCCATGTACGGCGCGGCTCTCGGTCTTGGCTTCTTCGCCCTCGAAGGTCCAAATCTTTTTCGGATGCCAGATGAAGAGGAAGGCGACGAGGCAGATCATGGAGATGACCGATGCGCCGATATTGGCCAGCCACGGACCGTGCAGGTTGGAGATGAGCACTTCGGGGATGGCGAAGCTGACGCCGGCAACCAGGATGGCGGGCCAGACTTCCACCATCCCTTGCCAGCCGGCGAAGGCGATGATGAGCCAGAAGGGCACGAGCACGCAGAAGGGCGCCAGGATGCGGCCGGTGATTGCGCCCAGCAGTGTCTCGCTGTAACCGGTGACTTTGGCCAGCGCGATGATGGGCGTGGCCAGCGCGCCGAAGGCGACGGGCGCGGTGTTGGCGATCAGCGACAGGCCGGAAGCCTGCAGCGGACGGAATCCGAGGCCAATGAGGATGGCGGCGGTGACGGCGACGGGCGTGCCGAATCCCGAGGCGCCCTCAAAGAACGCGCCGAAGCAGAAGGCGATAAGCAGCAGTTGCAGGCGGCGGTCCTGGGTGATGCCGGTCATGGAGTGCTGCAGCACGGTGAAGCGGCCGGTCTCACAGGTGAGCTGGTACATGAAGATGACGTTGAGGACGATCCAGCCAATGGGAAACAGGCCATAGCCTGCGCCCAGCACGGCGGTCGCGCCCGCCAGTCGCGCCGGCATGTGGAAGGCGAAGATGGCCACCAGCAGCGCAGTGCCCAAGCCCATCAGCGCAGCGTAGTGCGCCTTGGCATGGCCCAGTGCCAGGCTGCCCAGCAGCACCACGACCGGCAGCGCGGCGATCAGCGTGGAGGGGAACCAGTGTCCGGTGGGATCGTATTGCTGCGACCAGGGTGCCGTGAGCGAGGGGATTTTCAGGATTACGGTGGCGGCGATGGCCGCGAGGACGACGAAAAATATCGACGTCAGCGGTTTCGCGGCAGGCGGCGCGGGAGGCGCTGGCTTTGCCGGCGGAGGCGCTGTCGCGATCGGCGGAGGAGCTAGTGTGGTCGCCATAAGAAAACTTCACCTTGCCTGCCGGGAGTGCAGGCCTTTCGTGGAATTAATCGATAACTGGGTAGAACTCGTTTCAAACCGCCTGCTCTAGCAACACGCGAGCTGTCAGCTTCAAGGTAGATGGGAGCGCCGGAAATCCGGCGTGACGGGGATCACAAACCTATGTTCGGTTTTCGGCGCTTTGCCGCCATCTCTGCGAGCGGCTGCCGTCGATTGGGACTCGGCGAAGGGGGTCTTGATTGGCGGGGGCGGAAGGCGCCCGGCGCGGTTTCCTAACGCGATGTGCGACGGATCTCAGCTTGCAAAACAAAAACAGCGACCGAGGAGAACTCGGTCGCTGCGGTTAGAGTGGCTCGCCGATGGTTATCGAACCGCCTCAGGCTGCTCGGTCGGGGGCAGGTGTCCGCCGCTGAGTTGCACTGCATTCGGCGGAACAACGGTGCGGTACTGGCGCACGGCGCGGGGGTTGATCGCGCTGGGGCTTTCGTTGCCGTTCGTGCTAACGGCGTTGCCGCTGACAACCGGAGGAACGTTGATGGTGCTGAAGCGCTCAGCGCGGGGCGAAACCGCAGCCGGTGCCGCGTCATCGCTGTCGATGAACCGCTCAGCCGACGGTGAAATCGCAGTTGGGGCCACGTTGCGCAGAGTCTGGTGGTTTTCGACGAGAGGCTCGGAGTCGGCAGCGATCGGCGTCGCCACGAAGCCGGTGTTGATGGGAGCGATACCGTAGAAGCCGACCAGCTTGCCGGCGTCGTTGATGCCGTTGACCAGGGTGGTACCGAAGCCGTTCGGCTCATCCACGCTCACGAAGGTCGCGGTGCCGATGGAGTACACGAAGCCGTGCGTCAGGCGGGAGGCATCCATGTAGGCGCCCACTACCTGACCGCGGTTGTTCAGGCCGAGGGCCTGGGTGAAGGTGCTGCCGGGAAAGTTCAGCGGCATGAAGACGCCATGATTCAGCAGCCAGCCGTGATTGATGCCGTTGCCGTCGATGAAGAAGCCGCACACCATGCCGGAGTTGTTGATGCCGGTGGCCTGCGCTCCGCCCACCGCGCCGGGGATGGTGAGCACGTGAAACACGCCGCCCACTTCGTCGTAGATGTACGGGATGTCAGGCGTGGAGTTGTTGATGGACGCGCTGTAATAGCCGGCCGCTTCGTAGTAGTCGTTCTGGCTGAGGAGCTGGTTGAAGGACGTGCTGGTCGGCGCGCCCGGGAAGTCTACGGTGGTGAACTGGCCGCTGGAGGTGCGGAAGAAGCCGTGCGTCTTGCCGGCGTTGTCGACGTAGAAGCCCGCGGTGGTCAGGGTGTTGTTAATGCCGATCACCTGGGTCATCACCGAGTTGGGGAAGTTTTCGGTCGTGAAGGCGTTGGGCAGGGTCAGCGTGAAGCCCTGGTTCTGCTGGAAGTTGTGGTATCCGGCGATGACATCGCTGTTGTTGATGCCCAACAACTGGGTGAAGGAGACGTTCGGGTCTCCGAACGAGACTCGTTCGAAACTGTAGCTCTGGGCGAACAAGGAAGCGCAGCACAGCAGCGCGAATACCATTGCAAGGAAAGTGCGTTTCATGGAAATTCTCCTCGTATGAAAGTTGGCGGCTCAGCCGCAACGGTTTGAATTAGGAAGCAGCGTGCGGTAGGAGCCTCCCGCATTCGCCTCCACTGACATATGTGACATTGGGGGGCGAATTCCCTCATGCGCGCGAAGTTTTTTTGGAGATGGGCGGGTTTTGAGACGGAATGACTGAACAGGCTGTTGAAAAACTCGTGCCAGGTCTGGCACGGGTAGAGCTGGCCTTCAGGCCAGCGTCCAAGCCCTTTGTTTCTGTTCCCGAGCCGGCTCAGCCGGCGGCAGACGTCATGCGAACTTCAGCAGCCTGGTGAAACGCTTGGAAAGGCAACTTCCTCGCGAGCTAAAGCTCGCTCGGAAAGACAAAATTAAACGGCATAAACGCTGTCCTGAGGGCCAGCACTACCGTGACAGTTTCCGGCAACGAGTTTTTAGCAGCCTGTGAAGTCGTGCCCCGATACGCAGCACTGAAGCGAGTCCGATTTCAGGCGGGTGAACTCTCGTATGGAGACGCCAGGCATCGGCAGTCGCAAAGCTGCGGTATAATCGCCGGAAAAAGGCGCTATTCGACGGCTCGAAAGTCGCGCGCTCCGTTACATTTTCGTGCTGACGGTCCGTTCAGGTTCTCAGTGCTGGGATCGTGGGGCCAGCAGACATTCCATGGCAGAAGAAACGCGCACTTCGCCCGACCGGCAGGATGTGACCCGGCTGCTCCGCCAGTGGCGGGGCGGCGACCGGGAAGCGCTGGACCTGCTGATGCCGATCGTGTACGACGAATTACGGCGGCTGGCCAAACGCTGCCTATACGCCGAACGGCCGGGCCACACGCTGCGCGCCACCGCACTGGTTCACGAAGCCTACCTTCGCCTGATGGATGCCGACATCGGATGGCAGGACCGGGCGCACTTCTACGCCGTCGCCGCCCGGGTGCTGCGGCGTGTGCTGGTGGAGTATGCGCGCAGCCACACTCGACAGAAACGCGGCGGTGGCGAGGAGCTCGTGCCGCTGGATGAAGCTGTGCTGGTGGGGCCGCAGGCGGCCTCCATCGTGCTCGACCTCGATGAAGCGCTGCAGAAGCTGGCGGCGTTCGATGCGCGTAAGAGCGAAATCATCCAACTGCTGTTCTTCGGCGGCATGACTTACGAGGAGACCGCCGCCGCACTCGATATCTCTCCGGCAACCGTCCACCGCGAACTGAAGCTGGCCAAGGCCTGGCTCCATCAGGAGCTGGCGGAAAGCCGGCCGTAGGAGCCGCCGCGATGGAGCCTGCCGGTCAGTGGCGCCGCATCGAAGAGCTGTTCCACGCTGCGCTCGAGCTGGAGCCCGCGGAGCGCGCGGCGTTTCTGGAGCGGGAATGCGGCGGCGACGCCGAGCTGCGCAAACGGGTGGAGGCCCTGCTGGAGTCGTCCGCAGAGCCGCTAGATTTTCTGCCGCAGGCGGTGCGCAGGGTAGTGCGACAGATGCAGGGAGACGCCAGCGACGGCATGACTCCCAGCGGCGCATCGTCGTCGAGCCGCGGCCCGTTCATCGCGGCGGGCAGGCAGCTGGCGCATTACAAGGTTGTTTCCATGCTGGGCGCCGGCGGCATGGGCGAGGTGTATCTCGCCGAAGACCTGCGGCTGCGCCGCAAAGTCGCGCTGAAGATGCTGGCGCCCAAGCTGATAGGCGATAAGGACGGCTTCCACCGCTTCGAGCAGGAGGCCTATGCGGCCTCGGCGCTGAACCACCCCAACATTCTCACCATTTACGAATTCGGCGAGGCCGACGGGCTGCGCTACATCGCCTCCGAGTACGTCGAGGGCATGACGCTGCGCCACCGCATCGAGGGCGCCAAGCTCGAGCTGAACACGGTGATCGATATTGCCATCCAGATGGCGAGCGCGTTGGCGGCGGCGCATGCGTCGGGCATCGTGCATCGCGATATCAAGCCGGAAAACGTGATCGTCCGCAACGACGGGATCGTGAAGGTGCTGGATTTCGGCATCGCCAAGCTGAACCCCATCAACATTGCCTCGGAGGTGCGCGCGACGGTTTCGGCGCGCGGGGTGTTCACCACCGAGCCGGGGATTGTGCGCGGCACCGCCAAGTATATGTCGCCCGAGCAGGCGCGCGGCATGGCGGTAGACGGCCGCACCGACATCTTCAGCCTGGGCGCGGTGATGTACGAGATGCTGACGCGGCACGCGGCCTTCGCCGGCGACACGGCCAGTGACGTGATTGCCGAAATCCTGAAGACCGACCCTATACCGCCGGCGGAGTTTTCCCCCGAGGTGCCGCCGGAGATCGAACGCATCCTCGGCAAGGCGCTGCGCAAGGACCGCGAGACCCGATATCAGTCCGTGGGCGACATGCTGATCGACCTGCAGGATTTCAAGAAAGAGTCGGAGTTCCAGGCCAAGCTGCAGTCGCCGGCAGCGGGACGGCAGGCGCGCACAGACTGGAAGACGCAGCGCGCCCTGACACCGGCGGCGGGAGAGGCCCCCGCCCACCGTACCCGCTTGGCGTGCCTGCTCGCGGCGCTGGCGGCCGTCCTGATCGTTATCGGCTACTTCGGATACCGGCACTGGCGCCCCGCGCCAAGCGCGAAGACGCCACGCAGCCTGGCGGTGCTGCCCTTCCGCAACATCGATGGCGATCCCAAGACCGACTTCCTCGGCTTCTCCCTCGCCGACGAGATCATCACCAAACTCGACTACGTGAACTCGCTGACCGTCCGCCCGTCGTCTTCCATCGACAAGTATCGCGACCAGGTTGTCGATCCGAAAAAAGTTGCGGCGGAGCTGAATGTGGACACGCTGCTGACAGGCACTTTTCTGCGCGACGGCGACGATTTGCGGATCACCGCGCAGCTGGTCGACGTGAAGCCCGACAAGATCCTGTGGCGCGAATCCATCGACATGAAGTACGACAAGCTGCTCACGGTGCAAGACCAGGTGGCGCAGCAGATCATCAAGCAACTGGAGCTGAACCTTTCGCCGTCGGAGGCGGCCAAGCTGAAGCCCTCCGAGCCGATCGACAATGCCGCCTACGAAGACTATCTGCGCGGCATCGACTATTACTCGTTGAACGATTTTCCGGCAGCCATCGACATGCTGGAGAAAGCCACGGCGCTGGCGCCCAACTACGCGCCGGCCTGGGCGCATCTGGGGCGCGCGTACACCACCAGCGGATCACTGCAATACGGCGGGCGGGAGCAGTACGGCAAGGCGCAGGCCGCCTACGAGAAAGCCATCGCGCTCAATCCGGCGCTGGTGGACGCGCGTATTTATCTGGCGAACCTGCTGACCGATACCGGCCGGGTGGAGCAGGCCGTGCCGCTGCTGCGCTCGGTGTTGAAAGACAGCCCCAACAACGCTGAGGCCCACTGGGAGCTTGGCTACGCCTATCGCTTTGCGGGGATGCTGAAGGAGTCGGTGGCGGAGTGCGAGAAGGCGCGCCAGAACAATCCCCAAGTGAAGATCAGCAGCTCGGCGATTAACGGATATCTCTACCTCGGCGAGTACGACAAGTTTCTGCAGAGCCTGCCGGCGAATGGGGCGGCGTACATCGTCTTCTATCGCGGGCTGGCGGAATACTACATCGGTAATCGCGAACAGGCGGCGAAGGACTTCGACGACGCCTATGCCAAAAATCCTTCTCTGCTGCCCGTCGATGTTGGACGGGCGCTCAGCTCTGCCATCCGGCACGACAATGCGACCGGGATCAAGTTCCTGGGACAGACGGAGGACAAGATTGAAGAGCGCGGCGTGGCCGACCCGGAAGGTATCTACAAAGTGGCGCAGGCCTACGCCGTGCTGGGCGATAAGCCTGCCGCTCTACATATGCTGCGGCATAGCATCGACGGCGGCTTTTTTTGCTATCCCTACTTCGTCCGCGACCCGCTGATGGAGAGCCTGCACGGCGAGCCTGAATTCCAGCAACTGATGCAGCAGGCGCTGCGCCGGCATGAGCAGTTCAAGAAAGTGGTTGGGGATAGTGGTTAAGGGATCCTGAGCTAGGGGATTCATAGGCAATCTCTGATGAGCGTTTCCCGCTCTCCTGCTATCACCGCTCGTGATGCAGCCGCCGCCATATTTCGGGGAAGAATTCGTTAAAGGAGTCGGAGATGAAGCGGGCGCCAAAGCCTTCGCCGCTGCGCACCATCGCGTGCTGCCAATCGGCCTCGCTGTGCGCGCGCCAGGAGTTGGAGGCGAAGTTGTTGGCGAAGATGGCGACGTAGCGGGCGTAGGCAGGGTGGCGCTCGCCGTCGGAGCGATAGGCCCGGAAGGTGAGATCGGCGATGTTGCGCAGCCGCGCCCCTACGGGCAAACCCACAGTATGGTGGTATCGCGGATCTTCACCCCATGCCGCACCGAGGCTGGCTTCGATGGCATTTCCGGTGGAGACGCCGGTAAGCCGCATACCATAGCGTTTAGCGAAGCCTTCCCAGTGCGGACCATACTCGTGCGGACTGTTGGTGGCGGTGCCGAAGCCCGCCGAGAAAACGCCTCCCAGCAGGCTCTTGGGTCCGGCCGTCGCCCGCGTGAACCATACCAGGCGCTGCTGCGGGGTGACGGGCTGGTAATCGCTGGGCCGCGCCGGAACCACGGGGACGTGGTGGGCAAAGACCGTCGACAAGTCCTGCTTGACTTTGGGAGCGGAATTGTCATGCGACTGGGCGCGCGCCGGGCTGAACAGCAGCGTAACGCAAAACACCAGCGCAAGCGGCAATGCCGGGTTCAACCGCCTGCTCGTTGCGCCCACTTGTACTCCCTGAGATAAGAATTCGTCACTCTGTTCGACGATGAGGTGCTCGTTGCGGTTGTGTGGTGTATAGCCGGCTCGGGAGTTATAACAAGGGCGTAGACGCTAGCCTGAGGGTCAGCTCTACCGATGCTTGCTCTAAGGCCAGCTTTACCGTTCTTGCTTTGGTGATACGGATGACTTTAGCCATACGGATAAAAGATAAAGAACAGCAGCGAAAGCGCGGTCAGCACGAGCAGGCCGGGGCGCAGTTGCCGCCATTTGCCCGCCACTGCCTTGCAAACAGGATAGAGCACGAACCCGGCGCAGATCCCAATCGCGATATTAAAAGTGAATGACATTAATGTAACCACCGCGAAGGCGGGCACCGACTCCGAGTAATCCGTGAAATCAATTCGCACGATGGGCGCCAGCATGAAGAGTCCCACGATGATAAGCGCCGGGCCATAGGCGATGGAAGGGATGGCGGCCACGGCCGGCGCAAAGAATAGCGTGAGCAGAAAGCAGGTGCCGGTCACGAGGGCGGTCAACCCGGTGCGGCCTCCCGCCTCGATCCCGGTTGCCGACTCGATGAAGGCGCCTGCGGTGGTCGTGCCCAGCACGGGAGCAACGCAGGTGGAGATGGCGTCCACCAGCATGGGGCGCTCGATCTGCGGTAGGTGGCCGTCCTGATCGAGGAAGCCGGCACGTGCCGACAGCCCGATCAGCGTCCCCATGGTGTCGACGAACGCCATAATAAAGACGGTCAGAACGACCGGGAAGCTGCGCCAGGCGAGGGCGCCGCGGAAGTCCAGGTGCCAGAGGAGCGGGGCGAGCGCCGGAGGCATGCTGACCAGGCGTCCAGGCGTGGGGGTGACCCTGGCCAGATGAGCGACGACCGCGGTGACCAGGATGCCAATCAGGATCGCGCCCGGTATTTTGCGGATGACCAGCACCGCCAGCAGCAGGAAGCCGAAGATCGCTATCAGGACCGGCGGCGAGGTCAGCGGACCAGGTTTGACTGGCGCTCCCGGCACTCCCAGCTTCACCAGCCCGGATTCGTTCAGCCCTATAAACGTAAGGAAGAGCCCCATGCCCACGGCAAAGCTGTAGCGCAACGAACTGGGTATGGCTTCGACCACCCAGCGCCGCAAATGGGTCACGGTCATGACGATAAAGAGCAAGCCGGCCAGGAAGACGGCACCCAGGGCGGTCGGCCACGGGATGCCCAGCACCTTGCAGACGGTATAGGCGATGAAGGCGTTTTCGCCCATGTAGGGCGCGATGGCGAACGGCCGGTTGGCGTAAAACGCCATCAGGTAGCAGCCGAAAGCCGATACCAGTACGGTGGCCACAAATGACGGGCCTTCAGGGACACCGGCGGCGGAGAGAATCGCCGGATTCACCACCACGATATAAGACATCGTGGTGAAGGTGGTCAGGCCGGCGACTACCTCGCGCGACGGCGAGGTGCCATAGCGGTCGAAAGCGAATAGCCGGGTGAGTCCAGGCAAACGGCGCTCCAAGTTCAGTGCTTCGAAGCATCTGGGATGATATCTCAAGCCGTTTGCCGGACAGCGGGACGCGGCCCCTACGCAGCGACTTGGCATCCCGCCGGTCACGTGTTTTTCCCCGGAACCGCAACTCTCTGCACTTGCCGTTTACGATGTCACGGGTAAGTGAATGAATCTATTACCGCGTGAACTGGAAGCAAACGTGCGATTCCGGACAGTGAGTTAGGCCAACTCACAACTCCGGAGGAGATATGAAAGCAAAAACCCTGCTGGTCGTTGTCGCCATGGCAGTTTTGGTATGCGCGCCAGCGGCCTTTGCCCAGAACCTGGTGACCAATGGCGGGTTCGAGACGGGCGATTTCACGGGATGGAACGAAGTGGGGAACTTTGAGTTCTCGCAGGTCGTAAGCGGGCCCTTCGTTAGCTTCACCGGCGCCCAGGAAGGCAGCTTCTACGCCACCTTTGGGCCGGTAGGCAGCCAAGGCGGAATCAGCCAGTCCTTCAGCGACACCGCTGGCGGCTCCTACCTGTTCAGCTTCTGGCTAAACGCGGTAGGCGACGATCCCAGCAGCGTCACCGTAATGTGGGACGGAACCACAGTACTGTCGCAGACTGACCCGAACACCGGCAATGTCTGGACGAATTTCACCTTCAACGAGACCGGCACCGGCCACGACACGATTACGTTCCTCTTCCAGGACGATCCGGCGTACATCGCTCTGGACAATGTCTCGGTTACACCGAGCGGCGGAACAACCTCCGTGCCGGAACCGAGCAGCTTGCTGCTGATGGGCTCTGGCGCCCTGGCGCTGGCTGGCGTAATTCGCCGCAAGTTCCGTGGCTAGCACTTAGCGAGAGCGGCACTTGCTTACGTGAATCTTAGGGGCACCCAACCAGGTGCCCCTCGTTTTTTTTTGCTCGCGCCGCTCGGCCTGAAGAAGGGCTGATCTCCTCATCTGCCGGTTTGCATCGGGTCTGCCCCTCAATCATGCGTAACGAGAATTCGGTCGTGGTGGCAGTTTGGAATTCTTAGCGGTGGAAGAGCCGGGGTTCAGTCCGGCGAACCACGGGCCATTGACGGCGGCTTTAGCCGCGGCAACTCCATCCGTCGTTCCTCTCGGCACGGCTGAAGTCGTGCTCTTTCAACCGCTGCGATTTCAAACTGACCCACTACCCAGACTCGACACGCGCGTGTCAGGCGCGGCTCAGGTACACTCTCGTCTTGCGATGAGCTGTGGTTTCCGGTATGAGTGACGGCAACATGGGCCCCAGGCTTGAGCGGCTTCTCCCTCCGGCGTTGCGGGAAGCGGTACTGGTGCTCGCGTTGATTGCCGCCACCACGGCCACATACTCGATCGTCAACCGTAATCCCTTCATCTTTCTCGACGACTACGGCTACGTCGTCACTAATTCCCACATCCAGCAACTGAATTGGGAGACTGTGAAGTGGGCGTTCACCACCTACCGCGCCGCCAACTGGCATCCGTTGACCTGGCTATCGCATGCGCTGGACTGGCATCTGTTTGGGCTCGATGCCGGCCGCCATCATGAAACCAACCTGCTGCTGCATGTGCTGAACGTCGTCACTCTTTTCTGGATACTGTCGCAGGCGACCCGGCGTCGCGGGCGCAGCTTCATGGTCGCAGCCCTGTTTGCGCTTCACCCCATTAACGTGGAGTCGGTGGCCTGGGTGGCCGAGCGCAAAAACCTGTTGAGCATGTTCTTCTTTCTGCTGGCGCTGGGAGCTTACTACACGTATGCGCGTAAGCCGCGCGTTACAACGTATCTGGTCGTCGCCGGTCTGTACGCGCTTGGCTTGATGTGCAAGCCGCAGATCGTGACCCTGCCTTTCGTATTGCTGCTGTGGGATTATTGGCCCCTGCGGCGGATGTTCCGACCCGTACTGGTGCAACCTGTGGCCGCCGCCGATGAGGGCGAGTCGCCGGGTGCAGTGACGAAGATCGTGCCGCCGCGAACGTTGGGCTGGCTGGCGATGGAGAAGCTGCCGCTGCTGGCGCTTTCCGCGGCCAGCGCGGTGGTCACGCTGCGGGCGCAACATGCAGGCGGCACCATGGGCGGCCAGTTCAACGCGTTCTCTCCGGCTTCGCGCCTGGCGAATGCTGTGATCGCTTACGTGCGCTACCTGGGCCAGGCAATCTGGCCGGCGCACCTGGCGTTCTTCTATCCTCACGATCGCACAGCGCCCTCATCGTGGCGGGTTGCGGCGGCGTGTCTTCTGCTGATTTCCGTCACCGTCCTCAGCGTTGTGCTGCGTGGCCGCCGGCGGTATCTCATGGTGGGATGGTTGTGGTTTCTCGGGACGATGGTACCAATGATCGGCTTGGTGCAGGTCGGCGCGCAGGCGATGGCCGACCGCTATGCGTATCTGCCCTTCGTTGGACTATTCCTGGCCGCGGTCTGGGGTTTTGCGGACTGGGCGGGACAGTGGCGCGCTTCCGCGATCTGGGCGCCGGCCTGCGGGCTCGCCATCGTGTTATTGCTGCCCTTCGCTACCCGGCGCCAACTCAGCTACTGGTCCGACGATCTGACCCTGTGGACGCACACCGCCGAGAACACGAAGAACAATTACTTCGCCGAAAACATGATCGGCGAAACCTTGTTGCTCAACCGCGATCCGGACACCGCCATCGCTCACTTCCGCGCTTCAGTCGCTATGGATCCGCTGTACACGCCTCCGCGCCTTCACATCGGCATCTACGAGGAAGAGCATCGGCACCCCGCTGCCGCCATCCGGCAATTTCAGCAAGTGCTCGACATGACGCAGGCGTTTCCCGAACTCATGGCCTATACGCGGAGTACGGCATGGGTCCACATGAGCTATGCCTATAACCAATTAGGCGACTACGCCAATCAGCAGAGATGCATGGAGATGGCCGCTCATGCACGAGGGCCTGAAGCGGACAGCACAGATTGAACGCTGAATGCCGCATCGTCGCGGCCAACACTTGAGTGGGCGTCCGGCATAATAAAATCGCTGATCAGTGGTTGATCCCCTCCAGACTCTTGCCGGGCCGCCGGTCGCATCGCGCGATGCGGACGTCGCCGCCCATCTCGCTAATATCCAGAAGCTCGTACCCGCAAGCGTCTACAGCGCGTTTTCCGCTCTGCTGCCCGGCTCGCCCGATCCGCACTCCACCCTTCATCAGTTCGAGCGGCTGGCGGAGACCGCCTCGCCCGAGTTGTTCTCTCTGCTGCAGAAGCATCCTTCGCTGGTGCACTACACCGTCGTAATCTTTGGCTACAGCGCGTGGCTGGGCGAGACGCTGATCCACAATCCCGACCTGTTCCAGGGCCTGCTGCGCGATCGCACCCTCGACCGCACCTACTCGCGCGAAGAATTCCAGGAGAGCTTTGCGCGCATGCGCTCGCTCTCCCATCCCATTGCGCCACAGACGGGCGCGCCGGAGAGCGCGGATTCCGGATCGGCGCTGTGGAGTGATCCTGCGGCGCTGCTGGCGCGCTTCAAGCGCCGCGAGTATGTGCGCATTATGCTGCGCGACGTGCTGGGCATAGCTACGTTGGCCGAGACCACGGGCGAGATTTCCGCGCTGGCCGACGTGCTGATCGAGGAGGCCCTGCGCGAAGTGCAGACGCAGCTGCAGCACCGCTTCGGCTCGCCACAATCGATCGACCCGCATGGCCGTGTAGTGGATGCGCGCTTCGCCGTCTTGTCGCTGGGTAAACTGGGCGGCAACGAGCTGAATTACAGCTCCGACATCGACCTGCTGTATCTCTACGATGGCGGTGAGGAGCCGGCCGGCGCGGAGATTTCCAACCGCGAATACTTCATCCGCATGGCGCAGCAGACCACCGAGCTGCTGGCACGGCATACCCGCGAAGGCCCGGTGTTTCGCCTGGACCTGCGGCTGCGACCTCAGGGCGGCGGAGGACTGCCCGCAGTCTCGCTCATTCATGCCGTGCACTACTACTCGCGGGTTGCGCAGGATTGGGAGCTGCAGGCGATGATCAAGGCGCGGCACTCGGCGGGCGACGTTGGCCTGGCGCGCGAATTTGCCCGCGCCGTGCAGCCCTATGTCTATCGCCCGGAGATCAACTTTGCCGCCATCAAAACCGCACTGGAGACGCGCGAAAAGATCGGCAGCCATCGCCGCCGCAATCTGCTGAGGCCGCTCCAGCCGGGCTCTCCAGCCAACGCCGGGTTCGGCGGCGACGCGGCGGAAAGCGCCATCGACGTGAAAGTCGATCGCGGCGGCATCCGGGATGTCGAGTTCCTGGTGCAGTGCCTGCAGCGCGTCTACGGGGGCACGGAGTCGTGGCTGCGCTCGCGCGGCACGCTGTTCGCGCTGCAGAAGCTGCACGACAAGGACCACATCGGCGGCAAGGACTTCCACAACCTCACCAACGCGTATGAATTTCTGCGCAACCTGGAACACCGCCTGCAACTGCGCCACGGCCAGCAGACGCACCGGCTGCCGCAATCGCGCGCCGAGATCGAAGTGCTGGCGCGCAGTCTGACGCGCGAGGGCACGGCGGCGCCTACTCCGGAGGAGTTTCTTGCGCTGGTGCGGCGCCGCATGTCCGCGGTGGCGGAGATATACCAGCGCGTCATCTTCCGCGAGCAGAGCCAGGACCAGCAGGCGGCGGAGTTTCAGCTGTGGCCGGAGGCGCCGGCCACGCCCGAGAGCACCTATAGCCAGATGATGCAGCGGCTGGCTATCGATGCGCCGCGCCTGCGCGAGATCGCCTTGCGGGTGGATTTGTCGCAGCACGCGCGCCGCAATCTCGATCGCTTCTTCAGCTCGGCGGGAACCACCTCCGAACGCTACGGCGCGGTGCTGCGCTCGCCGGGCGCGGTGGAGAAGGCGCTCACCATCTTCGAGTTCAGCGAATTTCTCACTGAGATACTGGTGCGCCATCCGGAGGAAATCGCGCTGTTGGAGAAAATGCCGGTGAACGCGATTCCGCGGACGCAAGGATTGTTTGCCGCCGGAGCGGACGACGTCAGGCCGTGGCAGGCCGCGTCCCACTCTGGCGTGCAACCGATGGAGGCGGGCCCTGCGGCAAACGTAGGGCAGGCGCCGCAGCACTACGCTGCGGACCCGGTATTTCAGCATCTCGCACGCGGCAACATCGACGCCTCCGAAGCCATGGCCGTCCTGCGGCGGCATTATCGGCAGCGCCTGGTGATGTCGGGCGCGCTCGACCTGTTTCCATCGCGCGACGTCTTCGATTCGCTGCGCGACAACACGGCGGCGGCGGATGCGGCCATCCAGGCGGCGCTGGCCATCGCCGGCGCGCCCGCGGGATTCGCCGTCTTAGGCTTGGGCCGGCTGGGCGCCGGCGAGTTCGACTTGCTGTCCGATGCCGATGTGCTGTTTGTCTCGGACAACAAGTGCGACCGCGACGCGACCCGCCGCGCGGCGGAGCGGCTCATGGAGGCGCTCACCGCCTACACGCGCGATGGGACGGTGTTCTCGGTGGATGCGCGTCTGCGTCCTCATGGGCGCGAGGGCGAGCTGGTGATTACGCCACAGCAACTCGCGGCCTACTTTCGCGATGAGGCCCATCCCTGGGAGGCGTTGACGTACGTCAAGCTGCGCCCGGTGGCCGGCGATGGTGAGGTGGCGCAACACGCCGTCGCGGTGGTTGAGCAAGGCGCGGCCGAGCTGGCGCATCGCGAAGATTTTGCGGCGCAGCTGCGCGATCTTCGCCAGCGGCTGGAGCGCAGCGATACCGCGCCCAACCTGAAGACCGGTCCCGGCGGCGTCTACGATCTCGACTATCTGGCCGGAGCGCTGCAGGCGGAGCACCGCATCTGGCTGACGGGAACCTTGCTGGAGCGGCTGCGCGCATTGCAGGCCGCTGGGTTGCTGCAGCAGGAGGAATTCGAGTGCCTGGCGTCCGGCGCGCATTTCCTGCGCACGGTGGAACACGTGGTGCGGCTCGTAACCGGACGCGCGCGCAAGTGGCTTCCCGTCGCCGACCATCCGCGACGGGCCGCGCAAAAGCTGTTGTGGAGAGTGCTGGGCGCGAATGACAGCTTCGATCCCGAGATGCGCCTGACGGAGCTGATGCGGCAGACGCGCGAGATCTATACACAAAAGATGGGTTCTTAGCGTTGCTTACGATACCAGGAGCTCGGCCGCTTTGTGACGCGCAGCAATGGAGGAGTAAACGCGGAGTCCCGCTTCACTGCGCTTTGGCGTCTTCGACCTGTTGATGCACGTCCGCGGTGGTCACGTCCTTCAAGTGTTGCGGACGCGCCGGCTTCGCGCATGCGGCAGGCGGATTGGTCATCTCCTTCGCGAAGACCCGATACGCGACCGTTCCGGGCTGCAGAGTGGACCAATACGAATGGCTGGTAACCAACGGACGGTGCTGATCGATGATCTGGTTTGTCAGGATCTTGATCCCGCACTGCAGGTTGTTCTTCGGCTGCAGGATCGTACGCGCCGGATCGTGGCCGGGCAACTGTCGGTCTCTTTGCCAGTCGAATTCGCAGCCGTAGCTCTTTTCATCTTCGAAGGTCAGTTGCAGCAAGCCCTCGCTGTGCACCGGCTGCTTGGTAACGCTGTCAACTTTTGCCATCTGCGAGTGGCGCACATTGGTCGTCGGATTCAGTCCCGCTTCGGCGCCCGCCAGCGCCTGAAAAAAATACGCCCAGAAGATGCGCTTGTCGTTATCGCTCATGCGGTAGAAGTTGGGGCAGAACTTGCGCACGTCATGTGGCACCCGGGAGGAGAGCATTTCCGGCGGGACCGCCTGCTCGATGAAAATGTCCCAGTCGGGGTTCCAAGTGTTGCCGCCCAACTCGGCCGTCTTGGCGTCTATCGGTGTGGCCGGCGCGGGCTTGGGGTCAACAGGAGTTGCAGCAGCCGGCTCGCTGCCGGAAACTGCTTTCGCCGGCGAGGTGGCTGCCGGCCCGGATTGCATGGCGCCGCTTTGCAGGGAGACAAAGCCCGCGGCCAGCGATAGCACGCAAACCACCATCGTTGTGTTGAACGCTTTCGGCATCGCGAGATACTACGGCCCCGACGTCGCGGGTATGGAGAGTTGGACGTTGGTGAATGGCGCCCTGTTGCCTAATCAGCAGCCGTGTTTTTCGCAATCCGGCGTTGGAATTTGACTGCGTGTTCAAATCCCAAACACTGCTCCGGGTGTGGGTTGCCGCCTGTGGACGAAATGCTGAGCAGGAGTTGCGAGCCGGCGGAGCCCAGGGAACATCCAAGAAAAGCTATGCAGCGGCTGGCTGAATTGTGCGAGCGGATCGCCGCCACAACCAAGAAGACCGAAAAGATAGCCTCAGTTGCCGAGTACGTTCGCGAGCGTTCGCCGCGCGAGGCAGCCATCGCGGCCATTTTTCTCTCCGGACGCGCCTTCCCCGCATTCGATGAACGCACGTTGCAGATTGGCGGGGCGGCGTTGTGGAAGCTGGTCGGTGAGATCACCGGCGAAAGCGACGCGGCGATGACTGCGGCCTATCGCAAACGTGGAGATCTGGGCGCTGCCGCCTATGACGTTCTGCTGGCCAAAGCGCCCACGCAGCCGACCATCGCCTTGGCGGATGTGCGCGCCGCCTTCGACCAGATCGCCGAGACCCGTACTCCTGCCGCCAAGGGTGCCGTTCTGCTGCAGCTATTGGTACGAGCCACCGCGCTCGAGGCCAAGTACATCCTGAAGATCATCACCGGCGAGCTGCGCATCGGGCTGAAGGAAAGCCTGGTGGAAGAGGCCATCGCAAAGGCCTATGAAGAGCCGCTGGCTGCGGTGCAGCGCGCCAACATGCTGCTGGGCGACGTCGGGGAGGCGTTGCTGCTCGCCTCCGAGCACCGGCTTGGCGAGGCGCGCATGCGGCTGTTCCATCCCATCGGATTCATGCTCGCCAGCCCGGCGGCCGATGCCGAAGAGGCCTTCCATTATTTTGAGCATGCCCAGGTTGAGGACAAGTACGACGGCATCCGGGCGCAGGCGCATTGCGGCGGCCCGCAGGTCAGGCTGTTCTCACGCACCCTGGACGATGTGACCCAGTCGTTTCCCGAGCTGGCGGCGCCGCTTGGCGAATTCGAAAGCGAAGTGATCCTCGATGGAGAGATTGTGGCTTGGCATCATAACGAAGACGGCGGCCACGCTCTGCCCTTCGGGGAAATTCAGAAGCGGCTGGGACGCAAGCGGGTCACTCACGATCTGATCGAGCAGGTCCCGGTTGCCTATGTGGTCTTCGATGTGATTTATGCGGATGGCGGGCTGACTCTGGACCAGCCACTATCGGAACGCATGCAGGTGCTGGACAGCGTCTTCGCCGGGGCGAAATGCGTAGCGCCTCGTGCGGTGGTGAACGCGCAAGGCAATCTCCTGCTGGAGCCGGAAATCGCTGCACCGGCGGCGATTTCCGGCTGGGTGCTGCGCGCCCCATCGATGGGCGCCGACTCGCCCGCGCGGCTGGAGCAGTATTTTGAAGAAGCGATGGCGCGCGGCAATGAGGGCCTGATGATCAAGGATGTGGGCTCGCCCTACCTGCCGGGACGCCGCGGCCGCTGGTGGCTGAAGTTGAAGCGCGAGCTGGCCACACTCGATGTCGTGGTCACCGCAGCCGAGTTTGGGCACGGCAAGCGCATCCACGTGCTTAGCGACTACACCTTCGCCGTGCGCAAGGGCGAACAGCTGGTCAATATCGGAAAAGCCTACTCCGGTCTGACCGATAAGGAGATCGCCCAACTCACCCAGTGGTTCCTGGCGCATACGACGGCCGACCATGGCCACCTGCGCGAGGTCGAGCCGAAAATCGTGTTCGAAGTCGCCTTCAACGCCATCATGCGCTCCGACCGGCACGACAGCGGATATGCGCTTCGATTTCCGCGAATTGTGCGAGTACGCGACGACAAGCTGCCCAAAGATATCGATACGGTGGAAGAGGTGGAGCGCATCTACAAGCGACAGCACGGCCGGTGAGCCGCCGCGGGCCAACAATAAGCTGCCGGGGCCGGGTAACGTACTAGGAGTAACACTTTAATTGCACGAATGGCCGAAGATCTTGCGGGCCATTCCCGAGCAAATGCGCTATGCTGTTCACAGGAGTTTCTATGCTCGATAACCTGTTTCAGCCAATGCACCTGCTGGTCATTCTGTTTATCGCCCTGCTGGTGTTTGGTCCCAAGAAGCTGCCGGAGCTCGGCAAAGGGCTGGGCGAAGGCATTCGCAGCTTCAAAGAATCGATGAACGGCAAAGACGCGGCAACACCCACTGAGGCGGAAAAGAAGCCGTAGCGTTCGCCGCGGGCCCAACTCCTCACATCTGCCGACTGAACCGTCATGCCTGACATCATCTTCATCCTGCTGCTGGCATTGGTGATCTTCGGCCCCAAGCGGCTGCCCGAAGTCGCCCGGCAGCTTGCCAAGTTCGTGGCGCAATTCCGCATGATGCGCGACGACCTCCGCCGGCAACTGCAAAGCGAGCTGCTGAAGATCGAAATGGAAGAGAAGCAGAAGGCGGCAGTGCCGCCTCCCGCGCCGGTGCAGGAAACGGTATCGCCGCCGCCCCAACCGAAGAGCCTGCCCGAAGGGTCCCTGAGCTGAAGCGCATAATCGCAGCGTGTGGCCGCGCTTCCCCGAGCGGCGACATCGCAACCTGGAGGAAGGAATTATGAAACTCATCGTTACTGCAGCGTTCCTGCTCATGAGCCTGGTTCCAGTTTTTTCCCAGCAATCGAAGGATTCCTCGCCCAGTGCGAACGACGCTGTGGTCAGCGCCGTCCGCCAGATGGGAGAACACTACGGACGAAATTTGACGGGTGCGGCCGACGAGATGCCCGCCGACAAGTACAGCTACCGCCCGACGCCGGAGCAGATCACCTTCGGTCACCTGATGACGCATGTCGCCGAATCCAATAATCGCCTGTGCTCGGCCATCGGGGGCGAAACCCACGACGTCAAGCTGAGCGAGAGCGACTCGAAAGATACTCTGGCCAAAGCGGTGAAAGACTCTTTTGCGTACTGCAGCCAGGTGCTCGAGAACGCCAATGACAGCAATCTCGGCCAGGCGGTGACGCTCGGCAATGGACAGACCAGCACGCGCGGGGCCTTGCTCGTCCGCCTCACCGCGGGGTGGGCTGACCACTACAGCGCCGCCGCGATGTATCTTCGCTTGAACAATCTTCTGCCACCCAGCGCCGCAAAGAAGTAGTCGACGCAGCGCTGAAATCCTCCTCGCGAGATCGGGAACAGCCACGCGTCACTTCCATCGTTCGCGTCACCTTCTGATCGTTTGCATTTGAAGTGAAAACCTAATAGCTCGCCAGCCTGCGGCGATCCAGGCCATACAGACACATGCCAGCAGCGGCAACCGTCAGTATCCTGCTTCGGAAGCCAACACGGTGGTCAACAATTACAACCACCTCTCCAGCTCCGACCAGCAGGACCTGCTGAACTTCCTGCGCTCGCTGTAAGCCAGGTCAGCCTGTTTTCGCCACGACGCGGAGTTCACGCAGAAGATGCTTCATCAACTCCGTGAACTCCGTGCCTCATGGTGA